>JAOPZF010000104.1 GCA_025964255.1 Solirubrobacterales bacterium | reverse complement strand
GGGACCCGGCCGAGATCAGCAAGCTGATCGAAGGCCTGCTCGCCACCTATCGCGACTCACTCGACGATCAGGCCCAGGTCCTCGCCGCGGGCTACCAATACATCGACGCGGCCCACAAAGTCGTCGGTGTCGGCAGCGTCGGCACCCGCGCCTGGATCGCCCTGTTGTTCGGCCGCGACGAGCAGGACCCTCTCTTCCTGCAGATGAAGGAAGCCGGGCCCTCGGTGCTCGAGCCGTTCGCGGGACCCAGCAAGTACGAGAACCACGGCCACCGGGTGGTCGCCGGCCAGCGCTTGACCCAGGCCGCGAGCGACGTGCTGCTCGGCTGGCTGAAGGTCACCGGGATCGACGGCAAGCAGCGCGACTTCTACGTGCGGCAGCTGTGGGACGGCAAGGGCTCGGCCGAGATCGAGCTGATGAGCGCGCCGACGATGGCCACCTACGCCGGCCTCTGCGGCTGGAGCCTGGCGCGGGCCCACGCCCGCACCGGCGATCGCCGGGCGATCGCCGAGTACCTCGGCGAGAGCGACAAGTTCGATCGCGCGATCGCCGAGTTCTCGGAGGCCTACGCCGATCAGAACGAGGCCGACTACCAAGTGGTGGCGAACGCCCGAGACGCGGGCGAGCTCGTCGTCGAGAGCGGCGTCTGATGGACAGCTTCGAAGCGAGCGTGTTGAGGGTGGCTACGAGCTCGGTGCGGCCACCGTCCCGACCGCCCTGGTGGTCATCGGCTTCTGTCTCATCCAGGCGATGCTGATCGAGGTGCCTTTGCTCGTGTTCGGCCTCCTGACCCTCCACACCTAGCGCGGCGCGAAAATCACACGGTTCAGACGATGCGGGGGAGCGCCGACCGGTGGTTAGGTGGAGCTTGGCCAAATCAACGGTCCCACAACCGCAAAGGAGGGGCAGATGCCCCTGTCGAGGAGGCCTCTGATCAGGGCGGCGATGGTCGGAGGAGCGGGATACGAGATCGGTAAGCGTCAAGAGGTCGGTGGGTCCGCGCCCGAGACGGCCGAGCACGCCGCGTCGGAGGCGAATCGGATCGACGCCCTGACGAAACTCAAATCCCTGCTCGACGACGGCGTTCTGACCCAGGAGCAATACGACTCCGAGCACGCCCGCCTGACGGCAGGGATCTAGTGTGGCCGGCCGCCCGCCCGACCCGGGGCCCGTCCAGCTGCTCGTCATCGCTTTCGCGAACGGGAAGTTCGACGGCCGGGTCCTCGAGGAGCTCCGTCGCCTCCGCGAGCAGGACGCCGTGCGTCTGCTCGACCTGCTGTTCGTCGCCAAGGACGAGGACGGTGGGATCGTCGAGCTCGGGGCGAGCGATCTCCCGGACGCGGAGGCAGCGGAGTACGGCGCCCTGGTCCGCGAACTGTTCGGGGTCTGTGCCGAAGACGACGGGAGCGCGGTCGATCGATTGGGGCACGGAGTCGACGTGGTGGCCCAGAACGGCTCGTTGCTCGACCCCTCGGAGGTGTGGTTCCTGGCCGACGTGATCCCCGCCGGGTTGGCGGCGGCGGTGGTCCTGCTCGAGCACCGCTGGGCGATCCCGTTGCGAGACGCGGTCGAGGCCGCCGACGGCCACGACCTTGTCGACACCTGGGTCCACCCGCTGGACCTGTCGCGCCGCGATTAGCAAAAGTTTTCAACCTTTACGCGGTCGCGTGTTTAACTGCATCCATGCTGGCTACGACGAATCGTCTGGTCGAGCGGCCCCGCCTGCTTGCCCGGCTCGAGGAGTCCTCGGCGACGTTGGTCCTGCTCCATGCCCCTTCGGGCTACGGGAAGTCGGTCCTGATAGAGCAATGGTCCGAGCGCGACCCGCGGCCGTACCCGACCTTGATCCTCGGCGACGCCCACAACGATCCGGCGATGCTGATCGCCTCGATCATCGGCGCGCTCGACCCGATCGAGAAGGTCGCGCCCGACGTCGGTGTCGCACTCGCCAATCTCGAGCCGAACATCGAGAACGTCGTGCTGCCCCGCCTCGGGAGCGCGCTGGAGGGGCGGCAGCTCCCGTTCGTCCTCGTGCTCGACGATTTCGAGCGGATCAAAAGCGCCCGGGCGCTCGACGTGGTGACCGCGCTCGCCGCCCACGTGCCGCCGGGATCCCAGCTTGTAATCGCCGCCCGGACCGAGCCCGAGCTGCCGATCGGCCGGTTGCGGGCCTACCGTGGGATCAACGAGCTGGGCGCCCGGGACCTGGTGATGACCAAGGGCGAATGCGACGAGTTACTGCGGTCCCTCGGCCTCAACGTCACACCCGAGCAGCTGGACACGCTGGTGCGGCGGACCGAGGGCTGGCCCGCGGCCCTCTACCTGGCCGGGCTGGCGCTGCGCGACTCGCCTGAGCGCGACGAGGCGATCGATCGCTTTGCCGGCGACGACCGGTTCGTCGTCGACTACATCAGGGAAGAATTCCTCGAGCCGGTCGGCCGCAGCCAGCTGGACTTCCTCCGCCGCGCCTCGGTCCTCGACCGACTGAGCGGCGACCTTTGCGACTCGGTCCTCGGCCGCCAAGGCTCGGCGACGCAGCTTCGCGAGCTCTCGCGCTCGAACATGCTCCTCACCCCGCTCGACCGCCGCGACGAGTGGTTCCGGTTCCACCCACTCTTCCGCGAGATGCTGCGCGCCGAGCTGCGGCGCTCCGAGCCCGAGCAGGAGGCGGGGTTGCATCGGCGCGCCTCCGAGTGGTGGGTCGAGCACGGCGATTGGGACCGGGCGATCAGCCACGCGGTCGAAGGCGGCGCCCTGGACCGGGCCGGTGAGCTGCTCTGGATGGGGATCCCCGAGTTCACCACGCGGGGACGCAACGCGACGGTGATCGGCTGGCTCGATCATCTCGGCGAGCAGACGGTCGCCACCGACGCCGCCCTCAGCCTGACCGCCGCCTATGCCCAGATCACCCAGGGAGCCGGCGCCAAGACCGAACACTGGGCGTCGGTCGCGGCGGCGCTGATCGAGAAGGAACCGCCTTCGGAGAAGAACACGGTCCTGACCGGCGGGCTCGGGCTGATCGAGGCGGCGCTGGCGCGGGGTGGGGTGGGGGCGATCGCCGATCGCACCGCCCTCGCTGCCGAGCTCCTTCCCGGGGATAGCCCCTGGATGTCGATGTGCCGGCTGATCGAGGGCGTCGGACTTCATTTGCAGGGGTTCCGCGAGAAGGCTCGTGACAAATTGACCGACGGCGCCCGCCGCGGCGCGGTCAGCGCCCCGAACGTCCAGGTGCTCTGCCTGTCCCAGCTGGCGCTGCTGGCGATCGAGGAGGACGACTGGACGCTGGCCGAGATGCTCGCCTCGCAGGCGCGCGCGCAGCTCGATCGCTCGGGGATCGGCGACTACCCGATGATGGCGCTGTCGATGTCGGTCTCCGCGGTGGTCAGGTCGCGCACCGGCCGGATCAAGGAGGCGGCCGCGGATCTGCGTCAGGGTCAGCAGCTGCTCGAGCAGCTCGAAGACTTCGCCCCGTGGTACGAGGCGGAGACCTGGATCGCTCTCGCCCGCGCGGCCGTGCGCCTCGGCGACGCTCCGGCCGCGACGAAGATGCTGTCGGAAGCGGCGCGGGTCCTGAAGCTGACCCCCGACGCGATCGTCCTCGAGACCTGGATCGCCGACGCCGAGATCGCGATCGCGACCGTCTCCGCCTCCGGCGTCCACGACCTCACCCCGGCCGAGTTGCGGGTCCTGCAGTACCTGCCGACCCACCTCTCGTTTCCAGAGATCGCCGGCCAGGTGTTCGTCTCGCCGAACACGGTGAAGACGCAGGCGCAGGGCGTCTACCGCAAGCTCGGGGTCAGCTCGAGGCGGGCGGCGGTCGAACAGGCGCGCGCCGCCGGCCTGCTGGAGCCCGACCGTCCCTCCCCCGACACCGCGCCGCGCTGAGCTGACGAGCGGGAACCAGATGGCAGACGTGCCCAAAGATCCCGCTCCCGCTCCCGCCCACGACGCCGAGGCCCCCGGATACGACCTCGCCGGGATACCTCTTACCCCGCGGGCCCGCCACCTGCTGGAGCTCGAGTTCGGCGACCGCAAAGACTTCGACGACCCGCGGCTCGAGTATCGCCGGCTGTTCTCGGAGCTGCTCGGCACCTTCATGCTGGTGCTCGTCGCCGCCGGCGGTGGCCTCCTTCACGCGGAGGGCCAGATCAGCCTGTCGGCGGCGGTGGTCGCGCCCGGGCTGATGGTCCTGGGAATCATCCTCTTCATGGGCGCCGTATCCGGTGCCCACCTCAACCCGGCGGTGTCCTTCGCCTTCGCGCTGCGCGGTGACTTCCCCTGGAAACGCCTGCCCGGCTACGTGATCGTCCAGCTGCTCGGCGCGACCCTCGCCTGCCTCTTCCTGCTGTCGGTCTTCGGCAACGTCGAGCATCTGGGAGCGACGCTGCCAGGTCCCGGCTACGCCAACTGGCAGGCGTTCCTGATGGAGGTGGCGCTGACCGGGACCTTGGTCAGCGTCATCCTCGGCACCGCCTCGGCGGCGCAGAACGTCGGCCCGATCGCCGCCCTCGCCGTCGGCGGATACATCGCCCTGGCGGGCCTCTGGGCCGCCCCGGTCAGCGGCACCTCGATGAACCCGGCCCGCTCGTTCGGCCCGGCGCTCGTCAGTGGTGACTTCACGAGCTACTGGGTCTACGTGGCGGGTCCGGTCCTCGGCGCGTTGATCGCGGTCGGCTGCGCGATCGTGCTGCGCGGTAGTGGCGGCAGCGCGATCTCGCGGGCGGCCGGGTCGGGAAAACTCGACCTGGGCCGCCCGCGTCGCCGCTAGCTAGACGAGCAGTTTCGCCTTCGCCTTGTCGAACTCCTCGGAGGTGAGCGCACCCTTTTCTTTCAGGTCGTTCAGTTTGTGCAGTTCGTCGGCCGGACTGGTGTGGGCCTGTTCCTGCACGTAGGAGTCGAAGTGGTGTTTGGCTTCGGACTGCGCCTTGATCGCCCGTTCGCGCATCCCCGAACCGCGAGCGATCAGGTAGACGAGCATCGAGATGTAGGGGATGAAGACGAGGAAGATGATCCAGATCGCCTTCGCGAAGCCCGACATGTCGTGATCGCGGAAGAGGTCGCCGATGATCGTGAAGAGGATCCAGATCCAGATCACGAACAGCGAGATCTCGAAAACGGTCAGAAGCAGGTCGCCGAAGCTGACATCTGCGAAGGGCAAGTGGAGGTTCCTTTCGGGGGTGTGACGGATGACTGCGACGCAAAACCTAAGCCGAACCGCCCGTTCTCACATCATTCGATGCGGGTGAGTCAGCCAGCTCCGGCAGCGGCAGAGCGCTCAGGCGCTCGACCTCGCCCTCGACCCCGGTTCCGCTGTCCTGGTCCTGCGTCTTGTCGCCGAAAAGCCCCATGTGTCGGGCATTATATGGCTGCAAAATGCGGTAAAAGCGGGCGTGGGACCCGGCCGTCGACCGCTCGGGCAAGGCCGTGGCGGAGACTGGGTCCGCACGCGGCCGGGGCGAACACGCCGAGCGTGTGCTTATGCTCCCCGGCCACAGCAACCAAAGGAGACACGGATGTCGATCACCACGAAGGACGAGTTGGCTAAGCAGGTCGCCGAGCGCACCGGGCTCGAGGTAGGCCAGGCGAAGAGCGCCGTCGACGCGACGATCGCGGAGATCACCTCGCAGCTCGCCGCAGGCAACGAGGTCAAATTCACCGGCTTCGGAAAATTCTCGGCCGTCGCCCGCCCGGCCCGCGAGGGACGTAACCCGCAGACCGGCGAGTCGATGACGATCGCCGCGAAGACCGCGCCGAAGTTCTCTCCCGGTGCGGAGTTGAAAAAGGCCGTCAACGGCTAAAGCAGGCGGGGTCCACCTCCCCGCACCAAGGAAGCAGGGGCCCATACATATGGGCCCCTTCGAGGGCTCGGGTTCCCTAGAGCGAAGAGGGCGGCAGGAAGAGCTGCTGCCAGTCGGGGACGACGCGGTCGATCGCCGACCAGGCGTCCTCCGGCTCGACGTCGGGGATCGTGATCAGACCGCGGTGGCCGCCCTTGAGGCGCAGGGCGTGGGTCAGTGCGAGCTCGGTCGAGAGTTTCTCGAGCGCCTCTTCGACCGCGGCCCGCTCCGAGTCGTTCTCGATCGGGAAGGTGTAGAGGTGCGTTCGCGTTTTCATGCTGGTGACGGTAGCGGGGTCGCCGGTGGGGTCGCCTCCCAGCGCATGGCGAGGCGGCCGATCCCGTTCGAGGGCTCGAAGCTCACCGGCGATCCGCACGGCGGCGTGGCGCTCGGGGCTCACCGCCCCTTCCGGTTCCGCGTCGGCGAGCTTTTCGGCCTCGGGCTCGGCTTCGCCGCCGCGGTTCAGCTCGTCGCGACTGAGTACCCCCCGAAGGCCTTTATGCCGACGGATAACGAGAGTTGCGAGGTCGGCGCGGTTGGAGGATTACGGTTTTCCGCGGCGGGTAGAAACCGCGATGACGACAGCCGATCATCGTAAAGTTTGAAGGATCCACACGCTCTCGATCGAGCCTATGGGCGGACCAACCGGGGTTGCTACGCGCCCGATTTGGGCGCACGCCGAAAGGGGACCGAGATCGCCCTCCGGATCGGTTGCTCGCAGATGCACATCTCCCGCCTGCTGAGGCAGGCGCTCGACCAGCTGCGCGAGGAGGCCGAAGGCACGTCGCCGGTCGAGGGGCCGGCCCGGTGAGATCGCCGTTCGACCGGGTACCCCTGCGCCGATGGACTTCCTGAGGGAGGCATTCAAAGGGGGCAACCGCTTCGTCCTGCGGCTGGCGCTGATCGCCGCGCTCGGCGGATTCCTCTTCGGCTACGACACCGGCGTCATCTCCGGCGCGCTGCTCTACATCGAACCGGACTTCAAGCCGACCGGGTTCGAGGCGCAGGCGTTCGTCGGCGCGCTGCTGGTCGGCGCGGTGATCGGCGCGGCGATCTCGGGCTGGGCCGCGGACGCGATCTCCAGGCGGCGGACGACGATCATCGCCGGCGGGATCTACGTCGTCGGTGCGATCGCCTCGGCCGCGGCGCAATCCTCGTGGGAGCTGATCTGGGCGCGCTTCGTCCTCGGCATCGCGGTTGGCGCCGCCTCCTTCGTCGGGCCGATGTACATCTCCGAGCTGGCGCCGAAGAAGATCCGCGGCGGCGTCACCTCCTTCAATCAGCTCATGGTGGTGAGCGGGATCTTCCTCTCCTACATCGTCAACTGGGCCTTCGGCGGGGCCACCGGCAACTGGCGCTGGATGCTCGGGCTGGCCGCGATCCCCGGCGCGGCGCTGGCGATCGGCATGTACTTCCAGCCGTTCTCGCCTCGCTGGCTGGTCGTGCAGGGGCGTGATGATGAGGCCCGCGAGGTGCTCGGCCGCGCTCGCGAATCCGACGACGAGGTCGAGGAGGAGCTGTAGGAAATCGAGGAGGAGGCAAGCTCGAAGGGCAGCCTCCGCGACCTCCTCGCGCCGGGCGTGCGGGCGATGGTC
>JAOPZF010000090.1 GCA_025964255.1 Solirubrobacterales bacterium | reverse complement strand
GAGGCCTCCTGGCAGGCGCTGGTCGACTCGCTGGAGTACGCCTTCCAATGAGCGACGCGGCCGAGCAGATCCCGCTGTCCGGACCGGAGCTCGGGGAGCGCGAGGAGGAGCTGGTGCTCGACGTGCTGCGCTCGGGCCGCCTCTCGCTGGGTCCGATGGGCGAGCGTTTCGAGCGCGCCTTTGCCGAGTTCCTCGGGGTCGACGACGCGGTCGCGGTGTCGAGCGGCACCGCGGCGCTCCACCTCGGTGTCCGCCAGCTCGGCTGGGGGCCGGGGGACGAGGTCCTCACCAGCCCGTTCACCTTCGTCGCCTCCTCCAACTGCCTGCTCTACGAGGGCGCGAAACCGGTCTTCGTCGACGTCGACCCGGTGACGCTGAACATCGACGTCGAGGCCGCCGCCGCCGCCGTCACCGAGAAGACCGTCGGCCTCCTGCCGATCGACATCTTCGGCTGGCCCGCCGCCTGGCCCGAGCTTGAGGCGCTTGCCGAGCGCCACGGCCTCGGCGTGCTGCAGGACTCCTGCGAGGCGCTCGGCGCAATCGACTCCGAGGGCCGGATGGTCGGCACCCGTGGCAACTTCTCGACCTTCGCCTTCTACGCCAACAAGCAGATGACGACGGGCGAGGGCGGGATGATCGTCCCCACCGATCCCGACGCGGCGGCGCGCCTTCGCAGCGAGCGCAACCAGGGACGCGCGATCGACATGGGCTGGCTCGACCACGACCGGCTCGGCTTCAACTATCGGCTCTCCGACGTCGCCGCGGCGATCGGCCTCGCCCAGGTGGAGAAGCTGCCGCGACTGCTGGAGAAGCGCGCCGCGGTCGCCGCCGCCTACGGCGAGCGGCTTGCCGTGGCCCCCAGGATCGCCGCCCCGATGGCGGCGCGCGGCAACGAGGTGCGGAGCTGGTTCGTCTACGTCGTCAGGCTCGCCGACGAGGTCGACCGCGACGCGGTGATCCTGCGCCTGCGCGAGCGCGGCATCGACTCGAAGTCCTACCTGCCGAGCGTCCACCTCTTCCCGCACATCGCCGCGCTCGGCTACCGCGAGGGCCAGTTCCCGATCGCCGAGGCCGCCTCGGCGCAATCGCTGGCCCTGCCGTTCTTCCCGCAGATGACCGAGGAGCAGATCGAGCGGGTCTGCACCGAGCTGGCGGCCGCCGTCGACGCCACGCGGCGCGGGCCCAGATAACCAACATAATCTGGCGACCGATGGCACGCTTCCCAGGACAAGACGGTTCAGACGGCGACGCTCCGGCGCGTTTCCGCAAAGAGCCCGATCCGCGCTTCTGGCGGATGAACCGCTCGCTGCCCTTCGACTGGCAGTTGGCCCCCTACGACATCCTGCAGTCCCAGGCGCACGCCCGGGCGCTGGCCCGGATCGGCGTGATGACCGAGGCCGAGGCCGAGGAGATCGGCGCCGGCCTCGAGCGGGTCCAGGCGCGGATCGAGACTCCCGGTTTCGCCTTCGAGGAGTCCGACGAGGACATCCACATGGCGATCGAGCGGCTGCTCGGCGAGGAGATCGGCGCGCTCGCGGGCAAGCTCCACACCGGCCGCTCGCGCAACGACCAGGTCGCCACCGACATCGCGATGGTCGTCAACGCCGCCTCGCGGCGGGCGATGCGGCTCTGCGGCGAGGCGATGGAGCGGTTGCTCGCCCTCGCCGAGACCCACCGCGACTGGCCGATGCCCGGCTACACCCACCTGCAGCGCGCCCAGCCCGTCTACCTCGGCCACCACCTGTTGGCCTACTTTTGGATGCTCTCCCGCGATGTCCGTCGCTTCGCCTTCGCCGCCGGGTCGTCCAGCGTGATGCCGCTCGGCTCCGGCGCCCTCGCCGGGGTCAACTGGCCGATCGACCGTGACATCGTCGCCGCCGAGCTCGGTTTCGCCGCGACCACGCCGAACTCGCTCGACGGCACCTCCAACCGCGATTTCGTCATCGACTACCTGAGCGCCGCGGCGACCTGCTCGATGCACCTCTCGCGGCTCGGCTCGGAGCTGGTGATCTGGTCGAGCACCGAGTTCGGCTTCGTCGAGCTCGACGAGGCGTTCTCCTCCGGCTCCTCGATCATGCCGCAGAAGAAGAACCCCGACTCGGCCGAGCTGCTGCGGGCGAAGAGCCCGCGGGTCGCCGCCGCGCTCCAGACCCTGCTCGGCGTGATGCATGCGCTGCCACTGACCTACGGCAAGGACATGCAGGAGGACAAGGAGCCGCTCTGGGACGCGATCGACACCGTCGACTCGAGCCTCGAAGCGACGGCCGGGATCCTCGAGGACATCGCCTTCGACCGCCAGGCGCTCGAGGAGGCCTCCGGCGACGAGATGCTGGCGGCGACCGAGGTGGCCGACCTGCTGGTCCGCCAGGGGATCCCGTTCCGCGAGGCACACGGGATCGTCGGCGAGCTGGTCCGCGACGCGATCGCCGGTGACGGCACCCTCTCGGGGCTGAGCCGTGAGCAGATCGCAGCCCGCTCCGACGCCCTCACCGGCGCCGGCGGCGAGGAGTACTACGAGGTCCTGCAGCGGGGAAGCTGGCTGGAGTCGAAGCGGATTGCCGGTGGCACCGGCTCCGAGCCCCTCACCGCCCAGATCGCCGCCGCCCACGCCGCCTTGGACGCCGTCCGCGACGCCGCGGGGGCGTGAGCGCCAATCCCGCCGGTGCCGGGCCCGGGCG
>JAOPZF010000080.1 GCA_025964255.1 Solirubrobacterales bacterium | reverse complement strand
TTTCAGGTCGAGGGCGTCATCCGCGCTCGGCGCAGGCGTCGTTCTGGCTAAGGGCGGCGCATCGGCCAGAGCGGCGGGCTGCCGAGGACGGTGAAGGGGCCGAGATGCTTGAACCCGAGGCGCTCGTAGAGGGCCGCGTTTCGCTCGGACGTCGCCTCAAGGTACGTCGGCAGGCCGGCTGTGTTGGCCCTTTCGAGAGTCTTCCCGAGGAGCTTGGTCCCGAGGCCGGCGCCCTGACCCTCCGGGGCGACCCCGACATAAGGGACGTAGAAGTGCGGGTCACGAAGATGGCGTCGCTCCATCTGGGTGATCGTGATCAACGCCCTCGGTAGGGCACGACCGAGGGCGGCGGCGAACTGAGGGGCATGGAGGGCCTGCGTTCGCAGTGGCATGCGCCAATTGCCGGGCGGGAGCTCGAGGCAGGTGCCTGAGGCCTCAGGCGACATCCATGCCGTGCCTGACGGAAGGACGACGGATTCGAGCTCCAAGGCGAAGAAGCGCAGGAGCTTGTCGGGTCGCCGGCGCTTGTTCGGGAGGAGCCAACCGAAGATCGGATCGTCCTCGAACGCGGCGGCGACGGCACGGGCGAGCGGCGCGACGTCGGCGCGTGATGCACTCGATCCCCTGACGGATCCCCGCCCATCCACGGGCACGAGGTTCTCACCTTTCGGCCAGCTTTTCAGCTACTCCCGGGTGGTGGACTCGGTCGACGCCGCCCTCCTGGTCAGCTGGCCTGCATCCCGCCGTCGGGCGAACCAGTTGGCGCCCTGGACGTAACTGGCCTCATCGGAGAGCAGGAAGCGGACGATTCGGGCCATCTCCTCGGGTCGGCCGTAGCGCTGCATCGGCCCGGCACCATGAAGAGGCCGTGGCCTTCCCCTCCGTCTTCGTTTACGACGAAAAGCGGACGGACGGACCACCTGTCGCTTACGACAATGAGTGTGTGGAGTGACTGCCTACCCCGTCAGCGCGCGGAGGAAGTCAGGGAAGCGGCCGGCGGTGAAGTCGAAGTAGCGTGCCCAGTCGGGGGTGATGCTGATCCGGGCCATCCGGTCGTAGGTCTCGCGGACCGAGGCTTCGAAGGAGGTGAGGTCTTCGCCTTGCATCGACTTCGCCGCCGCCTCGAGGTACTCCGGCACGACGCCGTCGACTACGTCGATCTCGGCGTCGCCGCGGAGGAGGAGGGAGCGGGCCGGGCTCGGGGTGTCGATGGTGAGCGCCACTCGGGGGCGGGCGCGGAGGGCGGTGAACTTCGGCGCGGTGGGGTGGGTGGCGACGACGACTGCCTCGCCGGTCCAGAGGAAGCCGATCGGGATCACGCGGGGCGTGCCGTCGATTCCGTCGTAGGCGAGGCGGGCGAGGGTGGCGGTGCGCAGGATCTCCTCCGCGGCATCGAGCTCGGCCCTCAGCTCAGCGGCGTCCATCTGGGTCGTCATAGCGTCCTCCTCCGTCGGGGTCTTTCAGCCTAGTCGGAGCCGGGCCGCCGATTGCGACATCACGCGGGGGTCGACGGAGTCCTGGGCCGGGGCGGAGGCTCAGCCGCTGCCGGAGGACGGGCCTCCGACAGCGGCTTTGCTTCCGTTACCGGTACTAGCTACCGATGCGAACGGCTTCGATCGCTTCGGTTTCCTGCGTTTCGCTCGGCGCGGAGCCGACCGTCTCGTAGAGCTGCACCGCGGCTTCCTTGCCATCGGTCATGCCGATGACATCGAGGTAGGCGACCGGGCGGAAGTCGCCGTCGTCACCTTTGCGGCTGATCACGAGTTGATCGCCATCCACGTCACCGTCTTCGGTCGGAAGCGGCGTGGCCGCGACCTTGGTGTCCTGGGTGTTCAGGAGCTTCACCAGACAGGCGATGCTCTGGTCGGAGAGGGCTTCCTTGGTGCTCGCGGTCGCCTGGGCAGCGTTGTCGTATGACATGACGAGCGCCCCCGATCCTTCGTCGCCGCCACCGCGGATCAGCATTTCGGCGTGCGACGCATTCGGCGCGGTTTCCTTGCCGCTGTTGTTGCAACTGGCTGGGAGTTCGCCGGTTTCCATCAGCTTCCCGGCGATGCCGAAGTCACCGATGTCTTCGGTCTTGGCCCAGCCGCTTCCGGGCAGGGCGCCGGCCTGGACCGAGCCTCCGGTCGCCTGAGCTTCACCCGATTTCATCGGGGATGAGCCGCCCGACTTGCCAGGAATCCAGACCTCCCCGGTGATGTCGTCGTTGTCGGTCTTGATCTTGTAGCTCGAGTTGCCGTCGCAGTAGAAGGTGTTGGCACCCTCCGTCGGCGCCTCGGCCACACAGTTGGCAGTGGCGCCGGGATTGACGAACTGCATTCGCGCGTGGCAGCCGTTCGAGAGCGGTATGCCCCAGTTGACGAACGCGGCCTGTTCCGGGGAGACCGGAATGCCCTTCACCGCGAAGATCGCGTACTCGGCGAGGCTCGCCGGGTTCGGCAGCGCCGGCAGATAGATCGACGGGCGCACGGCGTTCTGGATCCCGGTCGTGTTGTTGACTTGGAAGGTGCAGTTGTCCTTCCAGGCCCACGCCTCGGCGTCCGCCGGCTTCAGCGCGCCGGTTCCCACGCACATCGCGAGAAGCGCGGCCATTGACGCGGTGACTACAGCGATGCGCCGTCGGGGGCCGCCCGCGGCGAGATCGATTCCAAACCTCATGTCTTTTTGTTTCCCTCCGTAGGACTCGCATCGGATCCGGTGACCCGGCGAGCCACCCGGTTATCGGCAGCGACCCGGTCGCACGTGAACAGGAATCTCAAACGTTTATCCGGGGCGCGAGCCGCCAACGGATCTCACGGCTGCTCGATCGGGCCCAGGAAGTCCTGGAACGCGCGGTCGGTGCGCGCGGTAGATCAGCATCCGGGTCGAGTGTCCCTCCCCGCGGCGAGGGTGAGGGACCGATGGTCGGAGCTAGACGAGGAGATGGGATGAGAGTCGTTTTCGTGCATGGGGCATGTGTCAAGGATGGGGCGTGGTGGTGGCACCGGACCGCTGAGTTGCTGGCCGAGCGAGGTGTCGCGAGCGTGGCGCCGGCCCTGCCGAGCTGCGGCGAGACCGGCTTGATGCCCGACGCGGCAGGACCGGGGCTGGCCGAGGACGTCGCCGCGGTGTGCGCGGTGCTGACGGCGGGGGAGGAGCCGACCGTCGTCGTCGCCCACAGCTACGGCGGGGTCGTCACGGCCGAGGCGGCGGCGGGGGTCGACTCCGTCCGCCACCTGCTGCTGGTCTCAAGCTACCTGCCCGAGGTCGGCCAGAGCCTCTCGTCCTTCGGCGGCGAGGAGCCCGCCCCGTTCCTCGAGATCGACCCCGAGGGCGGCACCTTCACGGTCCGGCCCGACGCCCTCGCCGAGACGTTCCTCCAGGACTGCGACGAGGAGATCCAGCACGGCGCCCTCGACAAGACAGCCCGCCAGAGCCTCGCGGTCCTCGGCGCGCCGGTCGGTGCGGCGGCCTGGCAACAGGTGCCGTCGACGTACCTCGTCTGCGCCGAGGACCGCGGCACGCCCGCCGACCTGCAGCGGGAGTTCGCCGCCCGGGCCGGCAACGTGGTCGAACTCGATTCCGGCCACCACCCTTTCCTGTCGCAACCGCCCGCCCTCCGCGACCTGGTGCTGAGCCTCTGACGGTCATATTTCGCCATCCCGAGGAGTCGGCCTGATCGCCTGACGAGCTCATCGAGTGCATGGATCAATGTCAAGATCGGCGGAATCGTGATGTGATTGGTTAATGAAGCTTGCGCCGGTGACCGGAGCGACGGTTGAACAAACGGAGTTGGTCATTGCGCTTGTCGCCGCCGTTGGAACCGACATCCAACGCGTTGAAGCTCAGCTGGCGACGCAACTGAGCGGCTACGGGTACACCGTCCATCCGATGCGCCTAAGCGATTACCTGGCCGAGGAAGCTGGAAGGAATTTTCGAAGCAAGCCCGTCGATGAGTCACTGTGGGACGCGATGACCGCCGGCGATGAGCTCCGGCAAAGTTGGGAGCGCAGCGACGCGCTGGCGCTGCATGCGATCAGCGACATCGTCGCCACCCGGTACGAGGTCGCGAAGATACGACCGGAGGAGGACGCTGAGACGCTGCCGCCGAATCTGAGCCGCCACGCATTCATCTTGCGTTCGTTGAAGACGCCGAATGAGCTCGAAACGTTACGAGCCGTATACGGGCCGCGGTTGGTGGTGATTGCCGCATACAGTCCGCGCGACAAACGGATCGAGCATCTGGCGCAGCAAATCGAGGACTCGCGGCAGGCTGCTGATCGTGAGACGTGGGAGCATCAACCGGAGGAGTTGATCGCCCGGGACGAGCGCGAGGAGCGCGCGAGGGGGCAGGACGTGAGTCGCACCTTCCATCGCGCCGACTTGTTCATCCGTGGATGGGATCGCTCGGTTGTGCAAGCCGACATTAAGCGGTCGCTGAGCATCCTCTTCGGTGATCCTTTTAGGACTCCGACCCGCGACGAGCATGCCCAGTTCATGGCGGCGGGCGCGGCGCTGCGATCGGCCGAGTTTGGGCGCCAGGTCGGCGCCGCGATCGCCACCCCAGACGGATCGGTCGTTGCGCTCGGGACGAATGAGGTGCCCGTTCCTGGAGGGGGCTCCCACTGGGAGGAGGACGGTGAAGGAAATCGGGACTTCGAGATCGGCGACATCGATACCAACCGGTGGCAGTACGACCGTCTGGCGGAGAGCCTGAGCCAGAAAATCGATCAATCGCTCGAGCGTCTGAGCGCGGAGATGGTCGCAGAGGAGATCGGCGACGCGGATTCTTTCGAGGAGCTGCGCAGACGGGCCCGAGAGATCCTTGCAGCCGATCTACGCAAGGCGGGCCTGGGTGAGCTGACCGAGTTCGGCCGTGCAGTCCACGCCGAGATGAATGCCCTTCTGGACGCAGCCCGTCGCGGAGTGAGCGTGCAAGACATGACCCTCTACTCGACGACGTTCCCTTGCCATAACTGTGCACGCCACATCATCGGCGCTGGCATCGCCCGCGTAGTCTTCGTCGAGCCTTATGTGAAGAGCCGCGCTGGGGAGCTGCACCAGGACGCGCTTGGCATCGATACCTCCGACTCAGGGGATTCGAAGCTTTCCTTCACCCCGTTTGTCGGGATTGCGCCGCGACGCTACCTCGAGTTCTTCGATGCCGCGCAGCGAGCCCGATTGGGGCGGACCGCGAGGGAGGTCGAGGGCCGTAAGCAGCCTTTCAACAAAAAAACCGCTCTGCCCGTGTTTGCCGACGCCTCGCTTAAGCAGTTCCGGCCTGAGTTCCGCGAGTATCGAGCCAGAGAGATCCTGGCTCTCGATTACTTGGAGAAGAAGTCCTAATCAAATGAAGTTTCCAT
The DNA here is from genome assembly GCA_025964255.1 of Solirubrobacterales bacterium. Lineage (GTDB taxonomy): Bacteria > Actinomycetota > Thermoleophilia > Solirubrobacterales > 70-9 > VAYN01. The sequence continues at coordinate 25,433 of JAOPZF010000080.1, read as the reverse complement.
CCGAGGCCCCTTTCAGGCTAGGAGGTGAGGGCCCCCGGAGAATCAGCAAGAGGAGACAAAATGGCAGACGCAAACGTGCGCAAAGCGGCGATTCGGACCGCCGTCGCACAGGTACGGTCCGGCGATACCTTCACGCGCCGGGTATCAGGAGGAGCTTCGCCCCGCACCCCCCGAGCCGCGACGAGTACACAGTCCAAAAAAGCCCGCTAGGGCCGTGGGGTTTGTCCGAGCGCGCGACGCTGTTGCGCATTTGCTGCGAGCGCTCGAGCCTCACGGAGCGTCGCCGCAGCCGAGGACTGCGGCGACGCCGGCGCTTGACAGATGAATGACAGCGGCGCCACGGAACTCGGCTACGAGGACTTCGTCATGCGGCTCGACGGGCCGATGATCGAGATCGTTGGGGTCGAGCTTGAAGGGCCTCTTCCGCCTCCACGTCAACTTCGCCCAGGCTTCGATCACGCCGAAGAAGCACGACATGCTGGAGGTCTACGTCGATGACGGCGGCGCGCTCGACCGCCCCTTCCAGCAGGAGAAGATCCAGGGGGTTTGGGGTGTGTGGCGCTTTGTCCTCCCCGTGACGGACGAATCGGCGTTCGTCGACTTCTTCGCCGAGGCCGAACGCCGGCGCACCGCGCCGCGGGCGGCCGGCCCGCAGTAGCCGCCCGAGGTTCGGCCGGCGGTACCTGTGGGTAGGCCGAATAGCTGCCCCTGACCGCCGTTTCCTTGCCCAGATTCCCCGCCGCTTCCCGGCTCGCGCTCGCCCTAATCGCCGGACTGGTGGCCGGGGCAGCGACCGAGGGGCTGGTCCTGCGCGTGTCGTTCGGCCTCGTGCCGCTGACCAACACCGCCGCGCCCTGGGTCCTCGTCGCCTTCGCCGTCGGCCTGACCGCCCGACGGATCGACGAGGCGGTGATCCTCGCGGTGGTCACGCTGCTCGCCCTCGTCCTCGGCTTCTACCTGGCCCAGGCGACCCGCGGCTGGGCGGTGTCCCGGCACCAGATCGCCTTCTGGCTGCTCGCGAGCTTCGTCGCCGGCCCGCTGGTCGGCCTGTCCGCGGGCTGGCTCCGGCACGGCGGAGCGGTCGTGGGAGGGATCGGCGCCGGGATCGTCGGCGGCGTCCTGGTCGGCGAGGCCGTCCACGGAATCAGGGACCTCACCTACTCGAGCCCTCACACCTACTGGCGCGTGCAGCTCGCCCTCGGCATCGCGCTCACGGTCGGGCTGACCTTGTGGCGCTGTCGCCGCGACCTGCTCGCCGCCGCCCCAGCCTTCGCCGCGGCGCTGGCCTCCTGCGCGGTGATCGGGGTGGCGACCCTGATCGCCAGCCAGCTTCCCTGACGCGTCCGGTTCCGCCCGGCGCGGCCGGCCCGCCGCGCTCAGAGGCGGTCGAGCAGGGCCGCCGGGCTCGGGTCGAAGATCAGGATCTCGCGGTACTCGGCGGCCATGAAGCCCTCGCTCACGGTGGCGTCGAGCATCGCGCCGAGCGGGTCGAAGTAGCCGCGGACGTTGAGCACCCCGCACGGCTTGGCGTGGATGCCGAGTTTGGACCAGGTGGTCACCTCGAGCAGCTCCTCCAGCGTCCCGATACCGCCGGGCAGGGCGATGAAGGCGCCTGAGAGGTCGGCCATCTTCGCCTTGCGCTCGTGCATCGAGCCGACGATGTGCAGTTCGGTGAGGTCGCGGTGGTACTGCTCCAGCTCGAGCAGCCCCTCGGGGATGACCCCGATCGCCTCGCCACCGGCGGCCAGTGCCGCGTCGGCGGCGGCGCCCATCAAGCCGCGAGCGCTGCCGCCGTAGACCAGCCCGATCCCGCGCTGCGCCAGCTCCCGCCCGAGCGCGCTCGCCGCCTCGCGGTACTCAGGCCGATTGCCGTCGCCGGAGCCGGCGAAGACGCAGATGCGCTCTGTCGAGGAAGGGGACATGCGGGCCGGGCATTATGACTACCTGAAGCAGACGATCAGACGGGAACGTCGTCCTGGTCTCCTCGGATGCGGCCGCGGATCCCTCCGCGGCCGCACGTTGATCCCGGGAGTTGTTTCGCCGCTCAGGCCTCCTCGACGACCATCAGCGAGTGGCCGCTGGTGTCGCGGAACCAGAACATCGGCGGGACCGGCTCGCCCATGCGCATGATCTCGGCGTCGACGTCGACCCCGGCCGCGCTGAACTCGGCATGGGTGGCGTCGATGTCGGCGGTCGTCAGGGTGATGCCGGTTTCCGCCGGCGTCGCCTCCTTGCCCGGGGGCGGCGGGGCCAGCGCGATCCCGGTCTCGCTCTCGGGGAGGTAGACCTCGACCCAGCGATAGTCGCCGCCGAAGGGCGTGTCGGTGCGCTTCTCGAATCCGATCCCCTCGTAGAAGGCGATCGCCTTGTCCTGATCCTCGGTGGGGAGACAGACAAGCGACATCCGGCGGATGCCCGTCGCGGTGGTGCTCAATTGAACCCTCCTGGTCGTGAGTTGGTGTGGCGCTAGGACCGGTGGAGGTTCCGAAACTAATCGTTCGGCGGAGCGACGCCCGCCGAGTGAACCCGCCCGACCCTCGACGGCCGGGCGGGGATGGGTGCGCTCAGCCCTAGTTGAAGCTGAGGCCGAGGCCGCCGGCGGTGCAGTTGCCGGCGCTCGGCGGCGTCACCTTGCAGGCCGAGTTGTTGGTGTAGGTGCTGGTTTCGATCGTGTAGGTGACGATCGCGTCGGTGCCGAGGACCTTGTACTTCAGCTCGGCCGCGAAGGTGTTCTGGAACTCGTACTTCAGCTCCCAGTTGATCTTCGCGCCGGGCTTCAGCGTCGAGCCGTCGGCGGGGCGGCCTTCGAAGGCGATCGGGTGATGGGTGTCGACGCAGATGAAGCCGTTGCAGATGGTGGCGGGGAGCTGCGAGGCGTTCACGAGCTCGAGCGTCTTGGCGCTCTTGTTGTGGAGGGTGTAGCCGCGGCTGGCGGCGCTCGCCGAGCCGGCGAAGAGGAGCGCGGTCAGCGCGACGCAGCCGAGCATGATCGTCAGCGCTCGCGTGCGTGCCTTCGGGTGGGTCATTCGTAAGCCTTTCGTGGGTTCGTCCGTGGTGAAACCTGCGACCATCGACGATCCCAGCGGCGGGCAGGGAGGAACAGGGGACTCAGGTCCCTATATGAGGGGGCCTAGGGGACCGGTCGCCGGGCTAGCAGGCGGGGAACGCGGATTCGAGGACGGCCACGGCGTCGAGCCAGGGGGGGACGCGGGGCGCCTCGGCCCGCTCGAGCCGCCAGTGCGCGAACTGGACGCCGGCGAAGGCGAGCCACCAGTCGAGTTCGCCTTCGAGGGTCTTGGCGGGAGGGAGGTCGGCTGCGGCGGGCGGACCCTCGATGTCGGCGAGGAAGCCCGCGGTGACGGCCTCGGCGCGCCCCTCCAGTTCTTCCGCCACCCATCCTTCCGGACCGACGCCGAGCAGGGCGATGAAGCGGGCGCGGCCGAGGTCGAGGCCACGCGGCGCGACGACCGCGTCCTCCCAGTCGACCAGCGTCCCCGCGTAACCGTCGTCGACGAAGTTGCCAGGGCCGGGGTCTCCGTGGGTGACGACCAGCGGAGCCTCGGCGTAGGAACTGGGGAGCGGCGGCAGGCTCGCCCCGATGTCGCGGCCAAGGGCGGTCGAAAGGTCGGCGACCCGGCGTTCGTGGAGGTCGCGGAAAGCGTCATGGTCGAGCGCCTTCAGGGCGCTCCCCTCCCAGGGGACCTCGGCGAGGCGGGCGAGAGCGCGGCCGAGGCGGCCCCAGCCCGCGAGGCTCGACGTGGCCCCCCCGGCGACCCGGTCGACGATCAGGCAGGCGGCGCCTGGGTGCTCGCCCGAGTCATCCAGCGTGCCCGCGGCCCAGAGCCGCGGTGCCGGCGCGTCCTGCTCGGTCAGCCACTCCAGCACCAGTCGTTCGGCCTCGAGCGCCCCGTCGATCAACTCGACCTTCATCGCGACCTCCCGCCCCGAGCGCTCCTCGACCCCGAAGAGGAGCCGATGCCGGATCCCCTGTGGCGGTTCGCTGAGGTTGGTGATGATGGTGCCGTCGGTGAGCCGCAGTGCCATCGCTCAGCGGTAGGTGACGAGGGTGCGGTTGTCGAACGACGCTTGGCCATGGCGGACGAGCAGCACGGTTGGCATGGGGGGGATTATCGAGGCACGAGCCGCCGGAACCGGGTACGCTGCCGGCCTCATGGGCGACCTGCAGGGCAAGACGCTCCTGATCTCCGGCGGGAGCCGCGGGATCGGGCTGGCCATCGCGGTCAAGGCTGCCGCCGACGGCGCCAACGTGGCGCTGGTCGCGAAGACCGCCGAGCCGCACCCGAAGCTCGAAGGCACGATCTTCACCGCCGCGAAGGCGATCGAGGAGGCCGGCGGCCAGGCGCTGCCGATCGTCGGTGACGTTCGTGACGACGCCTCGGTCGAAGCCGCCGTGGAGGCGACGGTCGAGCGTTTCGGCGGCATCGACATCGTCGTCAACAACGCTTCGGCGATCGACCTATCCGACCCCGAGTCGCTGTCGATGAAACGGTACGACCTGATGCAGAGCATCAACGCGCGGGGCACGTTCCTGCTCAGCAGGCTCTGTGTGCCGCACCTGCGCAAGGGGTCGAACTCGCACGTGCTGACGCTGAGCCCGCCGCTGTCGATGGACCCGAAGTGGTTCGGTCAACACCCCGCCTACACGATGTCGAAGTACGGGATGAGCATGGTCACGCTGGGCTTCGGCGAGCGCTACCGCGAGGACGGCATCGCCTTCAACTCGCTCTGGCCCCGCACGCTGATCGCCACCGCCGCGGTCGAGTTCATCGTCGGCGGCGAGGCGGCGATGAAAGTGGCGCGGACGCCGGAGATCATGGCCGACGCCGCCCACGCGATCCTCACGTCTGACAGCTCGAACACCGGCAACTTCTACATCGACGACGAGGTGCTGCTGGAGCGGGGCGTCGACCTCGCCCAGTACAGCTCGGCGCCGGAAGCCGACCTGCAGATCGACATCTTCGTCGAGCCCCGCGAGTAGTCGGGACACTGGGCGGCGTGGCTACGGTCGCGCCGAGCGCAGGATCAGATCGCAGTAGCCGTCGGCAACCTCGTCGGCGGAGAGGCGGCCGCGGGGACTCAGCCAGGTCGGCGTGTAGTTGACCATCCCGAGCAGGGCGAAGAGGGTGACCGAGCGGTCGGCGAAGGCCATCGAGCCGTCGGCCTCGCCGCGGGCGAGGATCCCGTCGAGCAGCTCCTCGAACTGCTTGCGCTGGCGGCGCACCGCGCGCCACTGGGGCTCGCGCTCGATCAGGTGGCGCTCCTGGGCGAAGACGAGCATGTGGGCGCGGTGGGTCTCGACGTGGGCGAGCCAGACCCGCAGCAGGTCGCGCAGCTGTTGCTCGGGCGGCCCGCCGGCGGCGACGATCTCCCGCCCCTCCTCGAGCAGCGGCGCCAGCAGGTCGTCGCAGATCGCGATCAGCAGGTTCTCCTTGCTGCCGATGTAGTGGTAGATGCCACCCGCCGCAAGGCCGGTGGCGCCGGAGAGGTCGACGATCGACGTCTCCTTGTAGCCGCCGTCGGCGAATGCCTTGGCGGCGGCGTCGATCAGCTCGGCTCGGCGGCCGTCATAGCGGGCGCGCAGGGCCGGGCGGGTGGGAGGTGGGACCGCGGGCATCGCCCGTCCCAAGTTAGCGGAATTACCGAACGATCCCTCGGAATCCGAACGAGCATTCGGTATTCTCCCGCGTATGAACTTCGACCTCTCCGACGAGCAGCGCCTGCTGCGCGACACCGTCCGCGAGTTCGCCCGCGCCGAGATCGCGCCGGTCGCGGGTGAGCTCGACCGCACCAAGTCCTTCCCCTACGAGATCGTCCAGCAGCTCGGCGGCCTCGGCCTGATGGGGATTCCGTTCCCGCAGGAATACGGGGGCGGCGGCGCCGACACGCTCTCTTATGTGTTGGCGGTGGAAGAGCTGGCGCGGATCGACTCCTCGGTCTGCATCACGATGGCCGCGCACACCTCGCTGGGGACGATGCCGATCTACCTCTGGGGGACGGCGGAGCAGAAAGACGAGTGGCTGCCGCGGCTGTGCTCGGGCGAGCGGCTCGCCTCGTTCGGGCTGACCGAGCCCGAGGCGGGCTCCGACGCCGGCAACGTCCACACCCGGGCGGCGCTCTCGGGCGGCGAGTGGACCGTCAACGGCGCCAAGCAGTTCATCACCAACGCAGGCACCGACATCTCCGGCTGCGTGACGATCACCGCGGTCACCGGTGAACGCGACGGGCGCAAGGAGATCTCCAACGTCATCGTCCCGACCGGCACGCCCGGTTACGAGATCGGCGAGGCCTACCGCAAGATGGGCTGGAACGCGTCGGACACGCGGCCGCTCGCCTTCGACGACTGCAAGGTCCCCGAGGACGCGCTGCTCGGCCGTCGCGGCGAGGGCTTCAAGAACTTCCTCCACATCCTCGACGGCGGCCGCATCGGCGTCGCCGCGATGGGCGTGGGGCTGGCGCAGGGGGCGCTCGACGAGGCGATCTCCTACGCGAAGGAGCGCCGCGCCTTCGGCCAGCCGATCTCGAAATTCCAGTCGATCCAGGCGAAGATCGCCGACCTCTCGGCGCAGATCGAGGCGGCGCGGCTGCTCACCTGGCGGGCGGCGATCGAGAAAGACGAAAAGAAGTCGTTCACGCTGACCGCCGCCCAGGCGAAGCTGATCACCGGCCGGCTCGCGGTGCGGGCGACCGAGGAGGCGGTGCAGATCCACGGCGGCTACGGCTACATCGAGGAGTACCCGGTCTGTCGCTTCTACCGCGACGCGAAGATCCTGACGATCGGCGAGGGGACCGACGAGGTCCAGCAGATGGTGATCGCGCGGCAGTTGGGCTGCTGATGCCGTCCCGGGTTCGGATCCGCGAGGTCGGGCCCCGCGACGGGTTCCAGAACGAGCCCGAGGTGATCGCCACCGACGACAAGGTGCGCCTGGTCGAGATGCTCGCGTCGACCGGGCTGCGCCGGCTCGAGGTGACGAGCTTCGTCCGCGCCGACGTGGTCCCGCAGCTCGCCGACGCCGGGGAGGTGCTGGAGCGGGCGCGGATCCCCGAGGAGGTCTCGGTCTCGGTGCTGATCCCGAACCAGCGCGGGCTCGAGGCGGCGCTCGCCCACCGCGACCGGATCGACGAGGTCAACGTCTTCCTCTCAGCCTCCGAGTCCCACAACCGCCACAACGTCAACCGCTCGGTGAGCGAGTCGGTGGCCGGGGCCGAGGCAGTGTTCGCCGAGGCGGGTGCCGCGGGACTGCGCTGCGAGGGCGTCATCTCGACCAGCTTCGGCTGTCCCTACGAGGGCGACGTCGACCCGGGGCGGGTGCTCGAGATCGCCGCCACGCTCGCCGCCGCGGGCGCTGCCGAGGTCGGCTTCGGCGACACGACGGGGATGGCGAACCCTGTGCAGGTGCGCGAATTCTTCGAGCGCGCCGGCGCCGAGCTGCCGGGGGTCGAACTGACCGCCCACTTCCACAACACCCGCGGTCAGGGACTGGCCAACGTGGTCGCCGCGCTCGACGCCGGCTGCGAGTCCTTCGAGTCGAGCTTCGGCGAGCTCGGCGGCTGCCCATTCCCCCCCGGGGCGACCGGCAACATCGCCACCGAGGATCTCGTCTCGATGCTCCACGAGATGGGCATCGAGACCGGCATCGATCTGGAGAAGCTGCTGCTCGCCGCGCGCGAGGCGCAGAAGGTGCTCGGCCGGCCGCTCGGCTCGCACACGCTGCTCGCCGGCCCGGTCGACCACCACCGCTGATGTTCAAGCCGCCGCTCATCGTCGCGCGGTCGACCGGCCGCCGGCCTCGGGATCGACGCTAGCCATGTTCGAGCGCGTCCTGATCGCCAACCGGGGTGAGATCGCGGTGCGGATCGAGCGCACGCTGGCGCGGCTCGGGGTCGAGTCGGTCGGCGTCTTCAGCGACGCGGACGCGGGCGCGCCGCACGTGCGCGGGGCCGACCGTGCCGTCCACATCGGGCCGACGCCGGCGCGCGATTCCTACCTTCAGGTCGAGCGGGTCCTCGACGCAGCGGCGCGGACCGGCGCCGATGCGATCCACCCCGGTTATGGCTTCCTCTCCGAGCGCCCCGACTTCGCCGCCGCCTGCGCGGAGTCCGGGATCGTCTTCGTCGGCCCCGGGCCGGAGGCGATGGCGCTGCTCGGCGACAAGGCCCGGGCGCGCGCCGTCGCCGCCGAAGCGGGGGTGCCGACGTTGGCCGGTTGGAGCGGCGAGGACCTGAGCGACGCGGAGATCGTCGAGCGCGTGGGCGAGGGCGACCTGCCGTTGCTCGTGAAGGCGGCGGCGGGCGGCGGCGGCAAGGGGATGCGGCTGGTGACGCGGCGCGAGGACCTGACCGAGGCGCTCGGTGCGGCGCGGCGCGAGGCGGCGTCGGCCTTCGGCGACGAGCGCCTCCTGATCGAACGCTTCGTCGAGCCCTCGCGGCACCTCGAGGTGCAGGTGCTCGCCGACGCCCACGGCAACGTCATCCACCTCGGCGAGCGCGAGTGCTCGCTGCAGCGGCGCCACCAGAAGGTCGTCGAGGAGTCGCCCTCGCCGGTGGTGACGCCGGAGCTGCGCGAGGCGATGGGGGAGGCGGCGGTCGCGCTCGCCCGCCACGCGGGCTACGTCAATGCGGGGACGGTCGAGCTGATCGCCGAGCGCGACGACCCGGAGCGCTTCTTCTTCCTCGAGGTCAACACCAGGCTCCAGGTCGAGCACCCGGTGACCGAGGCGGTGACCGGCCTCGACCTGGTCGAGCTGCAGCTCCGGGTCGCCGCGGGCGAGCCGCTGCCGCTGACCCAGGCGGAGGTTCGGCGCGACGGCTGGGCGGTCGAGGCGCGGATCTACGCCGAGGACCCGGCGGCCGGGTTCCTCCCTTCGAGCGGCGCGGTCGTCGCCTACCGCGAGCCGGTCGGCGTGCGCGTCGACAGCGGCATCGAGGAGGGCACCGTCGTCGGTACCGACTACGACCCGATGCTCGCCAAGGTCGTCGCCGCGGGGAGCGATCGCGATGAGGCGCTGTCGAAGCTGCGCCGCGCCCTCGGCGAGCTCGTCGTCGCAGGCCCGACCACGAACGCCGCCTACCTCCGCGCCCTCCTCGCCCGCCCCGAGGTCAAAGCCGGAGAAATAGACACCGGCCTGATCGAGCGCCTCGGTGACGAGGTCGCGTCCCCGTCCCCATCCTCCGAACTGGCGGCCCTGGCCTTGATCGAGATGCTCGGCACCCCTCAGGACGACGACATCTGGTCAACCCGCACCGCCTGGAGAGCGCAAGGTGCGGCCTGGATCCGCCGCACCCTCGAAGGCCCCGAAGGCCCGATCGACGTCGCCGTGAAATCCACCGGCACGGCCTGGGCCTGGTCGGCCGACTCCGATGTTGATGGGCCGAAAACCGGACTATCTGACGGGTTTTCCCATCAACCTGCGGTGTTCCGGGACGGCGACGCGGTGTGGGTCTTCGACCCCGATGTGGGGCCGGTGCGGTACGCGCCGCTCGTTGGTGACGACGACTCCGCCGCGAGTGGGGACGCTTCGCTCGAGGCGCCGATGCCGGGGACCGTCGTCCAGCTGCGGGTCCAGGCTGGGTCCGTGGTCAGCGCGGGGGAGACGCTCGTCGTCATGGAGTCGATGAAGATGGAGATCTCGATCGCGAGTCCCCGCGACGGCTCCATCGCCGTCGTCCACGTCGCCGCCGGCGACCAGGTCGAACGCGGCGCCACGCTGATCGAGCTGGCCGCCGAGGATCGGGAGTCTGCAGAAACTCGTGGTGGGGACGACTTGGTGCAGACGGAGGAGAACGCATGAGCCGAGTGCTGACGACTGCCGTCGACCCGCTGGGGCTCGATTACGAGCGCAACGAGGCTCAGCACAGGCACCTGGTCGGCGAGCTGCGCGAGCGGCTCGGGCGCGCCGCTGAAGGAGGCGGCGAGAAGGCTCGCGCCCGCCACGTCGAGCGTGGCAAGCTCCTGCCCCGCGAACGGGTCGACCGGCTGCTCGACCTCGGAAGCCCATTCCTGGAGATCGCGCCGCTCGCCGCGGAGGGCCTATACGACGGCGCCGCGCCGGGGGCAGGGATGATCGCCGGGGTCGGTCGGGTCGAGGGTCGCGAGGTCGTCATCGTCGCCAACGACGCCACCGTCAAAGGCGGCACCTACTACCCGATGACGGTGAAGAAGCACCTGCGGGCGCAGGAGGTGGCGCTGCAGAATCGGCTGCCCTGCATCTACCTCGTCGACTCGGGCGGCGCCAACCTGCCGATGCAGGACGAGGTCTTCCCCGACCGCGAGCACTTCGGCCGCATCTTCTTCAACCAGGCGACGATGTCGGCGCGGGGGATCCCGCAGCTGGCCGCGGTGATGGGGTCGTGCACGGCGGGCGGCGCCTACGTGCCGGCGATGAGCGACGAGACCGTGATCGTCCGCGACCAGGGCACGATCTTCCTCGGCGGCCCGCCGCTGGTGAAGGCGGCGACGGGGCAGGAGGTGACGGCCGAGGAGCTCGGCGGCGGGGTGCTGCACGCGCGCACCTCGGGGGTCGTCGACCACCTCGCCGCCGACGACGCCGACGCGCTGCGGATCCTGCGCTCGATCGTCGCCACGCTGCCGCCCGCCGGCCGCGCCTGGGAGCGCCTCCCGGTCGAGCCCCCCGCCGTCGACCCGTCCTCCCTCTACGGCGCCGTGCCCCCCGACAGCCGCACCCCCTACGACCCGCGCGAGGTGATCGCCCGCGTCGTCGACAGCAGTCGCTTCCACGAGTTCAAGGCCGAGTACGCGCCGACGATCGTCTGCGGCTTCGCCCACATCCACGGTCACCCGGTCGGCATCCTCGCCAACCAGGGAGTGCTGTTCAGCGAGAGCGCCCTCAAGGCGGCGCACTTCGTCGAGCTCTGCGACCACCGCGGCATCCCTCTGGTCTTCCTCCAGAACATCACCGGCTTCATGGTCGGGCCGCAGTACGAGGCGGGCGGGATCGCCAAGGACGGGGCGAAGATGGTCGCCGCCGTCGCGACCGCCCGCGTCCCGAAGCTGACTGTGATCACCGGTGGCTCCTTCGGCGCCGGCAACTACGGCATGTGCGGACGCGCTTACTCGCCCCGCTTCCTCTGGATGTGGCCGAACGCGAGGATCTCGGTGATGGGCGGCGAGCAGGCGGCGATCGTGATGAAGGAGGTCGGCCAGCCCGAGCTCGGCGCCGAACTCGAGGAGCAGTACGAGCGCCAGGGCAGCCCGTACTACTCGACCGCTCGCCTCTGGGACGACGGCGTGATCGACCCGCTCGACACCCGCACCGTCCTCGGCCTCGCCCTCGGCGCCTGCGCCAACGCCCCGCTGGCCGACCGCGCCGCGCCCGTCTTCCGGATGTAGGGGAGCGCCGGCGCCCTAGGCTTTGGAGCCGATGTCCGACCGGCACCTCAGTTGGCGGGGTACGTACAACTCCCGGGACCTTGGAAGGCTGCCGATTACCGGGGGCGGCCTCACCCGGCGGGGCGCGATCGTGCGCTCCGACGCGCTGACCCGGCTCGAGGCGCGGGGGTGGGAGGAAGTCATGGCGCTCGGAATACGGACCGTCATCGACCTCCGCAACGAGAGCGAAATCGGGCCTGACGTCGCGCCGCGGCCAGCCTCGATCGAGACCGTGAACCTCCCGCTCGACGTGACCGAGGACCGGGAGTTCTGGGACGTCTGGGAAAACGGGCCGCAGTTCGCAACGCCGCTCTACTACCGCCCGCATCTCGAACGCTTCCCCGGGCGCAGCGCCGCGGTGATCCGCGCGATCGCCCAGGCGCCGCCGGGCGGCGTCGTCTTCCACTGCCAGGGCGGCCGCGACCGCGCCGGCCAGACCGCGATGCTGGTCCTCGCCCTCTGCGGCGTCGAGCCAGGGGCGATCGGCGCTGACTACGCCCTCAGCGACGAGCGCCTGCCGCCGATGTACGCCGCCGAAGGCCGCGCCGACATCGCGCCCGAAATCGCCGCCTACCTCCGCGACCAGGGGACGACCGCGCCCGAGCTGATCACCCGGCTCCTCACCACCTTCGACGTCGAAGCGGCCCTCCTCGGCGGGGGCCTCGAAGAGGCCGACCTCGCCGCCCTCCGTCGGCGACTCGTCGATTAATCGAGCTGAACCGCTAGTCAGGGATCCTCCCGGCGTCTTATACTGGCGCTCGTTCAGGGAACTGAATCTCGGCTTTGGTTTGGGATCGCCGAGTTGGGATCGGGTGACTACGGAGCGAAGGGGATGGGATGAGGACTGGGATCCGGCAGGTGTCTGTCGTCGTCGGGCTGTGCGCGTTGGCGCTGGCCCTGGTGTTGAGCGCTTGTGGAGGCTCCGGAGGCAGCACGACCACGTCGTCGACGACGGCGGAAAAGCCCGAAGCGGAATCGATCCCGCCCGAAGGCACGAGCACCGAAGCTGAATCCGAATCGAAGCCCGCCAGCTTCACCGGCGAAGAACCGAGCGCCGAATGGCCTTCGGTCGGCGGCGACGTCGGCGGCACCCGCTACTCGACCGCTGAACAGATCACCCCCGAAAACGTCGGCGAACTGAAACTCGCCTACGCCGCGCCGCTCGACCCGAAGGGCACCAAGAGCGGCTCCGGCGGTGAGAACAACCCGATCGAGAGCGAAGGCGTGATCTACGCCGCCTCCAGCTCGGCCAACCCGACCGTGGGCGCGTACGAAGCGACCACCGGCAAACAGCTCTGGCAGACCACCTCGGTCGACATGGGCATCAGCCCGCTCGAAAAGGCGACCGGCACGCGCGGCATGGCGATCGGCGAAGGCCTGCTCTACGTCGAGATGCCGGGCGGCTACCTCGTCGGCCTCGACCAGAAGACCGGCAAGCTCGAATGGAAGACGCTGATCAACACCCAGAAGGTCTTCCAGTACTCCCAGCCGACCCCCGTCTACTGGGATGGGCTCGTCTACATCGGCCAATCCGGCAGCGACATCATCGGCGGCCTGCGCGGCTTCGTGAAGGCGGTCGACGCGAAGACCGGAAAGGTCGCCTGGACCTTCAGCACGCTGCCGAAGGTCGGCACGCCGGGGGCCAAGACCTGGGACTCGAAGAAAGAACTGACCGACGGCGGCGGCGGGGTCTGGACCAACCCGGTGATCGACCCGAAGCTCGGCCTCGCCTACTTTCCGACCGGCAACCCCTGGCCCGACATCGGCGGCCGCGGTCCCGGCGACGACGACTACATGGACGGCGTCGTCGCCCTCGACATGAAGACCGGCAAGCTCAAATGGTTCTACCAGACGACCCACCACGACGAGTGGGACTACGACTGCGCCCAGCCGCCGGTCCTCTGGGAACACGAAGTCGAAGGCCAGCAGGTCAAGGGCCTCAGCGTCGGCTGCAAGAACGGCTACGTCTACGAGCTCGACCGCGAAACCGGTGAACCGGTGACGCCGGTGAAGGAAGAAGAACTCTCCAACGCCAAATCCGACCCGAAGGCGAAAGCCGAAGACGAAAAGCTGGGCTGGGTGAAGCAGAACGGCGAACCGCTGACCGAGCCGATCCCGGTCGACGCCGGCGAAGTCGTCCCCCACTGCGCCAGCAAGAACCTGCTGCCGCCCGAGGCGCCCGACGGCAAGGGCTTCGAATACGCCTGCGCCTACATGTACTTCGGCAAGGACCATTACACCGCCGGCTGGAACGGCACCTCGCTCGATTGGCCGCCGTCGAGCTACGACCCGACCACCGGCTACACCTATTACTGCGCCAACGTCGGTATCCACGCGGCGAAACTGAAGGGCTTCGGCGTCAAACAGACGAGCGAGATCGAAACCTTCCCGCAGCTCTACGCCAACGGCGAAGGCGAAGGGGCGACCGAGCCGAGGCAGGGCTGGGTCACCGCGCTCAACGTCGAAGACAACAAAGTCGCCTGGCAGGTCAAAGACAAATCAGGGACCGAATGCGCGGGTGGCTCGGCGACCAGCGCGGGCGGCGTCGTCTTCGTCCCCGACTCGACCGGCGTGCTGCACGCTTACGACGCGAGCACCGGCAAAGAAGTGTGGAGCTACGAACACGGATCGCTCAGCATCGACGCCCCGCCGATCGTCTACGAAAACGAAGGCAAAGAGTACGTCGCGATCGCCGCGACGCTCGAAGGCCAGGCGGCGCTGCTCGGCTTCGCCCTCGGCGCCGAAGAACCGGCACCGCTGACGACGCCGGTGAAGGGCGCCGGCGCGAGCGGCGGCGAAGAAGTCTTCACCTCCAACTGCGGCTCCTGTCACACCCTGGCGGCGGCGGGAACGACCGGCCAGGTCGGCCCGAACCTCGATGAACTGAAGCCGGACGAGAAGACGGTCCAGACCCAGGTCGAAACCGGCGGCGACAAAATGCCGTCCTTCAAAGGCAAGCTCTCACCGGCGGAAATCAAATCGGTCGCGACCTTCGTCTCGAAGTCGGCCGGCAAGGAATAGGTCGGCGATCGATGGGCCGAAAAGCGCTGATATGGAGCGCTTTTCGGCCCGTCAACCCGGGGGTGGGGAGGAGTTCTCGATCACCAGGTGGGCGCGCAGGGCGAGGCCAAGCAGGTCGCGGTCGAAGCCGCGCTGGGGGTTGAGGCCGGTCAGCTCGCGGATCCGCCGCAGCCGGTTGGCGACGGTGTGGCGGTGGGTCTCGAGCCGTTCGGCGGCGACGTTCATGTTGCAGTTCGCCTCCTGGTAGGCCCAGAAGGTGGTTTGGAGGCGGCCCACCTCGTCTTCATCGTGGCGGATCAGCGCGCCGATCGTCCGCTCGACGAAGTCGCGCATCCGGTCAGGGTCGGTGAAGTAGGCGCCGTGCATGACCCGCAGGCTGTCCCACGTCGCCCGGTCGGTATTGGGGACCTCGACGCCGTGGAGGAGGGCGAGTAGGGCACGGGCCTCGTCGAGCGCGCGGTAGGCGTCGGCCGGGTCCGCGTAGGTGGAGGAGTGGGCGCGCAGGACGGCGCCGCCGAGCCGCTCCTCGAGCAGCGCCGTGTCGACCGCGGCCCCCGGGACGAGCGCGTGGACGACCCCGCCGACGACCTCGACCACGGCCTCAGGGTGGACCGCGGCGACCACCGCGGCGACGTCGCCGCCGCCGCGCTCGGCCCGCCCGTCGACCGTCAGGGCGACGAAGCCCGCGTCGAGGTCGCAGCCGAGTCGGCTCGCGCGCCCGGCGACGTCGCCGGCCCGCAGGCGGCGCCCGGCGAGCAGGTCCGCGATCAGCCCCGAGGCCTGGTCGCGGCGCGCCTCCTCGCGGGTGTCGAGGATCGCGATCCCGGTCAGCGCCGCGCGCGCGGCGCTCCGCAGGTGCTCGTCGCCGCCCTCGTCGATCTCGCCGCTCACGACCACCGCGCCCTGGACCTCGCCACCGACGACGATCGGCACGACCTCGGTCACTCCCGGCGGCCACGGCGGCAGCCCGCCGGCGACCAGCTCGGCGACGAAGCGTTCGGCCACCGTCCCGCGGGTCCCGGTCGAGCCCGGCCGCGGCACCAGGATCTCGACCCGGGCGCCGACCAGCTCGGCGGCGATCGCCGCCACGCCGGCGAACCCTTCGCGCGCCAAGAGCGCCTCAGCCATCCGGTTGAAGGAAGCCTCGGAGAACGAGGAGGAGGACTCGGGCGGGTCGATCGGCGGGTAACGCATCGCCGCATCCTAGGGACCCGCGAGCCGTCCGATCGTTTGGTGGACCGACGGTCGAGGCGCCGGGGCTCCGGGGTGGACATCGGGTCGAAGCGCGGCCCGATCTTGGGACCGCGGGATAACTGGACCCCCTCCGATATGTCCACCGGTACAGCAGGTCGCCCTTTCGGTGAAGGAATCCTGCGTGGGCCGCCCGGTTGCCGCCGCGCGTCCTTGCAATCACCCCCGCGCCTTGGAGAGACACTTGACCGCACCATTCGCTTCCGTTCCGTCCCACGGCCGCCGTGCCGTGACCCTGTTCGCCCTCGGCCTCGCCCTGCTGGCGATGCTGTTCGCCGCGGGGAGCGCGTCCGCCGCGCCCGCGCTCGACCTCGACACGATGTCCGGCGTCGAAGGCGAGGCGATGCTCGAAGCCGGCGAAATCACCTCGGTCGAACTGACCGAAGCGTATTTGGAACGAATCGAAGCTTTGAACAAGACCGGGCCCGGTCTCAACGCGGTCACCCAGATCAACAAATACGCGCTCGCCGAAGCCGAAAAATCGGATGAAGAGCGGGCGCTGGGGATGGATCTCGGGCCGGCGATGGGCCTCCCGATCCTGCTCAAGGACATCATCGACGCGAAGGGCATGTATACCTCGGCGGGCGATTGGGCGCTGCGCAATTCCTATCCCGAAAAAGACTCCGGTGTGGCGAAAGAGCTCCGCGCCCACGGCGTGATCGTGCTCGGCAAGCTCGGTCTCTCCGAGTGGGCGAACAGCTTCGGCAGCCAGCCCTCCGGCTTCAGCAACCTCACCGGCCAGGTCCTCAACGCGCTCGACGCGGCGCAGGGACCGAGCGGCTCGAGCTCCGGCTCCGGCGCCGCCGCTTCTTCCGCGCTGGCCGCAATCACGATCGGCACCGAAACCTCGGGCTCGATCATCAGCCCCTCGACCTCCCAGGGTGACGTCGGCATGCGTCCGACGCTCGGCCTCGTGCCCGGTTACGGGATCGCCCCGATCGACGCCTCGCAGGACACCGCCGGCCCGATCGTGCGGACCGTCTCCGACGCGGCGATCACGCTGCAGTCGATCGCTGAGGTGACCGGCACCGACCCCGAAGCCAACGAAGAGTACGAAGGCATGATGGGCCCGAACTTCATGAAAAATGAAGACATCCAGCCGGCCCCCTTCACCGAACTCCCGGACTACTCCGAAGCCCTCGACCCAGAATTCGTCCAGGGCGAACGGATCGGCTACAACGGCACCTCCGAAGCCATCCTCACCGCCAAAGCGGCGCTCGAAGCGGCGGGCGCGACTATGGTCCCCGACGAAGCGACCAAAGTCGCGACGATCCCCTCGCTGCCCTCCGGCTACGAGGCCCACGCGACGATCAACGAGTACTACGAGCACCTCGGTTCGGGCGTCCCCGTGAAGACCCTCGAAGAAGAGGTCGCGGTCGACAACACCGACCCGCAGGAGGGCGCGAAGGACGGCAACTCGGCCCACGCGAGTGAGTCGCTGGCCGAAATCACCCCTGGCGGCGCGAACCAGAAAGCCTACGAAGAAAACCTGCCGATCCGCAAGGTCGCCTACCACGCCGCGATCGAAAAAATGATGAATGAACCGAGCGGCGGCGGCGGTCCCGTGATCGCCGTGATCGGCTCGGTCCCGAGCGGCCCGCAGGCCGGCGATCCCGAGATCGCGGTGCCGATGGGCTACACGAAAACGCAGCGTCGCAACCAGGCGGTCGACGTCAACGGCGGTGCCTACGACGACTACGACCTGCTCGGCGTCGCCTACGTGATCGAACAGGGGACGCACCTCCGCGAAGCGGCGGCCGACGTGAACCCGTCCGCCTACCGCTGCGCCCACACCGCGACGCCGGAGCCGTTTGCCGGACGCGGTCACTGCAACCCCGACTACGTCTCGCTGATGAAAACGCTGGGCGGGAAAAAGACGGTGCTGCCGTTCTCGCTCGAAACGACCGGCGCAACCGAACTCGAGGGGAAGCTCGAAGAAGGGACGCTGACCTCCGAAGAACTGGTCAAGGCCGAGCTTTACCGGGCCGCGATCACCAACGACAACGGGCCCGCGGTGCAGGCGCTGCGGGCGATCGTCCCCGGCGCGATCGCGGCGGCTGCCGAAAGCGACAAACGCCGTAAGCGTGGTCGCTCCAAAGGCGTCCTCGACGGGATCCCGGTGGTTGTCGACGACTCGATCGATGTCAAAGGCCTGGCGACCAGCGCCGGCTCGATCGCCCTCCAGGACAACGTCCCGATGGCCAGCGCCACGCTGGTGAAAAACCTCGAAGAACAGGGGGCGATCGTCCTCGGCGACACCAACGTCGGCGAGTTCGACGGGGCGATGGAAGGCTCCAACATGCCGCAGGGCTACTCCTCGCTCGGCGGCCAGGTGCTGCTCCCGTCCGACACCAACAAATCGCCCGGCGGCTCCTCGGCGGGCTCGGCGGCGGCGGTCTCGATGGGTCTCTCGCCACTGGCGGTCGGGATGGAGACGTCCTCGACCGAAGGCGGCGCGCAGATGCTCACCCCGGCCGGCAACGCCGGGCTGGTGGCGCTGAAGCCGACCGTCGGCCTGGTCAGCACCGAAGGGGTGCTGCCGGTGGCCAAATCCCAGGACGCGCCAGGGCCGATCGCCCAGACCGTCAAAGACGCGGCGGGCGAGCTCGAAATGCTCCTCGGCGAATCGGGCACGGCGCACAAATACACGGCCGGCCTGCAGACCACGGCGCTGGTGAACAAAAGCATCGCCGTGGTGGCGACCAAAGCGCCGGCGGAACGTTCGGCTGCCGAACAGGTCTACGTGGCCGCCGAGAATCAGCTCAACAACGTCGGCGCGACCTACAGCAGGGTCACTCCCGGGACGGCCACCACGGCGGCCGGCGTTCTCCCGTACGAGTTCAAATCCGGGCTCGCCGCATACCTCGCCAAAGAGCCGAAACCGGCTTCCGAATCATCGCTGGAAAAAATCATCGCCTACAACGAAGCGAATCCGGTCGAGGGTCTGAAGTTCGGCGAGGCCGGCCTGACCGCCGCCCAGGCAGTCGACCTGACGGCGACCAAAGCCACCTACGAAACGGAACTCGCCAAAGGCAAGGCCGATGACCAGGCGGTGATCGACACGATGCTCGCCGCCGGTGCCAACTCGGCGATCATGGTGCCGCAGGGCAGCTCGCTGGTGGCGATCGCCGATCGCGCCGGCTACCCGGTGATCACCCTGCCGGCCGGGTTCGGCCTGCGGGACAGCTCGACCGGCGGTGACCCGATCGCGGTCGACCTGATCGGCACCAAAGAAAGCGAGGCGACGTTGCTCGCCGATGCCTACGCGCTCGAACAGGGCCTGAAAGCACGGCAGCTGGGTCCGGAATTCATGCGGGCGGCCAACCCGTCCGTCTCCGGGGCGCCGAGCGAGACCAACCAGAGCATGTTCCGCTGCGTCGAAGGCAGCGCCTTCTACAAGCCCTACGACTGCAACCCGGGCGAAGTCGGCTTCGAAGCGCTGAAGATCGCCGGCGAAGGCAAGCTCGAAACGTCGGGCGGCGGTGGCGGCACGACCGAAGGTGGCGGCGGCACGCCGGAAGGCGGCAGCGGTGGCGGCACGACCGAAACCGGCACCGGCACCGGCACCGGCTCGACCGGCGGCGGCACGACGACGACCCCGCCGAGCACGTCCCCGGCGCCGCCGAGCAGCACCACGAAGCCGACGGTGAAGCTCGTCGGCACCGTCCATATGACCGGCCCGGGGAAGGGGACGCTGAAGGTCGACGTCTCCGGACCGGGCAAGGCGACGATCAGTGGCCCCGGCCTGAAGACCGTCGTCGTCAAGGTCAAGAAGGCCGGGACGGTGACGCTCCCGATCACCCTCACGGGGGCGGAGAAGCGCTCGTTGGCCGCCAAGGGCGAGGTCAAGGTGACGGTCAAGGTCGCCTTCGTCGCCACCGACGGCGCGACGACGACCAAGACGGTGAAGGTCACGCTGAAGTAAGCGTGACGGTCAGACCGCCGGAGGCAGGCCGCACCCTGGCAGGGGCGGCCACCTCCGGCGGTCGAGTTCCGGCTCAGCCTGACCCCGACAGGTACCCGCGCCCGGGCGCGGTGAGGGCGCCGACGAGGAGGCGGCCGAGGGCGGGCATCGCCTGACGCCACTCCTCGTCGGGGCGGATCTCGACGTCGCCCGGCTTGAAGCGATCGGGGTTGCCCGCCGCGGTGTGGTTGGCCCCGAGGTGGACTGAGCGGTCGGGGGCGACCGGGTTGGGGCGGTCCGGCTCGCCGAGGAAGTTCAGGACCTGGTCGACGGCCCCTGCGGGGTCGGCGGCGAAGTCACCGTAGTGGAGCGTCGCGTAGCGGGCGCCGGTCGGCCGGTGCATGCGGGTCAGGGCGTTGATCACCGACCACTCGGCGCTGGTCTTCAACAGGCTGTGGCGGTCCATGTCGCGGCCCGCCCCGGGGTTGAACTTCTGCCGTTGCCAGGACCAGGCGACGGCACGGGCGTCGCGGACCAGGTGCAGGACGTGCAGATCGAGGCCGCCGTCGAGGCCGCGCAGGGCAAAGCCGTGTGAGATGTCCTTGGAGGAATCGATCAGGACCGAGGCTTCGGATTCGACGGCGATCGCCGCGTAGAGCCGTCGCAACACCCGGCGGTAGCGGTCGACGTCGCGGCGTCGCTCGGCCCCGCCGATTCGCCAGCCGAGCAAGGGCGACCGCCACCAGTGGTCGACCCGGCCCTTGAGCGCCGTGAGCTCCGCGAGTTCCTCGTCGTCGAGGCTGCCGAAGGCGCGCTCGGTCACGCCGCGCCAGAAGTCGCACTCGAGGAACGGGTCGCCGCAGCCGCAGCGGCGGTTCTCGACGAGACCCTCCTGGAAGAGGTGGCGCATCTCGCCCACCGAGAAGAAGCCGGGAATCTGCCCGAGCACCCGGTCGAGCACAGTGCTGCCGCTGCGTCCGTAGCCGCCGATGAAGAGCACCTTCAGCGGCTCGCGGCGGCGCCTGTCGCCGTTCGTCTCCCCGCCGCTCAGCACGCCAGCCCGCCTTCCCGTTCGAGCGCGGCGCGGCCGAGCGCCAGCAGCGCCATGCCGTAGTAGGTCGGCGCCGCCCTGACGTCGTCTTCGGCACCGCGCATCCAGTTCACCGCGCCCCTGCCGTTCCCCGCCCCGTCGCTTGCCATCGCCGCCGCGACCAGCATCGGCGCGCCCGGCGAGCCGCCGCGCGGCTCGCCTTCGAGCGAGTAGGTCGCAGCGGGACCCGCGGTGGCCGTTTCGTCGAAGAACGACTCCATGCCGGCGGCGAAGCGGGCGTCTGGTCCGGCGCAGCTCTGTGCCTGCCAGAGCGGCACCCGCACCGCGTCGTAGCCGAAGACCGCTTCGCCACCTTCCCCCGGCGGCGGGGTCGCCTTCGCTTCGCCGTCGGCTTCGACCACGGCCCAGTCCGGCGCCAGCCCGGTCGGCCGTTCGGTCAGCTCGCCGAGCACTTCCCGCGACGTTTCCTCGAGCTGTTCCCAGCGGCTGTCGCCGGAGGCCCGACCGAGGGCGGCGAACGCCCCCGGAGCGAAGTAGCTCGGGTCGACCACCGCGGGGAACGACGTCGCCCAGTCGCCGGCGACGAGCAGCGAACGACCGTCGAGCGAGACCGTCTCGTGTTCGAGGATGTCGCTCGCCAGCTTCAGTGCTTCGCCCTTGTAGCTTGGGGCGCCGAGTCGTTCCGACGCGAGCAGGAGCGCCCAGGCGGCATCGAGGTCGGCGTCGGCGGCCGACCCGGTGGAGACGACCTTGCCGTCTTCCCAGTGCCAGGCGAGCAGCCCGTTCGGCTGTCGCAGGTTCTCCCGCGTCCAGCTCCAGACCCTGGCGAACGTGCCGCGGTCGTGGTCGACGACGGCGAGCAGCATCGCGTACGCCTGGCCCTCGCTGACCGTGTCGCCGCCCTGGTCGATGCGCACGACCCGCCCGTCCGGTTCGACGTAGCGGTGGAGGAATGCGTTCGCGACGGCGGGCGCGTCGGCCCACCTCGGGTCGCCCGCCCCCTGCCCAGGCCCGGAGCCGCCGCCGCGCAGCAGGGCGACGATCCCGACGACGACGGCGCCCCCGGTCAGGCAGGCCGCGACGAGGGCAATTCGTCGGCGCTTCGTGACCGTCCGTTGCCGGGTCAGTTCTCCGCGCCGAACGGCGCTGGGGTGCGGGCTCATCGCCGCACCTCCTCCAGCGCGCCGCGCGGCGCGGGCGCCTCGGCCACCGGCTCCTGCTCCTGCCCGCCGTTCCGCATCAGCGCCCAGCGCGCGCCGCTCGCCAGCACCGTCACGTGCAGCAGGGCGAAGGCGATGTTGTTCAGCGTGCTCGGCGAGCGCTGGTGGACGAAGCCCCAGATCGACACCCCGAGGAGCGTCCCGATCACCACCAGCGTCGGCGCCATCGCGAGCGGCTGCCGCCGTCCCTCACCCTGCTTCGGCGTGACCACGAAGCGTCCTGCCCGCCGGGTCAGCGCCGCCAGCGAGGCGAGGATCTGGATCCAGAAGCTGGCCGCCGCCAGGGCGAAGCCCGCGAAGGTGTAGGTGCCGCGCCCGGCGACGACGACCATCGCCAGCGCCGTACAGAAGTAGGGCGCGAAGTGGAGGACGAACTGATCGGCGGAGGCGGCGGCGATCGGCTGGGCGCCGGTCAGGATGCGGATCACCGGGAACGACATGTAGGCGAGGAGCGCCCAGCCGGAGAGGAAGTAGCTCGACGAGAGCAGGTAGTGGACGCGCTTGCGCAGCGGCAGCCGCGCCCTCAGCACCGCGCCGATCGCGCCGAGGCAGCCCCGCGCCCAGCGCCGCTGTTGGCTCACGTAGGAGGCCATGTCCTCCGGCCCCAGCCCGACCGCCAGCACCTCGGGCAGGTAGCGGGTCTCCCAGCCGCGCTCGTGCATCCGCACCGAGAGGACGAAGTCCTCGGTGATCGAATCCGTCGGGAAGCCGCCGACGGACTCCAGCGCGGTGCGCCGGAAGAGCACGTTGGTGCCGCAGCAGAACATCGCCTGGTCGGCGTCCTTGCCGCGGGCGATCGCGCCGAAGAAGAGCGCCTGCTGGGCCCAGGCCGCGGCGGCGATCCCGCCGCGGCGGGAGTTGGCGTAGTACTGCGGCGTCTGGACGAAGGCGACGCGCTCGTCGACCATCGGCGCGAGCGTGCGCTCGAGGAAGCCCGGCCGCGGCACGTGGTCGCAATCGAGCACGGCGACGAAGGGCGAGCCGGTCGAGAGCAGCGCCGAGTTGATGTTCCCGGCCTTGGCGCCATGGCTCTCCTCTCGCGCCATGTAACGGGCGCCGAGCCGCGCCGCCATCGCCTCGACCTCGGGTCGGCAGCCGTCGTCGAGGACGCTGACGACGAGCCGGGCGCCGTGCATCTCGAGCGCCGCGGCGACCGTGGGTTCGAGCACCGGCAGCGGCTCGTCGTAGGTCGGGATGAGGACGTCGACCAACGGCGGGGCGCCGTCGCGCCGCGTCACCGCAAGCCGCGGCCGGCGGTCGCGCCGCGTCACCGTCCACCAGAAGCCGCTCGCCTGGCCGAGGTTGAAGAGTTCCGCCGCGACGAGCAGGGCGAAGAGCGCCGGGACGCCGACCCGGGCGGGCTGCAGCAGCCAGCCGAAATACCAGAGCGACAACGGGATCATCGCCAGCACGAGCAGTCGCAGTCGGCGCGGTGGCGCCGCCTCGGGTGTCCAATCCGGCGGCAGCAGGCGGGGATCGTCGCGGGGCGCGGAGCTCATCGGAACTCCCATACGTCGACCTGGGAGAACTTGATCCGCCGCACCAGTTCGCGTTCGCCGCGCAGCTTGACCAGCGCCTTGCGCGTCGCTTCGTCGTTGGCCGGGTCTTCGAAGAAGCTCTCCATGACGAAGACGCGCGGCACCTTCGCGGCGGGCATGTTCGGGCCGAGCCGGCGCACCTGCAATCCGGGCGGGTAGTAGGAGACCAGGTTGTTGAGGTCGTGCGGCATGTACATCAGCACGTCTTCGGGCCCCGACCGCGCGGCGACTTCGTCGAGGGCGCCTTCGAAGTCGTAGCTGCGCGGGTTGGTGCCGTTCCACTCCTGGTCGGCGAGGCCGACGCCGAGCACCGCGATCGCCGCGACGGCGACGGCGGCTTTGCCGCGCCCGGTATGCGGCCAGGTGGTGACCGCGCGCGCGCCGAGCAGCAACAGCAGCGGCACGGCGGTGAGGTTGTAGCGGACCTCGAAGAGGAAGGGCTGGTCGAGCGAGAGTGCCGTCAGCATCGCGGTCGGCACCAGCACCCCTGCCAGGAGGAGCAGCGTCGCCCGCGAGCGGCCGCGCCCGAGCAGCATCAGCGCCAGCAGGATCAACAGTGGCCAGAGCGCCGTCAGGTTGGCCATCGTCGCGGCCGAGTGGTAGCCGACCAGCGCCCAGATCCCGTTGGTCAGGGCGGCGTAGAGCGAGACCTGGTTTTCGACTCCGCCGTTCACCTGGCTCGGCGAGTCGAACCCCTTGCCGGCCGCCTGGTTGACGGTGAACTGGTGGTGGGCGAAGGGGATCAGCGGCGCGATCAGCGCGGCCATCAGGATGGCGGCGAGAACGGCGCCGACGATCAGCTTCGCGTTCGGCTCGCCCTCGCGGCGGCGCTGCCAGAGCACCAGCGGGATCGCCGCCTCGAAGACGATCAGCGGCAGGAAGGCGAAGTACTGGGTCCAGGCGAGGCCGGCCCCGGCCAGCGCGTAGACGATCCAGTAGCGGAAGCGGTCGCTCTCGAGCGCCCGGTAGAGCGCCCAGACGGCCACCGTCGCCAGCAGCATCAGCTGCGCGTACATCCGCGCTTCCTGCGAGTACCAGACGACCAGCGGCGCGACGACCGCGAAGGCGGCGGCGACGAAGCCGGTGGCCCGGTCGTACATCGCCTTGCCGGCGACGTAGAGCATCGGCACCAGCGCGGTCGCGGCGACGAGTGAGGGCAGCCGCAGCGCGAACTCCGAGTCGCCGAAGCCGCGCACGGTCGCCCAGAGGACGGTGAAGTAGCCGGGCGGGTGGACGTCGGTGTCGCGCAGCACTTCGATCATCCGGTGGAACGGCAGCTGCGTCTCGTACCAGGAGGTCGCCTCGTCGAGCCAGAGGCTCCGCCCGGCCAGCAGGCGGACGCCGATCGCGACCGCGACCATGCCGGCGAGGATCAGCGCCGTCTGGATTCGTCGATCGCGCGAGGCGGAAGCCGGCCGCCTCTCGGTCGCGACCTCGACGGGACGATCGAGGAGTGGGAGCCGGTCGACCGCGAGGCCCGCAGTCAGCGCCGCCGAGGCGATCAAGGTCGAGTAGCCGACGCCTTCGGCGCTGTCGCCGATCGCGAAGAGGAGGGCGAGCTGGAGGGCGCCGGCGCCGAGCGCGACCCACGGCACGCGGCGGGCGCCGCGGGCGATGGCGTCGGCGGCGAGGACCCGGGCGATCCCGAGCAGGGCCATCGCCAGCATGTACAGGGGGAGGAACGAGGCGACCGAGGCGAAGCGGCCGCCGTAGGCGAGGGTGAGGATCGGTTCGGCGGCGATCAGCGTGACCAGCGCGGCGCCGCCGCCGAGCAGCGCCGCGGTCCCGAGCGCCGCCGACAGTGCGCCTTTCTCGCCCGCCTTCGCCCGCGGCATGAGGACGAAGGGGATCGTCGCCGTGGCGAAGACCGCCGCGCCGCCGAGGGTCGAGATCGCGGCGAAGCGCGCCGCCTCGGTCGCGTTCAGCGAGGCGTTGGCGAAGACGATGTCCTGGCACTGGACGATCGCCAGGAAGAGGAAGGTCAACGCCGCCGCGCGTGAGGCCGGCCCGTGTCGCCGCGGCTCCGCCGCCTCGACCGCGC
>JAOPZF010000041.1 GCA_025964255.1 Solirubrobacterales bacterium | reverse complement strand
TGGATCCGCTCCAGCCGCCGCTCCATCGGCATCTCCGGCCCGGTCGCGACGACGCCGCCGTCGAGCGCGACCATGCGGTTGCCGTCCACACGGACCACGCCGAAGCCAAGATTTGCCGCACCAGGGTCGATCCCCATCACTACCTGCATAAGGAAGTGATTCTGGGCAGGAGGTCGGATGCCTCCCCCGCCCGCATCAGGCGCCTCTCCTCCGCTCCGCGTCCGGGGGCGGCGCAGCGGCTCTACGCGGCGAGCTGTTCCAGAACCGACTCGGGGATGTCGAAGTTGGCGTACACCTGGTCGACGTCGTCTTGGTCGTCGAGCACCTCGAGCAGGTCGATCATCCGCTCGGCGTCCTTGCCGGTCAGCTCGACGGTGCTTTTCGGTTCGGTCTCCAGGGCCGCGGAGTCAATCTCGATGCCCGCGGCTTCGAGCGCGGCTTTCACCGCGGTGAGGTCGGTCGGCTCGCTGAGGATGCGCATCTTGTCGCCCTCCTCCTGCACGTCCTCGGCCCCGGCGTCGATCGCGGGCATCACGTCGTCCTCGCTGTAGCGGTCGGCGTCGAGCACGACAACGCCTTTTTTCTCGAAGTTCCAGGCGACCGAGCCCGGCTCCCCTAGGCCGCCGCCGTGGGTCGAGAAGGCGTGACGGATCTCGGCGCTGGCACGGTTGCGGTTGTCGGTCAGTGCCTCGACCAGCACCGCGACGCCGGCGGGACCGTAGCCCTCGTAGATCACGTGTTCGTAGTTGGCGGCGTCGACGCCGGCCCCGGTGCCGGTATCGATCGCTTTCTGAATTTTGTCTTTGGGCATCGACGCTTCGCGCGCCTTCTGCACGGCGGTGCCGAGGGACGGGTTCCCCTCGATGTCGCCGCCGCCGTCACGCGCGGCGACCGTGATCGCGCGGGCGAGCTTGGAAAAGAGCTTGCCGCGTTTCGCGTCGGCCGCGCCCTTTTTGTGTTTGATCGATGACCACTTCGAATGTCCTGACATACAGGTGTCATTGTATTGGCGGGAGCACGTCTTGGAAACGGCGGTGAGGAGCATCGGGCGCAATCTGGCCGCAACCGCGGTCTTCCTGTCCATGCTCCTGGCCGCTTTCTCGCTCTGGACGTTGATCCCGCTGGGCTGGGTCTACATCGCCTCGAAGCTGGCCCACAGCCAGTTTCCGAGCATCGGCCCCTACATGGTCGTGATCGTCGGGATCATCCTCACGGTGCTCGCCGACGCCTGGCTGATCGGCCGCCTGAACGACCTCTACGTGCGGGTCACCGGCACCAACCGCCTCGTCGCCTCGCGACCCGGCTGGATGAAGAGCATGCGCGACGCCGCCCCGGTGCGCAATTCGGTGACCGTGGTCGAGGCGGTGATGATGTCCTCGGTGATGCTCGCCGCCGTGGCCCTGATCACCTGGTTCTTCCTCCTCGCCGGCAGCCCGATTCCGACCAACTGACGCGACTTTCAAACACTTCCGCACCGCTTTGAGCCAACTCTGTGACGAAGCTTGAAGTGGGCCGATCGGAGTGCTTCTATCGGCCCGTGCACGCACTGAGCGACGAGCAGCAGTTGGAGCGACTGGAATCGAAAGTCGACGATTTCATCGCCGACACGAAAGGATGAATTTCGGTCGGTCCGATCAGAGATCGGCGCCATGAACAGATCGCTCCACGCGATGTGGCTGACGATGATCATCGGCTTCGCCGGAATCGTCATCGCCATGCTCGCCCAAGTTTGAAGCGACGCGGCTCGACCTGCGGCCGCGTCAGACGATGAACTTGCCGTCTTCCTGCATCACGATGCCGTCGACTTCGAGCTTGCCGCCGAGGCGGAGGTCGCAGACGAGGTCGGTGTGGACGGCGGATTGGTTGGTGCCGCCGGACTCGGGATAGGACTGGCCGAAGGCCATGTGGATGGTGCCGCCGAGCTTCTCGTCGAGGAGCACCTCGCGGGTGCCACGGTCGATGCCGTAGTTGGTGCCGATGCCGAGCTCGCCGAGGGTGCGGGCCCCGTCGTCGGTGTCGAGCTGGGCGATCAGGAACTCCTCGCCACGCTCGGCGGAGGCGTCGACGACGCGGCCCGCCTCGAACTTGAGCCGCACGCCGGAGACCTCACGCCCGCCGATCACCGCCGGCAGGTGGAAGCTGACCTCGCCCTCGGTCGCGTCCTCGATCGGGCCGGTGAAGAACTCGCCGTCGGGCATGTTGTGGTCGCCTACGCAGGGGATGAACTTGCGGCCCGCGATGCCGAGCTTGATGTCGGTGCCGGGAGCGACGATCCGCACCTCCTCGTGCCCCTCGATCCACTCGGCCAGGCGCTCGGTCTCTTCCGAAGCCCGCGCCCAAGCGGTCAGCGGGTCCGGGTCGTCGGCGAGGCAAGCGCCGTAATAGAAGTCCTCGTAGTCGGCCAGGCTCATCTCCGCCTCGGAGGCGTAGGCGCTGGTCGGGAACAGGGTGTAGACCCAGCGGAAGTCGCCCGAGGCGCTCCGCTCCATCGCCCGGTTCATCAGGTGCCCGGTCGCCGACTGGCGCAGCGTCTGGCGCTCCGGCGGCACCCCGGAGAGCTCGCGCGTGTTGGTGCTGGCGCCGATCGCGATCCGCACGTCGGCGTTGTCGACCATCCACTCGGCGAACGGCGAGATCCATTCGAGCTGCTTGTCGGAGGCGTGCTTGAAGTAGGCGGCGATCTGCCCGTCGAGGGCGACGTTCAGCACCGGGTTGCCGCCCGCCTTCAGCACCTCCTCGTAGACCGCGAGCAGGAGTGGCGCGGCGGCGCTCTCGCCGTCGATCGACACGACCTCCCCCTCCTTCACTTTGGTCGAATAGCCGACCAGGATCCTCGCCAGGTTCTGCGTTCTCGGATCGCCGCTCATCCCGTCGCCGCCCTTTCTTCGTCGTGCTGCTGGGCTTTCGTGATCATCGCCATGAATATCGCGTGGAAGCGGGGGTCGTCGGTGAGCTCCGTATGGAAGGCGGAGGCGAGCACGCTGCCGTCGCGGATCGCCACCGGATGACCCTCCCAGGCCGCCAGCACCTCCACCTCGTCGCCGACCCGCTCGACCCAGGGGGCGCGGATGAAGACCGCGCGCAACGGCTCCTCCCCCGCCCCGGTCACCACGAGGTTCGCCTCGAAGCTCTGTAGCTGCCGACCGAAAGCGTTGCGCCGGGCGGTCACGTCGATGAAGCCGAGGTGCTCGTCGTCGCAGACGATCAGACCGGCGCAGGTTCCGAGGATCGGCCGTCCCGCCGCGTGATGCTCGCGCAGCGCCGGCTCGAGCCCGGCGGACTCGATCAGCTTCGTCATCGTCGTCGACTCGCCGCCCGGGATCACCAGGCCGTCGAGACCCTCCAGCGCCTCCGGTGTGCGCACCTCGACCACTTCCGCGCCGAGCCGGCGCAGGGTCCTGCAATGCGCTTCGAAGTCGCCCTGGAGGGCTAGTACGCCGACCTTCAGGTCAGCTCCCGCGGTGCTGCAGGAGCGCGCCCTGCTCTGCCAGCGGACCGATCTCGAGCCCGCTCATCGCCTCGCCGAGCCCGATCGAGGCGGCGGCGACCCGCTCGGGGTCCTCGAAGTGCGTGGTCGCCTCGACGATCGCCTTGGCGCGTCGCGCCGGATCTGACGACTTGAAGATCCCCGAGCCGACGAAGTTGCCCTCGGCGCCGAGCTGCATCATCAGCGCCGCGTCGGCGGGCGTCGCGATCCCTCCGGCGCAGAAGAGCGGCACCGGCAGGCGACCCGCGGCGGCGACCTCCTGGACGACTTCCAGCGGCGCCGGCAGTTCTTTGGCGGCTGCGGCGAGCTCCTCCGGCCGCAGCGTGGAAAGCCGGCGGATGCCGCCGGTGATCTCCCGCATGTGGCGGACCGCCTCGACCACGTTGCCGGTCCCGGCCTCGCCCTTCGAGCGGATCATCGCGGCGCCCTCTCCGAGCCGCCGCAGCGCCTCGCCGAGGTTGGTGGCGCCGCAGACGAACGGCACGTCGAAGGAGAGCTTCTCGATGTGGTTGACCTCGTCGGCCGGGGTCAGCACCTCGGACTCATCGATGTAGTCGACTTCGAGCGCCTGCAGGACCTGGGCCTCGGCGAAGTGGCCGATCCGCGCCTTCGCCATCACCGGAATCGTCACCGCCGCCTGGATGCCTTTGATCATCGCCGGATCGGACATCCGCGCCACCCCGCCGTCGCGGCGGATGTCGGACGGGACGCGCTCCAACGCCATCACGGCGACGGCTCCCGCGTCCTCGGCGATCTTCGCCTCCTCGGGGTTGACCACATCCATGATCACCCCGCCTTTCAACATCTCGGCAAGGCCGGTCTTCAGTCGGAACGTCGCGCGGTCGGGCATGAATCCATCTTAGGGAGCGAGGACTTCCGCCCGCTCCCTCGTCACGAACCCGTTACTTGAGTTTGTAGGCCTTGATGCGGTCGCGGTGCTGCTCCTCGTCGCGGGCGTAGAGGCCGTAGGCGAGCGCCTGCACCAGCGCCATCAGCGCCGTGTTCGAACGGGTGAAGGAAGGGCTGTTTGACGAGAAGTAGAGCGTCATCTCGGCGTGCTCGCCGACCTCCGACATGGTCGCGTCGGAGATCGCCAGGGTGCGCGCGCCGCGGTGCAGGGCGAGCTTCATCGCCCGCAGCAGGAGCGGATGCGCCCTACCCGCCGAAAGGGTGATGACGAGGGTGTTCTCGTCGATCCGGCCGAGCCGCTGGAGGCTCTCGCCGCCGGTCGAGGCGACGATTTCGGCGCGGATGTCCAACAGGCTGAGCGTGTGGCGCAGGTAGCTGGCGAAGAAGGCCATCTGGTCGACCCCGACGATCACGATCCGCTGCGCGGTGGCGAGCGCCGCGACCGAGTCGTTGACCTGCTGGGTCGTCAGTTTGCGCGCCGTTTCCTCGAGGTTCGAGTAGTCGGCGCTGAGCGAGCCCTCGAGCTCGGAGTGGTCGAAGGAGAAGAGCGGGCCGGCGGCCGAGCCGACCGCGGCGATCGTCGTCCGGTACTCCTCGATCGCGGCCTGCTGCAGCTCCGGGTAACCCTCGAAGCCGAGCGCCTGCGAGAAGCGGACGACGGTTGACGACGAGGTGCTGGCGCGGCGCGCGAGCTCCTCGGCGGTGAGGAAGGCCGCCTCATCGAGATGGTCCACTATGTAGCGGGCCACGTCTTTCTGGGAGCGCGAAAACTCGTCGAAACGCTCCTGTATGTAGTCGGAAAGGCTTTTGAGTGAGGGGGATTTCGTCGCGGTCTTGGTCACGGGCGAGGATTTCGCCGGGCTTGCCGCTTTCCCTTCTGGTTCTATTCGGATCTAGCGAAAGTCATCCGCCCCATGGGTCAATTCGACGGACAGCCAAGTATGCGATGGAGCCTCCAGGGGATCACCGAAGAGGGTGACGAGGCATGGCTGATCCGCGGGATCGCGCGGAAGCTCTATCGCTGCCCAGGTTGTCACGGTGACATTCAGCTCGGCGACGAGCACACGATCGTCCAGTACGTCCACCGCGTCGGCGGCACCGAGCACCACCATTGGCACCGCCAGTGCGCCGAAGAAATCCTCGTCCCTGAGCTCTGGGAACTGCGCAAAGTCCCGGCATCCGACTCGCGCCAGGATCGACTGGAGCGACGCGGACGCGTCCCGGCGGGACGACGGCGACGCGGGCGACCCGGGCGCGGCGGGCGATGAGTCGGCGCAAGCGGCTGCTCGGCATCTACGCCGACGTCGGCCGCACCTACAAGGCCTGGGCTCCGCAGCTGCTGGTCCTGGGCGTGATCGTCTTCGTCCCGCTCGGCCTGATCGACGCTCTGCTGAACGAAGTCGAAACGAATTCGCTGAACGTCACCGAAGGGTTGAAAGTGGGCGCTTTCCTCGCCGCGGTCGGCGCTGTCGCGGTATCGAGCCTCTTCGGCGAGGTGTTCTTCAGCGGCGCGATCGCCGCGTCGCTCACCCATCCCGAGGATGAGGAGGCGCCGAGCTTCCGCCGGCTCGCCAAGCACATCTCCTACGGGAAACTGATCGTCGTCGACATCCTTTACGTGCTGATCCTGGCCGTCGGTTTCGTCGCCCTGGTCATCCCGGGGGTCCTCGCGTTGGTCTACCTCTCGCTCGCCGGGCCGGTGGTCGAGCTCGAGAAGCACAGCGTCATCGGCGGCTTCAAACGCAGCTTCCACATCGTCCGCGGCCACTTCTGGATGGTCGCCGCCGTGGTCATCCCGATCGAGACCGTCGGTGACGCCCTCAACGAATTCATCGTCGACGGCGTCCACGGAGCACTCGGCCACGGCCTGATCCCCGCCTGGATCGGCGAGGCGGTCGGCAACATCGTCACGGCGCCGGTCTTCTCGGTCGCGATCGTCCTCTTGACGCTCGACCTGATCCACGCTCGCGACGGGGCCGGCCCGGTCCTCAAGCGGCGGCCCGAACCGGTTCCGGCCGGGGACGCGGCATGAGCACGGCTCTGCCGCTGGCCAACTTCGCCACCGACTTCTGGAACCACCACCTCGTCGACCACGGCCGCCAGGGCGTCTTCCTCGTCCTGGTCGGGTTCGTCGGCTCGTTCGCCTTCATCCGCTTCAGCACCCGGATGATCCGCGCCGAAGTGAGCTGGTGGCCGGGCAACATCGAAAGCGAAAGCGGCCTTCACGTGCACCATCTCGTCTTCGGGATCGTGACGATGATGGTCGCCGGGACCTTCGGCTTCGCCTCCGCCGGCGCAAGTCCCTACCTCGAGATCTGCGCCTTCTTCTTCGGCGTCGGCGCCGGGCTGACGATCGACGAGTTTGCCCTCTGGGTCTACCTCGAAGACGTCTACTGGGCCCAGGAGGGGCGCAGCTCGATCGACGCGACGGTGATCGCGGGGTCGCTGATCACGCTGATCGTGCTCGGCGCCAACCCGTTCGAAGTCGGTAGCGACGGCGAGGGCATCGTGGTCGGCATCGCCTCGATCGTGGTGCTGGTCACCGTCGTCGCGATCTGCTTCCTCAAGGGGCGGCGGATACATGGGATCATCGGCATCCTCTTCGCGCCGCTCGCTCTCTACGGGGCGTGTCGGATCGGCAAGCCCGACTCCGCCTGGGCCCGTCACCGCTATGGCGAGCGGCGGCCGAAGAAACAGGCGAAGGCCGAACGCCGGTTCCATCCGGGGCGGCGGACCGACCGCTTCAAGGAAGGCTTCCGCGACATTGTCGGCGGCAAGCCGAGCGTCGGCGTCGCCCACGTGGCCGAACAGGCGGTGGCGGCGACCCGCGAAGCCGGCGAAGAAGTGCGGGCGGCGACCGAACGCGTCGTCCACCCCGAAGACAAAGACCGCGACGACTGACGGTGTTGATGGGCCGAAAACCGGACTATCTGTCGGGTTTTCGGCCCATCAACGTTCGAGGCGCGCTTCGAGGGCGGCGCGGACGGTCGGCCACTCGTCGTCGATGACGCTGAAGTAGGCGCTGTCGCGCTGGCCTACGTCGGGGGTGATCTGATGCTTGCGCATGATGCCCTCGAACTGGGCGGGCAGCTGGGCCATCGCGCCGCGCGAGCGCTCGTTGCGCGCGTCGGTCTTCAGCTCGACCCGGACGCAGCCGAGCGTCTCGAAGGCGCGCGTGAACATCAGCAGTTTCGTTTCGACGTTGACGCCGGTCTTCCACACCGAAGGGTTGAACCAGGTCCAGCCGATCTCGACCACGCGGTTGAACGGACGCGGGTAGAGGTAACGGCTGGAGCCGACGAGGACGCCGTCGCTCGCGCGGCGCACCGCGAAGACGCCCTCCTCTTCGGCCGCGTTGCTCGCCAGCGAGGCATCGAACCAGCCGTCGAAGTGCTCGCGACTCTTGTTGAGGTGAGCGAGCCAGGTCCAGATCTCGTCGGCCTGCGCCGCCTCCCAGAGGCCGTCGCGATGCTCCTCGGCGAGCGGCTCGAGCTTCACCAGGCGCCCCGGGAGCGTCTCGACCAGCGGCGCCCCGAAGCCCGTCTCAACCATCGCTCAACCCTACCGTCGCCGTACCTACCTAGACTCGAACCTGGGTATGGGGACGCGCCGCCGACTCGCCACCGTCGCGCTGCTGCTCTTCGCAGCGGCCGCATTCGCCGCGGTCGCGAACGCCGAGGTGATCCAGTCGGGCGACGTGCGGGTCAACTTTCTCGCCAAATTCACCCCGACGACGCTGCCGCGCGAAACGCCTGCGCCGATCACGGTCGAGGTCGGCGGGAAGATCTCGACCACCGACGGGAGCACCCCACCCGCGCTGCGCAACCTGTGGGTGGAACTGAACAGCGCCGGGCGGATCGAATCCACCGGCCTCCCCAGCTGCGCGCCTTCTCTTCTGCAGTCGACCGATTCGGAATCGGCGCTCGCCCGCTGCGGCGCGGCCAAGGTCGGCGACGGCACCTTCCAGGCGCAGCTACGGTTCGGCGGCAAGCCGCTGCTCGTCAAAGGCCAGGCGCTCGTCTTCAACTCCACCGTCGGCGGTCGGCCGGGAATGCTGATCCACATATACATCGCCGAACCGGCGCGGGTGACGTTGGTGATCCCGCTGAAGATCAGCCACAAGCCCGGGGAGTTCGGGACGGTGCTGACGGCGCACGTTCCGACCTTGGTCGGCGGCCTCGGCTCGGTGACCGATCTGCGGTTGCGGATCGGGCGCCGGTTCGAGTACCGGGGGGCCCGCCGCAGCTACCTGAGCGCCGCCTGCGCCGCGCCACCTGGCTTCCCTGGCGGCACCTTCAGCTTCGCCCGCGGGACCTTCAGCTTCGAAGGCGGCCTCAGCATGCACCTCACGCTCACCCGCAACTGTCAGGTTCGGAAGCCGGCAGGATCGGGGTAACGGTCCGCCAACGCAATCGAAGGGGAGTCGGATGAACGAGAAGGACGCCAATTTGAAGCTCCGCCGGATCGGCGCGGTGCTCGCCGCCGTCGCGGCGATCGGGGGCGGCGCGCTCCTCGGCGGCTGCGGCGGCGGTGGCAGCAGCACCGGCGGCTCGACCGGCGGGGGCTCGACGACCGGAAACAACGCCCAGAAAGAAGCCGAAGCCGGGGTCGAAAGCGCCGAAAAGGGCATCGAAGAAGGCAAGGGCACGGCCGAAAAGGGCATCGAAGAAGGCAAGGAACAGGCCGAAAAGGGTCTCGAAGAAGCCAAGAAAAAGCTCGAAGAAAGCAAGGGCACGAGCAAGAAGTCCATCGAAGAAGCCAAGGAAAAGGCCGAAGAAGCCATCGAAGAAGCGAAGAAGAAGGCCGAAGAACTGCTGCCGTAACCGGCGGCCGGAGATGGCGCGGCAGCCCGGCCGCGCCTCCGCCCCTCCCCTGCTCAGTGGGCGGCGATGAAGCGGCGGATCACGCCGACCTCGGGCGAGTGGAACGGGAAGTAGAGGCTCGAGACGTGGCCGCGGTCGGGGACGACGTAGACGCTTGAGCGCGGGAAGCGCGCCGCCACCTCGTGCGCCTCGCGGACCGAGGTCACGTCGTCGACCTGGCCCGAAGTGACGAGGGTCGGGAAGCTTCGCGGCGCCGTCCAGTCGCTCGGGATCGCCGGCGGCAGGCCGCCGGCGGGCGGCGCGGGCCAGTAGAGGCACGGGGTGAGCCTCGCGGCGGTCGAGAGGAGGTACTCCTTGCGACCGAAAGGCGCAGTGAAGTCGCGCGGAAGCTTCCTCACCGAGGCCGAGAGTTCGGCGATCCGCTGTGCGAACGGCGCGCTTTTGTCCCAGAGCGCCCGGTAGTCGTTGCATTCGATCGCGATCGCCAGGCCGTTGCTGTATTCGCTGAGCTTTTCGCCACCGAGTTCCGGCGCCAGCAGCCGGTCGAGGCGGCGTGGTTCGCCTTCGAGGAACTGGCGGTCGCCGTCGTCGAGGCTGAGGTAGGAGCGCGGGGCCAGCGTCCCAGCCTCGAGCAGGAAGCCGATCAGGCTGTCGGTCGGGCGGTCCGCCCGATGGAAGGCGTGGACGACGCGGGTGAGGCGCGCGACCGGATCCCCGGAGCAGGTCGACGAGTAGCGGCAGGCGAGGCGCAGGCCGTGCAGCCCGGCGGGCAGCAGCGTGCGGTAATAGGGGTCATTGCCAGGATAGGCGGAGTCGAGGATCAGGCCGCGCAGCGTGCCCGGGTGCCGGACCGCGTAGGCCTGACCGAAGAACGTCCCGTAGGAGTCGCCGTAGAAGAAGATCTTGCCGAGGCCGAGTGCGCGGCGGACCTGGTCCATGTCGTCGGCCGCTTCGCCCGAGGTATAGCCGGCGAAGCTCGGGCCGAGCTGGTTGGCGCACTCGCCGATCGCGATCGATTCCTGGATCAGCCCCGCCTGCAGGGCCGGGCAGTCGATCGCGTCGGAGAGGCCGGTGCCGCGCATGTCGTAGAGGACGAGGTCGCGGCGGCGGAGGATCGGCCCGAGCGCGGCGATCAGCGAGCTGGCGTAGGGCTTCGCCGTGGACGCGTATCCCGGGCCGCCGTCCATGGCGAAGATCGTCCCCAGGCTTGGTTGCCGGAGGTCGCGGCGATGACGGACCGCAAAGGCGACCTTGGTCGTGCCGAGCGCCGGGCGGCCGCGGCGGACCGGAACCATGATGCGGCCGCACTCGAACGGCCGCGGCGTACCGAGGTCGCAGGGGTGGAGCTTGGGGCGCGGCGGCGCCGCTTCGGCGGCGGCCGAAGCTGGGGAGGTGACGACGAGCGCCGCCGCGATGGCAGCGAGAACG
Organism: Solirubrobacterales bacterium; assembly: GCA_025964255.1. Lineage (GTDB taxonomy): Bacteria > Actinomycetota > Thermoleophilia > Solirubrobacterales > 70-9 > VAYN01. The sequence goes on along the minus strand of JAOPZF010000041.1, from coordinate 646 downwards.
ATCCCGATCCGCGCGAGAACTCGCGGCGATCGAGCTCGAATCGGCGACCGTTTCTCCACGGCCGCCAGCCTAGTCGCCTAGATGGCGTGGTTCGCGGCCGTCCCGCCCGTCCGAGTTGCGTCCCGGGCGTCTCGTGGCGGCCCTGGCAGGCTGTGACCGCCACGAGACGCCCGGGACGTGAGGGAGTTTCAGGGAAGGCGCGGAGTTCGGCACGTTCCCCGCTCTTCCGTCACAGGTCCGCGAGGAAGGTCACAGGTCCTCATGGGTCCCGACTCTCTTCGCGGAGGGTCGGGAGGGTGCGTTCGTCGCTTGTACCCCTATACGGCTACAAGCGACGAACGCCCGATTCCGACGCCTGAAGAAGAAGGGACAAACCGTGACCTTCCATGACTCTTCGTCACGGGACGCGCGCAGTTCGAGGAAGAAGGCGAACGCTCCCGGGCACTCTCCGCACTCCCGGCCGTCTCGGCCACGGCCACAGCCTGCCAGGGCCGTGGACGAGACGGCCCTTCCCTTCAACCTTCGGGCGGCAGCTTCGGACGGCTCGTCCCTTGACCCCCGGGCGCCAGCTTCAGGCCGCCGCGAATCTCGGCGCCGGGGTCAGCTCTCGCGCTGCTGCTCGCAGAAGATGCCGTGGATTCGCTCG
>JAOPZF010000017.1 GCA_025964255.1 Solirubrobacterales bacterium | reverse complement strand
GCGCGGTTCTTCGTGTAGGTCCAGGCGTTGTCGGTCTGCAGCCGCCTCGGCTCGATCCCGTGGGAGCGGAAGAAGGCGATCGCCCGCTCGACGAAGGCGACGACGGTCGGGCCACGCTCGTCGCGATGCAACTCGGTGTAGGCGAGACGGGAGTGGTCGTCGATCATCGAGTGGGCGAGCTCGTATCCGACCCGTTCGCGCCTCTCGGCACCCGAGCGGGAGCGGTCCCCGGTCACCGCGTGGCCGGGTCTGGTGAAGCGGGCGAAGCGCTTGGTGTCCATCTGCAGCAGGTCTCCCGGGCAGGGCCACTCGAAGCGCCGCACCGCCTCCTTCGGCGCGGCCGGCAGACGCGAGAGGCCGCGGCGCGCGAGGCAGCGCGAGACCGTCGCATGGGGGATTCCCGTCCCGGAGGCGATCAGGCGCGGCCCCCAGCCCGTCCTCCGGCGCTCCTCGCAGACGCGGTCGTGGATCTCCTCGCTCGTCAGGGACGGCCGCCGATGCGGGGCCGAGGAGCGGTCCCGAAGGCAGGCGAGGGTCCGGCGCTCCTCCTCGCCCGCCTGCCGCCAGCGGGTCACCCAGGTATGGGCCGTCGACCTCGAGACGTTCGAGGCGGCCGCGGCCGCCTCGAACGTGAGGCGCCCCTCCTCGACCAGCGCCACCAGGCGACGGCGGCCGAGAGGGGTGAGCGGGGCGTTACGGTGCTGCATCCGGGTCCTCCTTGAGGTCGGGGGCTTCGACACCCACAGCCTCTCGGCGGGCCCGGATCTACTTCATGGCGTTCGGAACGTGGTGAGGCGGGTCAACTAGCTCCGCCCACGGCCCTTGCCAGGGCAGGGTCAAAGTCGGAAGGGTGAAGGAGCCGATGGTTCGCGGTCGTTGCGGCTGGGGTTCCAGGGTTTCGCCGGGAAGGACACAGGTCCACATCCGGGCGAGGCACGACTGGTCACTTGTCACCCCCATAGGGGGTCAGAGTGACCAGTCGTCATGGCGCGTTGGCCTTCAATGGCCTTCGTCACCTCTCCCACACCCCGGCGCGAAGAGCGGCTAGACCGGGTTGGTCTTCAAGGCGCGGCGAGCGATCTTGATCATGCGCTTCGACGCGCGTTTGATTCTTCGAGCTGCTTGACCCAATCCTCGGAGACGATCCGAGGGCCCGTGCCTTCCGCCGACCGACGGCGGGCTTCTGCTTTTTGGTGTGGGGTCATCGCTCTTTCTTCAAGTGAAATTCCTATAGGGCACTTTCGCAGAAGCCGATGACGGAAGCAAAAGCCGGGTCCTTGACTGCTGCCTCCATCTCGTGGAAATGGCCGGATTCGGGGAAATCGATCGCCAGGATCCCACGGAGCTGCGATCCACCCCCGGCGCGACGGTAGAGCGGAATCGCCGATACCGCCCGGTAATAAGGCGTTCGCCGGAACTCCTCCCAGGTCAGGTTCATCGTCTCCTCGACCATCAATGCTTCGTAGGCCGCGCGCGAAGAGGCCTTGGCGCAAACGACCTCGGGCCCACCCTCCTGGGTCGTTCTGCGTCCGGGGTCAGTCGCGGTGTCGAGGGCGGCGCACAGGACGCGCGCCCGGGGCGCCTAAGAGCGGCCGAGCGCCGCCTGGCTCGCCAGGTACTGGTGGACGAGGCGCACCGACATCGAGCCCTCCCCCACCGCCGAGGCGACGCGCTTGATCGACCCGGTGCGGCCGTCGCCGACGGCGAAGACACCGGGCAGGCTCGTCTCCAGCGGCATCGACGGGCGACCGCCGTTGATCGGGTCGACGTCAAGGTGGGTGACGTCGAGTTCGCCGCCGGTCAGCAGGAAGCCGTCGTCGTCCTTGGCCAGTTGCCCGTCGAGCCACTCGGTGCAGGGGTCGGCGCCGATGAAGATGAAGAGGCCACCGACGTCGAGTTCACGCCGCTCGCCGGCCCGCGTCTCCTCCACCGACAGTCCGGCCAGGGCGATGTCGCCGTGGATCTCGCGGACCTCGGTGTGGCGGAGCACCTCGATGTTCTCGATCGACTCGATCTGCTCGACCAGGTAGTTCGACATCGAGGCGCCGAGGTCGCCGCCGCGCAGCAGCAGGTGGACCTTTTCGGCGGTACCGGAGAGGAAGATCGACGCCTGGCCGGCCGAGTTGCCGCCGCCGACCACCGCCACCGCCCCGCTCCCGCACATCCGCGACTCGACCAGCGTCGCCGCGTAGAAGACGCCCGCGCCGTTCAGCTCCGCGCAGCCTTCGACCGGTAGCTGGCGGTAGGCGGCGCCGGTGGCGAGGACGACGGTGCGCGCCGCCAGCTCGTCGCCGCTGTCGAGGGCGACGACGTAGCGGCCGTCTTCGTGGCGGAGGCCGAGGGCGCGCTCGGGGACCGCGGTGCGGAGGCCGAAGCGGCGCGCCTGGACGATCGCCCGCTCGGCCAGCTCGGAGCCGGAGATGCCGGCCGGGAAGCCGAGGTAGTTCTCGATCCGCGAGGAGGTGCTCGCCTGGCCGCCGAGCGCGGTCGAGTCGATCATCATCGTCGAGAGCCCCTCGGTCGCCGCGTAGACGGCGGCGCCGAGGCCGCCCGGGCCACCGCCGACGATCAGCGTGTCCCAGGATTTTTTCGCCGTCTTGTTCGGGGCACGCAGGTTGAGCGCGGTCGCCGCTTCGAGGATCGTCGGCGCGCGCAGCGCCTTGTCGCCGCCGATCAGCAGCGGCAGGTCGTCCTCGGCGAGCGGCCGGCCGTCGGGCGTCGGCGCGGTCAGGTCGGAGCCGTCGATGTCGATGAAGCGGTGCGGCACCCGGTTGCGCGTGAGGAACTCGCGTAGCTCCCGCGTCCCCGGGTCGCCACCGTGGCCGATCAGCCGAGCGCCGCTTTCGGCTTCGATGATGATCGCCCGCCGGCTGACCAGGGCGTTGGTGATCAGGTCGCCGAGCCGGGTGTCGCGGGAGATGACGCCGCGGAGCGCCTCGCGGGTGACGAAGATCGCCTCGCCCTCCTGGGCGACCCGGGCGCTGAGGAGCGTCGGTTCGAGCGTGATCAGGTTCAGCTCGCCGGCGAACTGGCGTGCCCCGTAGCTGACCAGGATGCGCTCGTGCGGGGTGTCGATCGCGTCGACGATCTCGACGCAGCCGGTGACGACGACGATCAGGTCGTAGTCGAGCTCGCCGGGCGCGTAGAGAACCTCGCCGGTCTTCAGCGGCACCGTGCGCCCCGCCACGCGCAGCGTCTCCATCTGCGCCCGGTCAAGGCGCGGGAAGACGACGTCGTTCTCTTCGGCGACGGGGGCGGCGTCGATCTCAGGGCGTGGCTTTTCGGCGTCACTCATCGCTGGGAGAAATGTACGGAACTTGCCCCGCAGTCACCAGGGAGTGAGACTGTCCCCGATGCCCTGGGTCCCCGAGCTCTTCTCCGCGCCGGTCATCGCGCAGTTCGAAACCAAGCAGCGCCGCCGGGTCGAGATCGTCCCCTACTTCGATGGGCTGGTCGCGGGCGAGGTCGACGCGCTGGTCGGCTCCTTCGTCGGCGAACCGCGGCTCCAGCACCCGCTGCGCGGGCTGATCGAGGGCGAGTACGAGTTTCGCGAGTTCGTCGCCGACACCGAACGCTGGGTGCGCGAGCGCGAGGCACGGGTCGAGGACGTCCACCGCGCCGTGCTCGAGCGGCGCGGCTTCGAGGAGGTCGTCGTCCACCTCGGCGGCGCCCGCGGCCCGATCGACCTCCCCCACGCGATGGTCGCCGACCACGGGTCGGACGGCAAGATCGAGGAGATCCGCGTCTACTTCAGCACCCGGCCGCTGACCGGGCGGGCGACCGAACGGGCGCCGCTGCTCGGCGGCGATCCGGAGCTGCGACTGCCGGCGCCCGCCGCGGCGTACCTCGCCGAGGAGCACCGGCACGGCGTCGACTTCGAGCCCTGCGTCCTGGTCGAGGACGGCGACATCTGCGCGCTCGAGTACAACGCCCACCGGCCCGGCACCGACGCCCCGATCCAGGCCGGCCTCACCGTCTTCGAGCGCGACCCCGACGGCGCCCTCGCGGCGACCCGCAGCTACGACGACGTCGACCGCCGACTCGAGGAGCGCTAGCCGGTCGCTCCCCGCCCGTCCGACTTGCGTCCCCGGGACGTGAGGGTTTCGCCGGGAAGGTCACAAGTCCACATCAGACCAAGGCACGACTGGTCAGCGGGGCGTTGTGGAAGCGTGACTTTCCGCCCGAACCTGTGACCTCTTCCCGCACTCTCGGCCGTCTCGGCCACGGCCACAGCCTGCCCGGGCCGTGGCCGAGACGGCCGCGTCCCTTTCCTCGAACGCCAGCTTCACCTTCCCGCGGGGCTCACCCGATCGCTCCCCGCAGCGCTTTCAGCGCCTCGTCGTAGATCTGG
>JAOPZF010000219.1 GCA_025964255.1 Solirubrobacterales bacterium | reverse complement strand
GGCTTCTGTTTTCATACCGCCGATATGGCCGATCTCTCCCAGGTCAAGCCAGAGGACATCGATGAGTTCGCGGTCGGCAGCTTCCCCGCCGACCTCGGCATCGAGGCCCTCGACATCGAGGACGACTACGCCCGCGGGCGGATCCAGGTCGGCCCTCGTCACCTGCATCCCGGCGGCTTCGTCCACGGCGGTGTCTGGACGGCGCTCGGCGACACCGTCGCCGCCTGGGCCACCTTCCGCGCGATCCCGCCCGGCTGGGACTTCACCACGATCGAGCTCAAGCTGAACGTCTTCAGCGCCGGCCGCAACGGTGACGAAATCGTCGCCGAGGCCCGCGTCCTTCACCCCGGCCGCAGCACCGTCGTGGTCGAGGTCCGGATCAACCGCATCCGCGACGGCGTCTCCAAACTGGCCGCCAACCTGGTGGTCTCGCAGTTCGTGATCCCGCCCGGAGATCACTTCGCCATCTAGCCCTTCGCTGTTTCCCCCTCATATGAGGGGGAAACAGCGAAGGGCACGGGACGAGGCCGTCTCGACCACGGCCCGGGCAGGCTGTGGCCGTGGCCGTGGCCGAGACGGCCGAGAGCGCGGGCAGAGGTCACAGAGACGGGCGGAAAGTCACGCTTCGTCCCCGATCCACGCGCCTCTCGCGCCGATCCCATGACACCCCGATGTTGATGGGCCAAAAACTCAACTATGGCTTTAGTTTTCGGCCCATCAACGTGGCGCCCGCACGGAAGGGTGACGAACGTGCCGAACCCGTGACCTTCCTTGAAACTCCCTCACGTCCCGGGCGTCTCGTGGCGGCCACAGCCTGCCCGGGCCGCCACGAGACGCCCGGGACGCATCTCGGACGGCCGCAGCGCTCGCGAAGCTGGACGACTAGCTAGCGCCGGCCAAGAAATCGTCGGCAAGGACAGCCACGACCCGAGGCAGGCTGCCGAGGCTGCGGCTCAGGTCCAGTTGGCGGCGGGCGCCGGTGCGCTCGGCTAGGCGGGAGACGGTGTCCAGCTCGGCCCCGCAGCCGAGGTCTTCGGCGTGGGGGCGGCAGAGGACCAGGAGGTCGCTGAGGAGCTCGCGGGCGGGAACGCGGGTGTTGAGGTCGTGGGCGATCAGCTCGGCGTCCATGCCGTCGCGGGCGGCGAGGAAGCGGTTCTCGTTCAGGACCTCGGGCGGGATGCCGTCGTCGTAGGTGCCGGTGCCCTCCTCGACCTCGAGCCGCACGATCGACTGCACGAGCGCCGCCAGCCCGGCGGTGTCGGCGAGCGTCGTCTGGGCGTCCATGATCCGCACCTCGACCGTGCCGAACCGCGGCTGCGGGCGCACGTCCCACCAGAGGAAGGTCGGCTCCGGCACCGCGCCGCAGCGGATCAGGACGTCGACCGACTCGACGTACTCGGCGTAGGAGTGGAAGGCGCGCGGGATGCCGACCCGCGGGAAGGCCTGGAACAGCGGGGTCCGCGCCGAGCCGAGGCCGGTGTCGCGCCCCTGCCAGAAGGGCGAGTTGACCGAGAGCGCGAGCAGCAGCGGCACCTCGGTGCGCAGGCGGTTGGCGGCGTGGATCGCCCGTTCGGCGTCGGGCACGCCGACGTGGACGTGGAGGCCGAAGGTCGGCTCGCGCCGGGCCAGCTCGCGCATCGAGCCGTAGACGAACTGGTAGCGCTCGCCCGCCGAGACGACGATCTCCTGCCAGACCGCGAAGGGGTGCGTGCCGGCGCTCGCGGCGCGCATCGAGAGCGGTTTCAGGGTCTCGTCGAGCTCCCGCCGCAGCGCCCCGAGTTCTTCGATCGCCGAGCCGATCGCGCCGTGGACGCCGGTCTGGATCTCCAGCGCCGAGCCGTGCGTCTCGGCGGTGAAGCTGGCGGTGCGTCCGTGCGGGAGGCGGGGGAGGACCGAGTCGATCCGGCTGGCGAGCGCCCAGGTCAGCTGGTCGAGGAGCATCACCTCCTCCTCGATCCCGACGGTGTAGGCGCCCTGCTCGTTCGGCTCCGGCCAGGTAGCCCAGGCCGGCAACGTCGTCCCGGAGGACTGGGGGGTCACGCGACCTCGCGCTTCGCGACGCGCTCGTATTCGGCGCCGTCGTCGCGGCAGGCGTCGACGAAGCGACGGAAGAGCTCCGCCTCAGCCTCGCGGTGGACGAGCGTCTCGGCGTGCCACTGGACGCCGATCAGGAACCGCCGGCTCGGGTCCTCGATCGCCTCGACCGTCCCGTCGGGGGCCCGGGCGCTGATCCGCAACCCGTCGCCGAGCCGGTCGATCGCCTGGTGGTGGAAGGAGTTGACGTCGGCGAGGTCGACCTCGGTGGCGCCGACCACATCGGCCAGCTGCGAGCCGGGCTCGACCGTGATTGCGTGGCTCGCCTCGGTGCTGGCGATCGTCTGGCGGTGGGGGATCTCGGTGGAGATGTCGGGGAGGTGCTGGTGGAGCGCCCCGCCGCGGACGATGTTGAGCGCCTGGGTGCCGCGGCAGATCGCCAGGATCGGCATCTCACGGGCGTCGGCGCGGGCGGCGATGGCGAGCTCGAAGCGGTCGAGCTCCGGCTCGATCGGCCCCAGTTCCGGGTGTGGCTTGGCTTCGTAGAGCGCCGGGTCCAGGTCGGGGCCGCCGGAGAGGCAGATCCCGTCGAGCCGGTCGAGCAGCGGCTCGATCGCGTCCTCGGCCATCGGCGGCATCACCACCGGCAGCCCGCCCGCTTCTTCGATCGCCTTCAGGTACGGGATCCCGAGCGCCATCTCTTTGCCGATCGGCTCGCCCTCGGGCACGGGGTGGACGCGCTCCTTCGGGCGCACCTCCGAGGTGGTGACCCCGATCAGGGGGCGATGTTCACGGGATGCCAAGGAACGCAGCTTCATCCGAGGTCCGGACGGCCGATGTCAAGGACCCAGGTGTCCTTCGACCCGCCGCCCTGTGAGCTGTTGACGACCATCTCGCCGGCCGCCACGGCGTAACGGGTGAGCCCGCCCTGCATCACCGATGCCTCGCCGGCGGCGGGGCTGACGACGTAGGGACGCAGGTCGACGCGGCGCGGCGCGATCGAGGCGCCGATCACGGTCGGGTGGGTGGAGAGGGGCACCAACTCCTGGGCGACGAAGCGCTCCGGGCGGCGGCGGACGAGGCCGATCACCTTGCGCCGGTCGCCCTCGGTGGCGAGCGGCATGATCGTCACGCCGTGGCCGCCGAAGCCGTCGCGCGGCTTGATCACGAGCTCGTCGAGCCGGCCCATCACCTCGTCGCGGGCTTCCGGGTCGGAGAGGTCGTAGCTGGAGACCGAGCGCAGCAGCGGTTGCTCGCCGAGGTAGAAGCGGATCATTTCCTCGACGTAGGCGTGGGCGAGCTTGTCGTCGGCGAGGCCGGTGCCGATCGCGTTGACCATCCGCAGTCGCCCCGATTCGAGGGCGGGCGCGAGCAGCTGTCCCAGCGGCGTCAGCGCGCCGCCGTTGTCGGTGAGGCGGTCCTCGTCGAGCCGGCGGTAGATGACGTCGAGCTGGATCCGATTGCTGCCGACCTGGGCGTGGAGGCGGCCGCGCGCCTGCGAGAGCTGCGCCGGCGTCACCACCGGCAGCGACAGTTCGCGGCCGATCCGCTCGTGCTCGTAGTAGGCGCCGCTTTCGGGGCCGTCGGAGAGGATCGCGGCGGTCGGTTCGGCGGCGTGAGCGGCCGGGGCGGCGGCGCGGATCGCCTCGCCGAGCTTGGCGACGTAGCCGTCGGGGCTGCGGAGGCCGGTGGCGTCGGGCGCGCCGAGCTCCCGACCGAGCGCTTCGCGGACGGCGATCGCGTAGGTCGCCCCCGAGGGCATCCGCAGGTTGTCCTCCAGCACCAGCAGCTCGCCGTCCACGTCGCGGATCAGGTCCATGCCCGCGACCGTCGCCGGCGGCACGCCCGGATCGAGCAGTCCCCGCATAAGCGGCTCGTACCCCTGCGAGGTCTCAAGCAACCGGCGCGGCACGACGCCGTCCTCGAAGATCCGCTGGTCGCCGTAGGCGTCGAGCAGGAAGGCGTTGAGCGCCCGGGCCCGCTGCAGCAGGCCCGCTTCGAGCGGCTCCCACTCGGCCGCGTCGATCACCCGCGGCACCGGGTCGACGACCATCGGCCGTCCGGGGCCGAAGGACAGACCGATCCCCTCGATGTTCGACCGGACGCGCTCGCGCAGCTCCACCAGGTCCTGCCGCGCGAGCGCGTCCATCACCGCCACGTAGGGAGGGCGTGCGGTGCCGGTCTTGGCGAACGCCTCATCGAAGTGACCCGAATCGAGCGGGTACACACCGGCGCCGGGAAAGGGACGGGCCGGATTCAAGGTCGTCGCCATGCTTCCAAGCTAGGTGCGACCACACGCGCCGGGCATGGCCCAAAGTCGAAAAACTGACCGTTGCGACTAGACGCGTGGATGGTTTCCCCCTCGTCTGGCTGTTCCTTATCTCCACTATTCCGGCAAAAGGAACAGCTGGAGTCAAGCGGCGCGGGCCGACTCCTCCATCGGGCTCGGCGGCTCCTCTGGTTCGTCGATCTCCGCTTCCCACCGTTCGATCACCGGCAGGCGCCAGACCAGGGCCGCGATCGTCAGGCCGATCGCCGCCGACAGCAGGGCGAGGAACCACTGGGTCGCGCTGAGGATTTCGAGTTCGAAGAATTCGCGGACCGGGGCGGCGGCGAGCATCAGGGCGTAGAGGGCGCCGAGCCCGGCGACCATCGCCAGCATGTAGCTCTGGACCGCGTTCCCCTCGCGGCCCGGGCCGCGCTCCAGCAGCAGCACGAAGGCGAGCCCGAGGAAGATCAGCGTCGTCGTCGCCGCGGTCCGCCCGGCCGCGAGCCCACCGCCGGCGACGGTGTTGACGAGCACGCAGGAGAGGATCGAGGCGATCCCGGTCGCCACCCCGGAGGGGATCGCGAAGGCGGCCAGGGCGCGGATCAGCCGGCCTCGGTAGAGCGGCCCGTCCGACGGCGCCAGGGCGAGGACGAAGGAGGGGATGCCGATCGTCAGGAAGGCGGCCATGGTGAGGTGGCGGGGGAGGAAGGGGAAGGCGAAGCCGGGCACGGCGACGAGGATGATCAGGGTCGCCGCGTAGACGCTCTTGGTCATGTAGAGGCGGCCGAGGCGGTGGATGTTGCGGGCGATCCGCCGGCCCTCGCCGATCGCCTCGGGCAGCCGCGAGAACTCGTCTTTGAGCAGGACGACGTCGGCGACGCCTTTGGTCACCTGCGTCCCTGAGCCCATCGCCACCGCCAGCCGCGCCTGCTTCAGCGCCGGGACATCGTTGACCCCGTCGCCGATCATCGCCACGTAGCGCCCGGCGTCGACCAGCGCTTCGACCAGCGCTTTCTTCTGCTGCGGCTGGATCCGGCAGAAGACGGTGTTGGCGAGCGCGGCTTTCTGCAGCTCCTCGGGATCGTCCGGGAGTTCGGGACCCTCGATCACGCCCGCGTCGCGCGGCACGCCGACCGCGTAGGCGACCGCGGTCACCGTCGCCCGCGCGTCGCCGGAGATCAGCTTCAGGTCGACTTCCTGCTCGCGCATGAAGGCGATCGTCGAGGCGGCGTCCTCGCGCAGCGTCTCCTCCAGCACCACCAGCGCCATCGGTTCGAGCCGAGGCGCCGGGGCGGCCGCGGCGTCCTCGGGGAGCGGCTCGCCGCTGCGGCCGAAGGCGACGACACGCTTCCCCGCCGCCGTCTCCTCCTCGAGCCTTGCGGCCATCCCCGGCGCCAGCACCAGCGAGCCGCTGCCGATCAGGATGTCGGGCGCGCCGAGCACGAAGGTCCCGGCTCCTGCCCCGTTGCCGTCGAGCGACACCCCCGACCACTTCCACTCGGAGGAGAAGGGGACCTCACCCGTCACTTGACCCGCCTCGCCGGGGTAGCGCTCGGCGATCGTCTCCAGGGTCTGGTTGCGGTTGCCGGCGCTGGCCGCGAAGCGTCCCAGCACCGCGGCGCCCATCGCCGGGTCGACGTCGTCAGCGAAGATCA
>JAOPZF010000216.1 GCA_025964255.1 Solirubrobacterales bacterium | reverse complement strand
GACTTCCAAGCCACTCGCCGAGGGCGAGCACCTCTTCACGTCCGAGTCCGTCACCGAGGGCCACCCCGACAAGGTCGCGGACCAGATCTCCGACGGCGTCCTCGACGCGATCCTCGCCGAGGATCCGAACGGCCGCGTCGCCTGCGAGACGCTCGTCAACACCGGCATGGCGGTGGTCTCCGGTGAGATCACGACCGACACCTACATCGACATCCCGGAGATCGTCCGCGACACGGTGCGGAAGATCGGCTACGACGCCAACTACGGCTACGACTGCGACGCGATCTCGGTCCTGACGTCGATCGACAAGCAGAGCCCCGACATCGCCCAGGGCGTCGACAAGGCTTACGAGACGCGCACCGACCCGAGCGACACCGACGCGCTCGACGTCGCCGGCGCCGGCGACCAGGGGATGATGTTCGGCTACGCCTCGAACGAGACCGAGGCACTGATGCCGATGCCGATCCACCTCGCTCACCGCTTCGCCGAACGGCTGGCCGCGGTCCGCAAGGACGAGACGCTTCCCTACCTTGGCCCCGACGGCAAGACCCAGGTCACGGTGCGCTACGCCGACGGCCGCCCGGTCGCGGTCGAAAAACTTCTGATCTCCACCCAGCACTCCGAGGGGGTCGACTCGCAGGGAACGATCCGCCCCGACCTCTGGGAGCACGTCGTGATGCCGGTGCTGGCGTCCGAGGTGCCGGGGCTCTACGACGAGGGCGCGCTGCGCGACGACTTCCTGGTCAACCCGACCGGCAAGTTCGTGATCGGCGGCCCGGTCGGCGACGCGGGCCTCACCGGCCGCAAGATCATCGTCGACACCTACGGGGGCATGGCCCGTCACGGCGGCGGCGCCTTCTCCGGCAAGGACCCGTCCAAGGTCGACCGCTCGGCTGCCTACGCGGCCCGCTACGTGGCGAAGAACGTGGTCGCGGCCGGCCTCGCCGACCGCTGCGAGGTCCAGGTCGCCTACGCGATCGGCGTCGCCCACCCGGTGTCCCTGATGGTCGAGACCTTCGGCACCGGCAAGCTCTCCGACACCCAGATCGCCCGCATCGTCGAAGCCGAGTTCGACATGCGGCCCGGCGCCTTCCGCCAGTACCTCGACCTCCACCGCCCGATCTTCCAGAAGACCGCCGCCTACGGCCACTTCGGCCGCGAGCTCCCCGACTTCACCTGGGAGCGCACCGACCGCGCCGAGGCCCTGAAGTCCGCGGCAGGCGTCGAGGCCGCAGCGGCCTAATTCGTCGGCCGTAGCGGCATCTTCGGGCCCGGCGCGGTCCCGGAGGGGGTGAGATTTCCGCGCTGTCGACTTGAAGTCCCCTATGGGGGACCTGAAGTCGACAGCGCGTAGCAGGGCGACGTGGGAGCTCGTCCGAGGGCAGCACGGGGTCCTGACGCACGCCGACCTCCTGGGACTCGGATACACGGCGAAGGCCATCAAGCATCGGGTCGCGACGGGCCGGCTCCACCCGATCTCGACGGGCATTTACGCCGTTGGTCGCCCAGAGCTGACGCCGCACGGGCGGTGGATGGCTGCCGTTCTGGTCTGCGGGGACGGGGCGGAGCTCAGTCACCGGAGCGCGGCGGAGCTGTGGGGGATCGGCTGGGAGGAAAAGGGACGGATCGATGTGACCGTCGCCCGTCGGTGCGAGATCAGGCGGGGCGGACTCAAGGTCCGCTCGCGGCCGAAACTGTCTGTGGGCAGCGTGGTGCGGCGGTTCGGGATTCCGGTGACGACTCCGACCCAGACGCTGATCGATCTCGCCACGGAACTGAAGCCGCTGCGGCTGGAGCGGGCGGTGAATCAGGCGGACGTGCATGACCTCGTCGACCCGGAGACGTTGCGGCGCTCGCTCGATGCCTACGTCGGGATGCCGGGGGCGAAGACGCTGCGGACGATGCTCGACCGGCACACGTTCCGGCTCTCCGATTCGGACCTGGAGATCTACTTCAGGCCGCTCGCGCTGGCAGCGGGCTTCCCGCTGCCGCTCTCCAAACAATGGGTCCTCGGCTTCGAAGTCGATTTCCACTTCCCCGACCACGGCCTGATCGTCGAGACAGACGGGTTGCGCTACCACCGCACTCCGGCCCAGCAGGCCCGCATGGTCAAACGCGACCAGACGCACACCTCGCACGGCTTCCGCGTCCTCCGCTTCACCCACTGGCAGATCGCCCACGCGCCGAACGAAGTCGCCGAGGTCCTGGGGCGGGTGCGGAAGCTGGTCTAGATGCCGGGGGACTGCGGTTCGCCGAGCCCGTGGCTGCCGGCCGCGTTGGCGCCGGTCGCCCGGTCCACCCGCTGCACGACGTCCTCGGGGTTGCCGACGCCGTAGAAGATGAAGTCGTAGTCGCCGCCGCTCGCGGCGGTGTTGAAGTCGACGTCGCCGATCTGCATGATCCGCTGGTACACCGACTGGCTGTAGTTGACGTCCTGGACCCGCTCCAGCCGCGTCTCCTGGATCTCCCGCGAGATGATTCCGCGTTTGATGTTGAGGCGGCGCGAGGTGATCGTGTAGGTCGTCGCCCACCGTTTGAGGAAGCCGACCGCGACGGTGACCGCGAGGACGACGATGACGACGATGAAGACGTCGCTCGTGCTCCCGACCAGCTTGGCGATGACGCCGAGGATGATCGCGATGACCAGGCCTTTGAGGTAGAAGCCGAGGATCGCCCGCCAGGACGGATGTCCCTGGAAGATGATCTGCTCGCCGTCGGTCAGGTTGAGGGCCACGCGCGGCAGCATAAGCGCTCCAGGCGGTGTCTGCCGGCTTTTTGGACGCCCGTCCCCGCGCACCCATAACCTCGGTCGCGATGGCGATCCTCAAGGTCGAGCCGCTGACGACTGCCCGCTCGCTGCGGGGGCCGTTCGACTACCGCCGGCCGGACTCGATGGCGGGGCTCGAGGTGGGCAGCCTGGTGCGGGTGCCGTTCGGTCCGCGCCGCCTGCTCGGCGTCGTGGTCGAGCTGGCCGAGTCCTCGGAGCTGGCGCCGGAGCGGCTCGCGGAGCCGATCGAGGCGCTCGAGGCGGGCGCCTCGGCGGAGCTCGTGGCGCTCGGGCTGTGGGTGGCGCGGGAGTATTGCTCGACCCCCTCGCGCGGGCTCCAACTTGTTCTGCCGCCGGGGACCGGGACCGGCCGCGCCGCCCGCACCGTGCGGGCGAAGACCGAGCTGCGGGCCGAGATCACGCCCGCCGGCGAGGCGGCGCTGGAGGGCGGCGAGCGGCTCGGGGTGAAGCAGCGGGCGGTGCTCGAGGCGCTGGTCGAGGACGGTGAGATGTCGGCGCCGCAGCTGGCCGCCGCTGTGGGCTCGAACGCCGCGATCGTCCGCCGCCTCGCCGAGCGCGGCCTGATCGCGACCCGTGACTCGAGCGTGCGCCGCGCCCCCGCCGCGTCCCGTCTCCACGCCGCGGTAGAGGCGCCCCAGCTCCTCCCCGAGCAGCGGGCCGCGGTCGACGCCCTGGTGGCGGCGCTCGACGGCGAGGCCGGCGCGCCCCGCGAGCAGCTTCTCCACGGCGTCACCGGCTCGGGCAAGACCGAGGTCTACCTGGCGGCGGTCGAGGCGGCGCTGGAGCGCGGTCGCGGGGCGATCGTCCTGGTCCCCGAGATCGGCCTCGCGCCGCAGGCCGTCGCCCGCTTCCGCGCCCGCCTCGGCGACCGCTTCGCCGTCCTCCACAGCGCCCTCTCCGATGGCGAACGCTTCGACGAGTGGCAGCGACTGCGCAGCGGCGAGGCACAGGTCTGCGTCGGCCCGCGCTCGGCGATCTTCGCCCCGGTCCATGACCTCGGCCTGGTCGTCATCGACGAGGAGCACGACGCGAGCTACAAGCAGGAGGGCGACCCGACCTACGACGCCCGCGCCGTCGCCCGCCACCGGGCCCGTGAGCAGGGCGCCGTCCTCGTCGCCGGCACCGCGACGCCGCGCCCGGAGACCTGGCTCGAGCTCCCCCGCCTGGAGCTGCCGCGCCGCGTCGACGGCCTCCGCATGCCGCCGGTCAACATCGTCGACATGCGCGAGGTCGACCCGCGCTCGGGCCCGCTGCACGCCAATACCTGGACGGCGCTCGAGGAGGTGCGGGCGGCGGGCCGGAAGGCGATCGTGATGGTCAACCGGCGCGGCTTCGCGCCCTGGCTCACCTGCCGCTCCTGCGGGCACCACTGGGGCTGCCCCAACTGCGACGTCTCGCTGATCGTCCACCGCGAGTCGGGCCGCCTCGTCTGCCACCACTGCAACCACTCCGAACGGGCGCCGCGGGCCTGCCCGGTCTGCTCCTCGACGACGCTGGCGCGGGCGGGCGCCGGGACCGAGCTGATCGAGGAACTCCTCACCGCGCGGCTCGCCCCGATGCCGGTCTTCCGCCTCGACTCCGACACGACGTCGCGGCGCGGCGCCCACGCCCGGATCCTCGCCGAATTCGGCGAGGCGGCGAGCGCCGTCCTGGTCGGCACGCAGATGGTCGCCAAGGGCCACGACTTCCCCGAGGTGACGCTGAGCGCGATCCTCGACGCCGACGCGACCCTGCGCTTCCCCGACTTCCGCGCCGAGGAGCGGACCTTCGCGATGGTCGCCCAGTTGGCCGGGCGCTCCGGCCGCGGCGCCGCCGGGGGCGAGGTGATGGTGCAGACCCTGGCGCCGCACGCCGCCTCGATCGAGAGCGCCGCCGCCCACGACTCGACCGGCTTCCTCGCCGGGGAGCTGGAGCGCCGCCGCATCCTCCGCTACCCGCCCTACTCGCACCTGCTGCGCGTCAACCTCAGCTCCGAGAGCGAGGAAAGGCTCGACGCGGCCGCCGGCGCGATCGCCGGCGAACTGCGCTCCCGCCTCCCGGCCGATTCGGACCTGCTCGGGCCGGCGCCGATGTTCCGGGTGCGGGGACGGCACCGGCGGCGGATCCTGGTCAAGGCGCAGGACCGCACGGGGACGGTGAACGCGGCGCGGACGACGGTCGAGCGGCGCGCCGCCGACCGGGCGCTGAAGGACGTCTCGATCGGCGTGGACGTCGATCCGCAGTAGCCGCGCCCGCCCCTGAAGCCGGATCAGGCGAATCGGCGCGCCCCACGGCGCCGCGCCACGCTTACAATCGGCCGGTGAGCGAAGAGCAGGCGATCGACGCCGACGAGAACGAGAACCGAGAGCGGGAGGAGCTTCAGCAGAAGCTGATCGAGCGACGCGAAGCGGCACTCGCCCACGTGGTCAAGTTCGGCGACCCGGTGCTGAAGAGCCGCGCGTCACCGGTGACCGAGTTCGGTCCGGAGCTGCGCGAAGAGGTCGAGCGGATGGTCCACATCATGCAAGACGGCATGGGGGTCGGCCTCGCCGCGACCCAGCTCGGCGTGCTGCGCCGGCTGCTGGTCTTCCAGGCGGGCTCCGACAACGAGCCCTCGGCGCTGATCAACCCGGAGATCGAGTGGATGTCCGACGAGCTGGCGATCGCCGAGGAGGGCTGCCTCAGCTTGCCGCGGGTGACGATGGATGTCGAGCGCCCGCTGCACGCCCGCTTCACCGGCCGCGACGTCGACGGTGAGCCGGTCACGATCGAGGCCTCGGGCCTCGAGGCGCGCGTCCTCCAGCACGAGATCGACCACCTCGACGGGGTGCTGATCCTCGACCGCACCGAACGCAAGCAGCGCAAGGCTGCGCTGCGGGCGCTGCGGGCGGAAGAGAGCTATCACCCGCCGGTCGAGGACGAGGACGATCACGGCGAGGAGCTCCGCGAGCCTCGCACCGACGCGTGAGGACCGTCTACCTCGGCACCTCGGACTTCGCCGCGACCGTCCTCCGCCGCCTCGCCGACTCGCCGCACAAGCCGAACCTCGTCGTCACCCCGCCTGACAGCCGGCAGGGGCGCGGTCGCAAGGTCTCACCGCCGCCGGTCGCCGAGCTGGCGGGGGAGCTGGAGATCGACCTGCTGCAGGCCGCGAGCGTCAACGAGGAGGACGCGCTGGAGCGGATCCGCACCGCGGAGCCCGAGGCCCTCCTCGTCTGCGCCTTCGGCCAGCTGATCCGCGAGCCGCTCCTGAGCCTGACCGAGATCCTCAACGTCCATCCCTCCCTACTGCCGCGCTGGCGCGGCGCGGCGCCGATCGAGCGGGCGATCATGGCTCGCGACCCGAAGACGGGCGTCTGCGTGATGCGGCTGACCGCGGGCCTCGACTCGGGCCCAGTGGCGCTGCGGGCCGAGGTTCCCACCGGGGACGACAACTACGGGACGCTGGCGCCGAAACTGGCGGACCTCGGTGGCAATCTCCTGGTTGAGGCGCTCGACCTTCTCGGCGATGGAACCCTGGCCTTCACCGAGCAGGACGAGTCCGCGGCGACGTACGCGGAGAAGATCGACGGGGCGGAGCGTCGCCTCGATCTGTCCGGCAAAGCGTCGGAGTTGGCGGCCAAGGTTCGAGCCCTGACTCCGCACATCGGCGCCTATCTGGAGTTGGCGGATGGCGAGAGGCTTGGAGTTCGGTCGGCAAGCGCGGTCGATTTCGAAGTTGCCCCGCGTCAGGTCAAATTCGAGTGGGGACGGCTCTTGGTTGGCTGCGGCTGGGGGACGTTGGGCCTCGAGGTCGTCCAGCCTGCGGGCGGCAAACCGATGCCGGTTGCCGACTATCTGCGCGGCCGCCCGGTGCCGTCGTTCGCATGAGGTCCACATGCCGGTAGAGGGGCCGCGGGCGCTCGCCTTCGAGACGCTGCGCGAGACGTTCGAGCGACACGCCCACACCGAGCTGGTCTTCCGCGCCGGGGCCGAGCGGCTCGGCCTGGTCGGGCGCGACCGGGCGCAGGCGCAGCGGCTCGCGTACGGGTCGGTGCAGCGGCGCGGGACCTCGGACGCGGCGATCGAAAAGCTCTCCGGACGGGCGATGCGGCTGCTCGACCCGCCTGTCGCGGCGGCGCTTCGGCTCGGCCTCTACGAGCTGCTGTTCGCCGACGGGACGCCGGACCACGCCGCCGTCGACCAGGCGGTCGAGCTGGTGAAGATCGCCAAGGCCGGGCACGCGTCCGGCTTCGTCAACGCGATCCTGCGGCGGGCGGCACGGGAACGGGAGAAGCTGACCGCCGACCTGCTCGGCGACGATTCGACGCCCGAGGCGGCCGCGACCGCCCACTCCGCGCCGCTCTGGCTGGCCCGGATGTGGTGGGAGGAGCTCGGCGCCGAGGCGGCGCGGGCGCTGCTCGCCGCCTGCAACGAGCCCGCCGAGGTGGCGATGCGAGCTGCCGACGCGGAGGCGCGCGCCGACCTGGTGGCGCGGCTGCGGGGCGAGGGCGTCGACGTCTCCCCGGCCGGTGGCAGTTGGCCGCTGGCGGTGCCGGAGGCGATGGTCTTCGCCGGGCGTCTCGGCGATCTGGTGCCGATCCTGGTCAAAGAGGGCGCGCTGACGCCGCAGAGCCGCGGGTCCGCCGCGGTGGTCGAAGCGCTGGCGCCGCGGCCGGGGGAGACGGTCCTCGACCTCTGCGCCGGCCCGGGGATCAAGACCGGCCAGATCGCGATGCGGATGGAGGACCGCGGCGAGATCATCTCGGTCGAGCTCGACGAGAAACGCGCCGCCGAGATCGCCGCCCAGTCGACCCGGCTCGACCTCCACAGCGTCTCCGTCTTCGAGGGCGACGCGACCGACCTACCGCTGCCCGAGGGCTTCGATCGCATCCTCCTCGATGCGCCCTGCTCGGACCTCGGCACGCTCGCCTCGCGTCCCGACGCGCGCTGGCGGAAATCGCCGCGGATCATCGAGCGGGTCGCTGCGGTGCAGGAGAAGGCGCTGCTGAACTCGGCGAAGCTGCTGCGGCCGGGCGGCAAGCTCGTCTACTCGACCTGCACGATCTCGCGGCGCGAGAACGAGGACCGGATCGCGGCGCTGCTCGAAGCGAGCGCCGCCGGCCAGGTCCCGCCGCTCGAATTGGACGACCTAGGCGCCCTCGCGCCGGAGCTCTCCTCACCCCACGAGCCGCGCACGCTGCAGCTGCGCCCCGACCGCGACCGCACCACCGGTTTCTTCATCAGCCGGCTCACGCGCAAAGCTGATTGACGGTTCAGTCAAGGCCGGACGGACGCCGGCCGCCCGAATCGGCACAATCTGACGATGGCCGATCCCGGCAGCGGCACCACCAACGTCCTGGGACGGGCCCCGTGCCCGAACTGTGGCGAGCCCTGGCTCCGCCCGACCCAGCTCCCCGGCCGCCTGCGCTGCGTCAACTGCCTCAGCCGCTTCGAACTCGTCTCCCAGTGCCCCGAGTGCGGCGAACACCAGACGATCGCCCGGATGACCCACACCGCCGACATGGAATGTCAGATGTGCGGCGCCAGCATGCTCAAACCCACCTGAGGCGATCTGGGGGCGCCTGGCGGTGTCCTCGGTCGCTCGGGGCGGGTCACGCATTGGTAATGCGCTCCCCTTCCCTCGCTCCCTGCGTCCTTGCCAGGCTGGCCCAGATCGCCTCAGCGCGCTCAGTAGGGTGCGCCGGATGAGTGAACGTTTTCGTGAGTTAGTAGCCACCCCGCGGGTGGCCCCGTCGATCCTTTCCGCCGACTTCGCCAAGCTCGGCTCGCAGGTCGAAGAGGTGATGGCCGCAGGGGCGCGGGTCATCCACGTCGACATCATGGACGGGCACTTCGTCCCGCCGATCACGATCGGGCCGCTGGTGGCCGGTGCGATCGCAGACCTCGTCCACGACGCGGGTGGGGCGATCGACGTCCACATGATGATCGAGACGCCCGAGCGCCAGATCGAGGAGTTCGCCAAGGCCGGGGCGGACTCGATCACCTTCCACGCCGAGGCGACCCCGCACGCCAACCGCACCCTCTCGGCGATCCGCGAGCTCGGTTGCGCCGCCGCCATCGCGATCAACCCTGGCACCCCGGTCGAGGCGCTCTCCGAGTTGCGGGGTCTCGCCGACGTGGTCCTCTGCATGACGGTGAACCCCGGGTGGGGCGGGCAGTCGTTCATCCCGTCCTCGCCGGACAAGGTCGAACGGCTGCGGCAGGTGGTCGGGGACGCGGTTATCGAGGTCGACGGGGGCATCGACGTTGGGACCGCGGGGTCCGTGGCTGCCGCCGGGGCGTCGCTGTTCGTGGCCGGGTCGGCGGTCTTCGGGGCGGACGATCCGGCTGTGGCGTACCAGGCGATCGCCTCGGCCGCCGGCGCCTCCTAGCGGCGTTCGCA
This sequence comes from Solirubrobacterales bacterium, assembly GCA_025964255.1. Lineage (GTDB taxonomy): Bacteria > Actinomycetota > Thermoleophilia > Solirubrobacterales > 70-9 > VAYN01. The sequence continues at coordinate 7,250 of JAOPZF010000216.1, read as the reverse complement.
GAAACCCGCGGATAGCGCGGGGAAGTGCGAACGCACCTCGGCGGGAGACGGGGATGACCCTTCTCTCACAACAGCGGGGAGGTTCGTTCAGGGTCATCCCCGTCTCCCGATTGGCGGGGGCGGGCTCATTGCACAGCTACCCTTGATGCATGGGCGAGCGGTTGGCTCCATCGGCGCGGATCATCGTCACGGTCGCGTTCTTGATCGGGCTCGGAATCCTGCTCTTTGATCCGTTCTCCTGGGACCACATCAGCGGGACCTTGAAGCTGATCGCCGGAGGACTCGGGGTCGTGCTCCTCGCGTCACTTGGGGCGATGCTGCTCGGGCGGGGGGAGATGCCGGAGGAGGAGTTCCGGCGGATTCACGAACGCAGTGAGTTGATGTCCCAGATGCCGCCGGGACAGGAGCAGCCGAGCGAGTTCGAAGAACTCGTGATCGAAGCGATCGACGAGCTGCCCCCGGAATTCCATGAGGTGCTCGCCGACGTGCCGATCGTGATCTCCCGCCTGGGGGAAGAGGTAGGCGCTTACGGCTTGTACGTCGGGGACACCGTCGCCCGAGACAACTACCGCGACCACATCGTCATCTACGAAGACACCTTGCAACGAGACTTCGGCTGGGATCCCAACCTGCTCCGCGCCCAAATCGTCCGCACGGTCCGCCACGAGGTCGCTCACCATCTCGGTTGGGACGAGCAAGGAGTCCGCGACCTCGGGCTTTAGCGGCGGCGATCGTGGCTTAGGCCTGCAGTCGGAGCGGATGGGGATGACCCTGAGCGAACCTCCCGCAGTTCGTGAGTGAAGGGTCATCCCCATCCGCCCACGCCAAGAAACCGAGCTCAGCGCCTGCGTCCCCTGGCAATAAGCGCTCCCGTGACCTCCTGCCACCAGGCGCGCTCTTCGCCGGTGACGGTCTCGCGCTCGGCTCTCTCCTCGCACCAGCCCGCCAGCGCCCGGCGACCGCCAATTGCGACGACCTCCTGACCGGTCACCGCGTAGCGGCCGTCCGCCAAAGCCGCCATCGCGCCGCGCTTGTCGTTCCGCGTCCGCAGCACCGCCACGACGGCGACTCCGTCGACCTCGCTCGGCGACACCACCTCCTCGCCCGACCGCAGTGGGCGCACGGTGAAGACCTGGGCGGTGGCGCGGCGGGGGAGCGGGGGTGGGGGCGGTTTGCCGATCGGGCCCTTCACCCATGTGTCGGTCAGGCGCTCGACCTCGTCGCGAACCTCGCCGCGGACGAGGACGTGGAGCTCGTCGCCCTCGTGCAGCTCGGTGGAGCCACGCGGGGGGATCGCCCCGCCGTCCCGCACGATCACGTTGAGCAGCGCGTCGCGGGGCAGGCCCAGGTCGCGAACCCGGTGGCCGGCCGCGGCGGCACCCTCGGGCAACCGGAACGCCACCACGTCGCCGCCCATCTCGCGGATCCGCCCGGACTCGAGCAGCCGTCGCGGCAGGGCCGGCTCGTCGGTGGTCAGGCGTAGGCGCTTGGCCAGCGGCTCGAAGGTCGCTCCCTGGACCAGGGTCGAGGTGACGACGACGAAGAAGACGATCGCGAACTCTTCCTCGCCGCTGCGCACGCCCGCGACGACCGGGAACGTCGCCAGCCAGATCGGCGTCGCGCCGCGCAGCCCGGCCCAGCCGAGCATCACCTTCTCGCGCACGTTGAAAGAGGTGAAGGTGGTGGCGAGGAAGGTCGCGATCGGGCGGGCGACGAAGATCAGCGCCGCCGAGAGCGCCAGGCCCTTGACCGCGACGTTGTCGAGGTCGCTGGGGAAGACGAGCAGCCCGAGCAGGATGAATAGGCCGATCTGCGACACCCAGCCGAGCCCCTCGTGGAAGGAGACGACGCTGCGCCGGGCGGGCAGCCGCGCCGCGCCGAGCGCCAGCGCGGTGAGGTAGACGGCGAGCAGCCCCGACCCCTGGGCGACCTCGGAGATCCCGTAGGCGAGCGCCGCCACGGCGACCGTCGCCACCGGGTAGAGCCCGTCGGAGGCCAGCTCGATCCGGGTGATCACCCAGACCGCGACCTTGCCCATGATCACCCCGACGACGATCCCGACGGCGATCTTCAGCGCGATCAGACCGACCATGTCGACGGCGCCGTAGTTCGGCTGTTGGAGCCATTCGATGAAGCCGATGACGAGCAGCAGGGCGACCGGGTCGTTCATCCCCGACTCGCCCTCGAGCGAGCGCGCCACCCGCTTGTCGAGGGTCGAGTTCCTCAGCACGGCGAAGATCGCGGCCGAGTCGGTGGCGGCGATCGCGGAGCCGACGATCATCCCTTCGAGCCAGTTGAGGTCGAAGATCACTTTCGCCGCGACGCCCGCGAGGAGCGCCGTCGCCAGCGTCCCGACGGTCGCCAGCGAGGCGGCCGTGCCGAGCACCGGGCGGATCTCCGACCAGCCCGAGGTGAGCCCACCCTCGAACAGGATCAGGACAAGCGCGATCGTCCCCAGCGTCCGCGCCAGGTCGTAATTGGAGAAGTCGATCCCGCCGATTCCCTGCGACCCGGCCAGCATGCCGAGGCCGAGGAACAGCAGCAAGGCGGGGACGCGGACCCGGTCCGCCAGCAGGGCGCCCGCGATCCCGGCGGCCAGTAGGACGCCGGCGATCAGGATCAGGATGGCGTCGTGGTGACCCATCCGGGGACCCTAGTCAGCGGGAGGCGGGTCGGCGGACCCCCTCTCTCACGAACAGCGTGGAGGTTCGTTCGGGGGTCCGCCGACCCGCCTCAGACGACCTCGTCGATCGACGCCAGACGGGCCTCGAGCTCCTCGCTCGAACCGGGCTGCGGGACGTCCTCGGGGTGGCCTTCCTTCGGGTGCGTGTAGACCCACCAGAGCAGGACCGAGAGGACGGCGGCGGCGAGCAGGAAGCCGACCTCGATCCGGCGCTGCTCGTCGCTGACGATCGGCAGGAAGTTCCAGCCGATGAAGACCACCGCGCAGGTGAGCCAGCGGCCCGCGCAGCGCCGCACCTGGCCCATCGCGACGCAGGCCTGATTGAAGGTGACCGAGGCGAGGTAGAGCCCCATCCCGAAGGTGATCAACAGCAACCCGATGCGGTCGTAGGTGAACTTTTTGCCGAAGGCGATCTGCATGCATTTCGGCCCGGCGATCAGGACGACGACGGTGACCAGCGCGGTGAAGGCGAGAATGCCGAGCAGCACCATCCGCACCGTGTGGCCGAATTCTTTTTCGGAGTCCGGCTCGTCGCTGTTGTGGAGGCGGGTGAGGTGGGGGAGGATCGAGGTCGAGATCGACTGGAAGAGCTGCAACGGCGCCCGCGCCAGCATCAGCACGTTGAAGATGTAGCCCGCCTCGGTGGCGCCCTGGAGGCTGCGGATGATGATCGGGCCGGCGTTGAGGAAGGTCTGTTCGGAGAACATGATCAGCAGCACCGCCGCCGCGAAGCCGCCACCGTGTTTGATCGAGAGGCGCTCGACGCTGCCGCTTTCCTCGACCGGGGCCGCGGGCGCCGCCGCGCGTTCCTCCCGGTGGCGCCGGAAGAACATCGTCGGGACGATGATCAGCCCGAGGACCGGCGCCGCGACGATCCCGATCGCGACCGCCGACTGGCCGCTGAGGATCCCGACCGCGACCAGCACCGCGAAGAGGGTGCGGAAGCACGATTCGGAGAGGATCAGCCCGACGAACATCCCGAACCGCTGGCTGCCGGCGAGGAAGCCGCGGGCGAAGTAGCTGACCGCGTAGAAGATGACGGCGGAGAAGTAGACCCAGTAGAGGGTTTCGTTGCCGCTCAGCAGGTCGTCCTGGATCACTCCGCGGAGGGCCAGGGCGACGACGATGAAGCAGAGCGAGAGGCCGAACTGGAGCGTCGCCGCGACCCGGATCGTCTGGTTGACCGGTTCGCCCTTCGCCATCCGTTCGGAGACCTGCCGCGAGAGCAGCTGTTCGACCGGGCAGCAGAGCGCCGAGATCGTGATGAAGACCGCTGACCAGAGCAGCGTGATCTGGCCGTAATCGTGTTTGGAGAGGGTGTGGGAGGCGACCAGGAAGAACCCGTAGGTCATGATCCCGGTGAGGCCCACCCCGACCGCAAGGAAGCCCGCGGTTTTGCCGTATTCCTCGGTCGAGCCGGCCGCGTCGACCTGCGGGGGGTGACCGTTGGTGGCGGCGCCGTTGGTGCTCATCCGTCGACCACTTTCGTCGGCTCCTCGCCGGGGGCGGTGTCGTGCAGCTTGGTCTCGGCCTCGGAGGCGGCCGGGCGCGGGGCGCCCTTTTCGTAGTGCGAGGGCGGCACGCCGAGCGCCAGCTCGACCCGCCGCACGCGCTCGAAGACCCGCTGCGTCATCACCCGCTGCCCGGCCAGAAGGTCGCCGATCACGCCGAGCGCGAACAGCTGCACCGCGGCGATCATCAGCACCGCGCCGAGGATCAGCGACTGGATGTGGCCGTTGGAGTTGCCGTTGAAGATCGCGTCGATCAGGAACGGCAGCCAGGCGAGCACGGCGAGCACGCCGACGACGATCGCCGCGGTGACGAAGGCCCGCAGCGGCTCGTAGCGCGCGTAGATCCGCAGGATCGCGGGGGTGTTGCGACGCACGTAGTCGCCGGTCGACCCGGCCAGCCGCGACTCGCGCGTCTGCGCGTTGGTCCCCACCGGCACCTCGTCGACGGCGACCAGCATCTTGCCCGCCTGCACGAGGCTCTCCAGCGTGTAGGTGAAGTTGTCGACCACCGAGAGCTGCAGCGCCGCCTCGCGGTTGTAGGCGCGGAAGCCGGAGGTGGTGTCGGTGACCTCGGTGTTGCTCACGCGACGTACAACCCAGCTGCCGAAGTGTTGGAGCTGTTTCTTCGCGTCGGAAAAGTGCTCGATCCGCCCGACCTGGCGGTCGCCGACGACCATGTCGGCGTCGCCGGCGAGGATCGGCGCGACCAGCTTCGCCACGTCGGCGCCCATGTACTGGTTGTCGGCGTCGGTATTGACGACGACGTCGGCGCCGAGCTTCAGGCAGGCGTCAAGGCCCGCCTGGAATCCCGCCGCGAGCCCCTTGTTGTTGGTCAGCCGGACGATGTGGTCGACACCGCATTCGCGCGCCACCGCGACCGTGCGATCGGTCGATCCGTCGTCGATGACGAGCAGCTCGACGGCGTCGAAGCCGGCGAGGGAGCGCGGCAGATCGGCGATCGTCGCCGGCAGCGTCTCTTCCTCGTTCAGGCAGGGAATCTGGATGATCAACTTCAAGGCGTGCCACAGAGTACGGGGGGCGGGGGTCGAAGCGTGGCTAGAATTGACTGATTGACTGGTCAGTCAACAACATCAGCCGATTCTGAATTTCTGCGAAAGGCGCTCGCGCTGGCCGAGGGCGGTCGCGGTCGGGTAAGCCCGAACCCGCTGGTCGGCGCGGTCGTCGTCCGCGACGGGGAGATTATCGGGGAGGGCTTCCACGCCGCGCTCGGGGGCCTGCACGCCGAGCGGGCGGCGCTCGCCGACGCGTCCGGTCGGGGTGAGGACCCCGCCGGGGCGACGATCTACGTGACGCTCGAGCCCTGCGCCCACCAGGGCCGCCAGCCACCCTGCGTCGACGCGATCCTCGAGGCCAACCTGTCGCGCGTCGTGATCGCCTCCGACGACCCGACCGCGAAGGCGGCGGGGCGCGGGCCGGAGGCGTTGCGCGCGAGCGGGGTGGAGGTCGACTTCGTGGGGTCGGCCGACGGGATCGCCCTCGCCGCCCGCCTCGCCAACCAGCCCTTCCGCAAGCACGGGCTCACCGGCCTGCCGCTGGTCGTCGCGAAGACGGCGATGTCGCTCGACGGCCGCACCGCGACCCCGGCCGGCACCTCGCCCTGGATCTCCGGCGAGCGCAGCCGCGAGCTGGTTCACATCTGGCGCGGCGAATGCGATGCGATCGCGGTCGGGATCGGCACCGTGCTCGCCGACGACCCCTTGCTGACGGCGCGCCTCGGCGAAGCGCGCCAGCCGGTCCGCGTCGTCTTCGACACGGAGGCGCGCCTGCCACTCGGGTCGCAGCTGGTGGCGACGCTCGACGAGGCGCCGCTGACCGTCGTCCACGGCCCCGACGCCGACCCGGCTCGGCTCGAAGCGCTGCTCACCGCGGGCGTCGAAACCATCCTCGCGCCCGGCGCAGCCGCGACCGGGCGGGTCACCGCGGCGCTCGAGGAGCTCGGCCGCCGTGGCCTCTCCAGCCTGCTGCTCGAGGGCGGCGCGACCCTCACCGCCGCCTTCGCCGCCGCCGACCAGATCGACGAGGCGCGCGTCTTCGTCGCCCCGCTGATCCTCGGCGGCCCGGCCCCGACTCCCGGCATCCCGACCCGCCTCGAAGGCACCGCGACCGAGGCCGAGCTCGTCGGGGAGGACACTTTGATCCGGACCCGATTCAAGGAGTGGTGATGTTCACCGGACTGGTGCAGGACATCGGCAGTGTCGAGAGCGTCGAGGGCGGTGCCGACGGCTCGCGCCTTCGCATCGCGACGAAGCTGGGCCAGGAGATCGGCCTCGGCGACTCGATCGCCGTCAACGGCGTCTGCCTCACGGCGACCGAGGCCGACGCGTCGGGCTTCGCCACCGAGGCGATGAACCAGACGCTCGAGGTGACCGTGATCGGCGCGCTCGCTCCCGGTGCCCGGGTCAACCTGGAGCTGGCGACGCGCGCCGACGAGCGCCTCGGCGGTCACATCGTCCAGGGGCACGCCGACGGCTCCGGCGAGGTCATCGGGATCACCGAGGACGGCTTCGCCCGCCGCGTCCGGGTCGAGCTCCCACCCGACCTTCTGCGCTACGTCGTCGACAAGGGCTCGGTCGCCCTCAACGGCGTCAGCCTCACCGTCGCCGAGCTCGGCCCCACCTGGGTAGAGGTCTCCCTGATCCCCGAGACGCTCGAGCGCACCAATCTAGGATCCGTAGGCCCGGGCGACCCGCTGAACGTCGAGGTCGACGTGATCGCCAAGTACGTGGAGCGGCTGCTGTCACCATTCGCGGGAAAGGAACGATGAGCGTGAGCAACGAGTCCGACATCACCGAGACGGATGTGACCCCCGCCGACGAGCAGGATTCTCCCAGCCCCTTCGCCACCATCGAGGAGGCGATCGAAGAGATCCGCCGCGGCAAGATGGTCGTCGTCTGCGACGGCGAAGACCGCGAGAACGAGGGCGACCTGGTGATGGCGGCGCAGTTCGCGACGCCGGAGGCGGTCAACTTCATGGCCAAGGAGGCGCGCGGGCTGATCTGCCTGGCGCTGACCCCGGAGCGCTGCCGCAAGCTCGG
>JAOPZF010000196.1 GCA_025964255.1 Solirubrobacterales bacterium | reverse complement strand
TTTCCCCGGCCTTGAATCCGACCTTCGAGGTGCCCGGCGTGATCTGCAGGTACTTCAGGCCGAGCGGCGATTTCGGCCGCACCAGGATCGTCGAGTCGTTGGGGATCGGTTCGGCGCTCTTGTCGAGACTGAGCGACAGTTCGGCCTCGACCCCGCCGTTCTTCAGCTGCACCGGCACCACCGACTTGACCACCCCGACGCGGGCGCCGCCGATCCGCACCTCGTTCGCTTTCACCAAGGCATCGGCGTCGGGGACGCGCGCCTTCAGGTTGTAGGTCGAGACGAACGGCAGGCCGTTGTTGGCGTTGTAGGCGAGGAAGACGGCGACGATCACGACCAGCACGGTCACCGCGCCGACCAGCACCGGGCTCACCGCGAATCCTCCGTTGCGGTTCCTCATTCTTCTTCCTGACCCATCAGGTAGTCGAGGAGCGGTTCGGTGCCGCCAGTCGCCGAGTCGGCCGCGCCGAGGCCGGTCGGCGCTTTACCGGTGCCCCGCGCCGTCCGGGTCGGAGCTTCGGTCGAGCGCGCTTCGCCGAGGCCGGCCGTTTCAGCTTCGCGTTCCGCGGCCTTTTCGCCGGTCCCGGGCTTCCCTTCTTCGAATTCTTCGTCGCGTTCGTTCATCAGGTTGATGAGGGCGCGCTCACTGGTCGGTTCGCCGCCGGCTCGAGGGCCGTTGAAGTTCGCGACGCAGCCGGAATAGCCTTCGGGTTCGTCTTCGTACTCGACGCAGGTGCTCAGCACCAGCAGGGTGCGGCCGAAGTGCCCGTACTTGTCGAAGCCGTTCGTCGCCGCCGCGGTGTTGTAGATCAGTTCGGTGAGGCCATCCCAGCCGCCGGTCTTCTTCAGGCTGATGAAGAGCTTCGCCAGTTCTTCGGTCGACACTTCGCCGCTCTTCGCCAGCTGCGCGGCCTTGCGCACCACCGGTTCGGCTTCGGCGAAGACCGGGCCCGATTCTTCGCCGGCCTTGCCGAGGCTCTTCAGCGCCACCGTCGTCGCTTCCGAGAACGGGGTCAGCTCGCGGGTCGCGTCGGTCAGCGACGGCGCCGCGACGCCGAGTTCTTCGAGCAGCGGCGTGCCCGCGTCGGAGAATTCCTTCAGGTTGTCCATCGTCTGCCGGAACTCGGCCAGGAAGGTCGGGAACTTCTGCAGCGATTCTTCGAGTTCGGCGCCGTGTTCGGCGGTCGCTTCAGCGGCTTCGCCGGAGTGGGCGAGGAAGCCGACGACGTGTTCTTTTTCTTCCGTCAGCGGTTCGAGGATTTCCTGCGATTCGGCCGACAACTGCGCCAGCTGGTTCTTCTGTTCGGTCAGTTCGCCGAAGATTTTGTCGACGTCGCGCAGAGTCGGGTTGGCTTTCTCGATCGCCGCCTGGAGGTCTTCCCCGCGCCCCGCCAGCCCGGCACCGAGTTCGTTGAAGATCAGCCGGAAGCGCTGCGCGTAGGGAAGTTGGTTGATGTCGGTGATCAGGTCGGGGTCGACGCTGGTCGAGTTGCGACCGAGCGGCAGCAGGTATTGGCCCGCCCCCGGTTGGCCTTTCGGGATCTGGCGCAGGGGCGGCGGCGGCTTCTCCCCCGGCGCCCGCGGCAGGGTCGGCCGGCAGTCGACGTACTTCTCGCCGATCAGCGACTGCGGGCGAATTTCGCAGCTGGCGTCCTGGCGGAAGTCCTGGAAGCTCGAGTTTTCGATTTCGAGCTCGATCACGGCTTTGCCGGGGACGTCGACGAACTTCCCGTTTTCTTCCGCCGTCGGTTCGCCGGGCAGCGAGACGCTGACCGACTTGATCGTGCCGACGTTGGCTCCGGCTACGCGCACCTGCTCGCCGCTGACCATGAACGAGCCGTTGTCGAAGATCGCGCGCACGACGTAACCGTCGTTCGAACCGCCGCCCGCGATCAGGACGATCGCCACGACGATCGCGGCCACGACGACGACTCCGGCGATCAGCTTCTTCACGGGTTGCTCACCGCCCGCGTGGTGTCGCATTCGGACGGATTGACGGAGCTCCCGGTGTGCGGCGGGTTCACGTAAGGGGCCGAGTTGTCGGCGGGAGGCTGCGTCGCGCCGCCCGGACAGCGCTTCGGGGTCGTGGCGCCACTCCCGAACGGCTGGAACTGTTCGCTCTTCTTCAGCGGCACCAGGTCGCCGCCTTCGTCCTTGAAGAGGTTCTGCAGGCTGGTCGCGCCGCGGATGTAGTGGCCGCTGCCGTCGTAGAAGCCGCTCACCTGGCCGAGCTTCGAGATCCCGTTGAAGATGTCCGGCGTGTAGGAGCGGAGGAAGCTCAGCTGCGGCTGGAAAGCGGCGATCGCCGTCTCGGCGTGCGGGAAGGCGTTCGAGGCCTGTTCCTGGACCGCGGGGATCGTCGCCAGCAGTTCGGCGGTGTCGTTGTGGCTGCCGGGTCGGCTGAGGGCGAGGGTGAGGTCCTGCGTGAAGGGGATGAACTTGCTCAGCACCGGGCGTAGTTCGGCGAGGAAGGGGGCGAGGTTCTTGGTCGCCGGCTTCGCCGTGTCGATCAGCGGTTCGACATCGTCGAGCGCGGCGCGCAGGTTGACGAAGGTCGTGTTCGACTGGCGCAGCACCGGCGGCAGCTCGCGCAGCGATTCGTCGAGGGCGACGTTCTGCGCATTCAGGGCGCCGAAGGCGGTGTTGGCGTTGGTGATCGCGCTCGAGAGCTGCGCCCCGCGGCCGGCGACGGCGCTGGTCAGGTTGCTCGAGCTGACCAGGAACTTGGAGAGCAGTTGTTCGTCGGCGTTCAGTTCCGAGGCGAAGTTGGTCGCCCGGTTCAGCGCCGTGCCGAAGTATTCGTAGCTTTCGTTCGCTTCTTTGCCGCGCCCGGCGTAGATCTGCCCGTTGCCCTTGATGAAGTTCTGCAGCCCTTCACGCACTTTCGGCGGAAAGCTGTTGAAGAGCTGGTCGATGTCGACCGGCGTGGTGGTCGAGGAGAGGCCGAGCTCGGCACCTTCTTCGAGTGCCGGGCTGCTGTTCGGGCCGGGGCTGAGCGAGACGTAGTGGTTGGCGACGCCCGAGAGCGAGGTCGCCCGGATCACCGCCGTCGTCCCTTCGTGCAGTTCCTGTTCGACTTCGATTTCGATTTCGGCCAGGTTGCTCGGGCTCAGTTCGATGTTGGAGACCGTCCCGACGGGGGAGCCGCCGATCATCACCTGGTTGTCGGGCACGAGCTGGCCTGCGTTCTGGAACAGGAGCGTGTACTTGTGGCCGCCGCCGCCGGCGAAGAGGACGATCGCGAGCACGATCACCACCACCAGAAGGGCCCCGATCGTCGCGATCCGGGCAGGAGTGATCCCTCGGCCCGAGGCCGAGCGTTTCTCCTCGCCTTGCGGTTTCGCAGCCACGGATCGTCGCTTGCCCCCTCCCTGCCCCCTCGACCTGGAACGGGCGCGCGGATCGTATCCGAGCGATTCCCCGTCAAACGACGCCTGAGCGGGGACTTAATCGGAATTCAACGCGCTACTCTGGCGCGGCGGGCCGGTTGGGGGAAGTGGGAGGCGATCCGCAAATTTCCGATTTCAGGAGCAACTTAATGCGCAAACGTTTCACTCTGATCGCGGGCCTTGCCGCCCTCGTGGTGCTCGCGATCCCCGTTTCGGCCGCGTGGGCCGGGGAAACCGTCAGCGGCCCCGACGGCAACACGCAGTCGATCGAAGCCTCGGTCTCGCCAAAGGCGCTCTACAAGAAGACGCTGTCGCCCGCGAGCCTGAGCGTCGATGTCCTGACCGGCTCGACCGCCGCGAACGGCGTCCCGAGCCCGGCCACGCACGACGTCATCGATTTCGACCAGAACCTGTCGCTGGCGACCAAAGGGCTACCGACCTGCAACGCGGCTCTGCTGCAGAACACGACCACCGAAGCCGCCGAAAAAGCCTGCGGCGACGCGATCATCGGCAAGGGCAGCGCGATCACGCTGATCCCGCTCGGCACGCTCTACACCGAGCCGGTCACGGTGACCGCCTTCAACGGCGTCCCGCAGGGCGGCAAGCCGGTCGTCCTCCTGCACGCCTACGGCATCTCGCCCGTGCAGACCACGCTGATCCTCACCGGCGTCGTCTCCAACTACAACAAGGAAGGCTACGGCCCGCGCCTCGACGTCACGATCCCGCCGCTCGCCGGCGGCTACGGCGCGATCACCGACTTCAAAGTCAAGATCCAGAAAAGCTGGACCTACAAGGGCAAGAAGACGAGCTTCGTCAACGCCAAATGCCCGGCGTCCAAGAAGCTCAAATACCGCGGCGCCTTCACCTACAAGGACGGCACCACGATCAACGCCTCGACCACCCAGGCCTGCACGCCGAAGGCGGAACCGAAGAAGAAGTAGCGCTGCGCGGCCCGTCCGTTCGTCGGGCGGGCCGCTAGACGTTCAGCTTCGGCAGCACCCGCTTGAGCGGCCCCGGCAGCCACCAGACCCGGTCGCCCAGCAGCAGCATCAGCGCCGGCAGCAGGACGATCCGGACCACGGTGGCATCGAGGACGACCGCGATGGTGAGGCCGATACCGAGTTGGCTCACCGTCGCGATCGGGGCGCCGGCGAAGACGACGAAGACCGCCAGCATGATCACGGCGGCGCCGGTGATCACCCGCGCGGTTTTGTCAAGGCCGTAGTGGACCGCGGTCGCGTTGTCGTTTCCCGCCTCGTAGCTCTCCCGCATCCGGGTCAGGAGGAAGACGGCGTAGTCGATCGAGAGGCCGAAGACGATCGCGAAGATCATGCAGGCGCCGACCGCGTCGACGTAGTTGTGCCCGCCCAGAGGCCAGTCTTCGGGGACGTGGAAGAGCAGGGTGAGGATGCCGAAGGCGACACCGACGGTGAGCAGGTTGAGCCCGACCGCGATCGCCGCCAACGGCAGCGCCCGCAGCACCACGACCAGCACCAGGAAGGTGACCAGGGTGATGATCGCGATGATCCAAGGGATCCGTTCGCGGGTGATGTGGCTGTAGTCGTTCAGCTGCGCGGCGCCGCCCGCGACGCCGGTCTCGAGGCTCGCGTTCTCCCCCAATTCGTCCGCCGCCGCCGCGAGCTCCTTGTTCAGTTCGATCGACCCCGGCGAGTTGAATTCGTACTTCGAGATCACCAACATCGACGCCGCCTGGCCGCCTTTGTTCAGGTCGATCGTCTGGGCCGCTTTTTCGCGCGTCCCAGGCGGCGCCCCGTCGAGCGCCGAGAGCACGAAGTACCCCGAGTTGAAGAGCCCCGGCGTCTGGTCCTGCACTTCGCCCGCTTCCTTGCGGATCTGCGCGTGGCCTTCGAGCACCTTGACGCTCGCTTCGGTGAGCCCACTTTCCAGCGGCTCGACCTTGGTCACCCCCGCGGCGAGGTTTTCTTCCAGCGCTTCGGCGCCGCCGCTCAGCTTGCCGAGGCCGGTGACGAGCTGGGTCGCGCCGCCGCTCAGCTTTTCGATCCCGCCGCCGAGCCGGCTCGCTTCCTTGGCCAGCTTGTCGGCCCCGTGGGTGAGCGTGTTGGCGCCCTTGTGGAGTTTCTGGAGGCCTTCGATCAGGCGACCGGCGCCGCGCCCGACCTTGTGCAATTCGTGGATCGTCGAGTGGATATAGGCGGTCGTTTCCTGGTTCAGTTCGGCGTTGGTCCCGAATCGTTCCTGCAGCCCTTCGAGTTCCGCGACCAGGCCCGCGTAGCCTTCGGCGTAGGGCAGCCCGGTCGCCGGGTCGGTGCCGGTGATCGCCGCCAGCGCTCCCTGGACCGATTCGAGCGCCGCCGCGGCCGCCGGGTCGGTGGGCGCCGCTTCCTTCAGCTTCGCTTCCGCCGCCTGCAGCTTTTCGATGCTCACCGCGGTCGGCGCCAACAGGCGCGGCAGCGTTTCGTTCTGGTCGGCGCGCAGCGCCCGAAGCTGCTCGCGCTGCAGCCGCCGACCGTTGTAGTTGAGCACGTTGGTGATCGAGTTGATTCCGGTGACGCGCAGCTGGATCGCGCCGATTTCCGCCTGCAGCAGCCCTTCGGTGAGTTCTTCGGAGCCCTTCGCGAACCGTTCCAATGCCTCGATCGCCCGTCCGCTGCCCCCGGCGGCGCGGGCCAGCCCACTCGCGATCAGCGCCGCCCCTTCGGTCGCGTGGTCGGAGCCCTGCGCCAGCAGCCCGGCGCCGCTGCTCGCTTCGGCGATCCCTTCGCGCAACGCCGCCACCCCGCCCGCGGCGACGTTCAGTTCCTTGCCGAGCTTGGCGAGTTCCTTGACCGGGCCGATGTTGCCGCGCGAGGCGAGCACCGAGTTGCCAAGTTCCTGCAGCGGTTCGACCCGCTTGGTCGCCGCCTGCGGCCCGATCACGACTTTCACCCCGGGCAAGTGCGCGACCTTGTGCTGGAAGTGTTCGAGCGCTGCCATCGTGGCGGGGTCGGTGATCGGCCCGTTCGGGTTGGTCGCGACGATCTGGAAGGGAGCGTCCCAGCCGGGGCCGATCGCCTTGTCGATCAGTTCGGCGTTCACTCGCGCGGGCGCGTCCTTGGCCAGCTGTTCGGGGCTCGGAGGGCCGAGCTTCAGCCCGACCGCGGGCGCCGCCAGGGCGAGCAGGATCGCGCCGATCACGCAGGCCGCGAGCAGCGGGCGCCGCAGCGCCCCGTTGACGAAGCGCATCACCGCCGAGCGCTCCGCCGTCTGCGGCTTGCCGATCCGCCAGCGGTTCACCCCGTCCCCGACCACGGTGAGGATCGCCGGGCCGACCACGGTGGCGACGGTGACGCTGAGGACGACGACCATCGCCACCGTCCCGGCGAGGCTGACCAGCAGCGAGCCGGGCAGGATCAGCAACGAGACGAGCATCGAGATCAGCAGCGTCGACCCCGCGAAGGCGACGGTCCGCCCGGCGTGGCGCCGGGTTCTTCGCGCCGCCTCGATCGGCTCGGCCCCCTCCGCCAGCTCCTCGCGGAAGCGCGACACCATCAGGAGCGCGTAGTCGACCCCTAAGGCGAGCCCGATCATCGTGCAGACGGTCAGCGCGAAGGCGTCGATCGAGAACCAGCCGGTGAGGAAGTAGAGGACCCCGCGCGAGGCGAGCACCGTGATCGCACCGAAGCCGAGCGGGATCAGCGCCGCGATCGGCGAGCGGAAGACGAGCAGCAGGACGATCAGCAGGATCGGCAGCGCGATCAGCTCGTCGTGCTCGGCGGCGTGGATCGATTCCTTCTGCAGCGCCCGGGAGAGCGTCGCGTATGACGCTTGGGTGACGCGCACGGGTGCCGTCACCTTTTCTTCGAGCAACCGTTCCAGGTGCGGCACGGTTTCGTTGACCGCCGTTTTCGTGTCGACGTGGAAATCGGCGAGCACCAATGCCTTTTGAGGGGTCGGGCGCAGCCCTTCGACGCTGCCCTTGTCCCAGGGTGAGAGCGTGGTGACGCCCGGTTCTTCGCGCAGTGCATGGACCAGCTTCGGGCCCTGTTCTTCGAGCGCCGCCGCCGGGCCCTGCAGCAGGATCGCGAACGGCGCCGAGGGTCCGAAGTGTTCTTCCAGCATCGCGTCGGCTTCCGCCGAGGCGCTGCCCGGGACGTCGAGCGTGGTCGGGTCGAGGCGCGAGTCGACCCCCGTGCCGATCACCGCCAGCGCCGCGAGGACGATCGCCGCGACCAGCAGGATCTCGCGCGGATGGCGCAGCAGCCATGAGCGCGGTCGCCGCGCGTCCCCGTCGCCGGGGCGCTTCTTTCCCCTACCCTCACCGCGTCCCACGAGTGGTAGTTTGGCGCTCAGGGGCTACGGGAGGAGCGAACCTGTGCGGAAGAATGTGTTAAGGACGTTGGTCCTGACCGGGATCGCGTTGCTGGCGATGGGCGGTGTGGCGGCAGCGATCGTGCTGCGCGCGGGTCCGATCGAAGTGACCGCGGAAGGCGGTTTCACGCCGACGACGCTGCCGAAGCACGAAACGGCGCCGATCACGATCCATGGCGAAGGCAAGATCGGCACCACCGACGGCTCGCTGCCGAAGATCCTGAAGACGCTGACCGTCTGGTACGACAAGCACGGAGCGGTGGTGACCAAAGGCCTCCCCTACTGCACGAAAGGGAAGCTCGAGGCGACGACCACGGCGACCGCGCGCAAGGTCTGCGCGGGCTCGATCGTCGGCGAGGGTCGCGGGACCGCGCTGATCGCCTTCCCCGAACAGCGGCCGTTCAAGGCGAGCTCGCCGATCACGATCTTCAACGCCGCCCCCCACAACGGCAACCCGACGGTGCTCGCCCACGCTTACCTGAGCGTGCCCGCGCCGACTACCTACATCGTCCCGGTCGAAATCCAGAAGGTGAACGCCGGGCCGTTCGGATTCCGCACCGAAGCGAAGATCCCGCGGATCGCGGGTGGCGCCGGGATCCCGCTCGAAGGCTCGCTGACGATCGGCAAACGCTGGAGCTTCAAGGGCGAAAGGCTGAGCTATGTCAACGCCTCCTGCCCGAACGGCCGGCTGCAGGCGAAAGCCGAAGTCGAATTCACCGACGCGACCAAACTGAACGGATTGATCTTGAAAAACTGCCAGGGGAAGGGATGAGGCGCGGGATCAGGCGACGCGTCGCCGTCGCGCTGGTCGCGGGCGTCGTCGTTGCGCTCGTCGGCGCCGCCGCGGCGCTCGCGATCACCACCCAGATCGGCCCGCTGAAGGTCAGCGCGACGGCCGAATTCGAGCCGCGCGCCTTCCCCGCCCACGGCACCTTGCCGACCAGCTTCTCGAGCACCGTGCGGATCCGCTCGCTGAACGACAAAGCACCGCCCGGGCTGAAATCGCTGACCTTCGAATTCGACAAACACGGGCGGATCAACTTCAAGGGCGTACCGACCTGCACCGAGGCAAAGCTCGAAGGGGCGACGCCGAGCCAGGCGCGCAGCCGCTGCGCAGGGGCGCTGATCGGGACCGGCGTCGGCAAAGCACGGGTCGAACTGCCCGGCAAGGCGCCGTTCACGATGACCTCGCCGATCTCGATCTTCAACGCTCCCCCGCAGGGCGGCGAGCCGACGATGATCGCCCACGCCTGGGAGACGGTGCCCTCGCCGCAGGCGCTGCTGACCGAATTCTCGGTCGAAAAGATCAACCACGGACGCTACGGCTACCGGACCGAAATCACGCTGCCGCCGATCGCCGGCGGGGACGGCGTCGCGACCCTCGCCGAAGCATCCTTCGGGCGCACCTTCAAGCGGGGTGGGCGGGAAGTCGGATACGTCGAAGCCGAATGCTCCGGCGGCCGGCTCCAGGTCTACGGCCGCATCTCCTTCGTCGACGGCAGCCACCTGCAGTCGCTGCTCTCCTCGCCATGCCACAACGAAGGCTGAGGCGGACTCTCCCGCTGATGCTGGTCCTCCTCGCGGCGGCTGCCTTCGCCGCCGGGGCGGGCGCCTCTGCCCTGGTCGAAACGCACGAAATCCGGCTGAAGGTGAACGCCGATTTCCAGCCCCGCAACCTGCCGGCCCATAGCTTCGCGCCGGTCCAGTTCGAGGGCTACGTCGACGTCGCCAAGCCCGGCGGTGGCGAGCCGCCCGCGTTGCAGCAGGTCGTCCTCGACTTCGACCGCGACGGCCGCCTCGACGCGGGCGGCCTGCCGACCTGCGCGCCCGAACGGATCGCCGCGGCGAGCGTCGAAGAAGCGCGCGCACTCTGTAAGGGCGCGATCGTCGGCACCGGGACGATCGAAGCGCTGGTCGCCCTCCCCTCCGGCCCGGTCCCGACCAGCTCGCCGCTGACCCTCTTCAACGGCCCGCGCCAGGAAGGGCACCCGACCGTCGTCGTCCACGCCCGCACCACCGTCCCGGCGACCCAGACCTACGCCTTCGTCGTGCCGATCGAAAGGCGACCCGGCGAATTCCGCTACCGCGCCACCGCCGAGATCCCGCCGCTCGCCGGCGGGCTCGGCGCGATCACCCACATCGCCGTCAAGATCGGCCGCCGATACACCGCGGGCGGGGTGAAGCGCAGCTACGTCGCCGCCCGCTGCGGCGACCACATCCTCCGCAGCCACGGCGCCTTCACCTTTTCCAACGGCCTGGTGATCGAAGGCGTCGGGCTGGAAAAGTACTGCGCTCAGCGCCCCTGATAGGCGCGAGATTCTATAATCCTCGGTTCGGGCCGTTAGCTCAGTTGGTAGAGCAGGAGACTCTTAATCTCAAGGTCGTTGGTTCAAGCCCAACACGGCCCATCCGCGAGGCTAGGCGCAATGCCGGATTCCACTCTCGGTCGCCTCTCCGGGAGTAGCCTGGGTCAACGGCCAGGTCAACGCTCGGTTATCGCTGCCTCTTTTTTGACTTTCTAAGCGGAGAGACGTTGTCGGTCTCTTTCCGCTGCTGAGCCCGAAGCGAAGCCGCCTCGGAAATTCGCGCGTCCCTGGCTAGCTCCGTGACCAAGCCCTCTACGAGGGGCTTTAGCAACTCCTGGGGAGAGCGCAGATCGCGGATAAAGACAGCCGCGTCCAGCAGGTCTGCGGTCGATTGCTCCACCTGAAGATTGATCTGGATCTTCATTTCTAGATCCTAGATTCTACGACCGGCCAAGGTAGTAGATTGGACAACATGAATGGAGCGACTTCGGCTAACCCAACGAAGGTCGCGGCTGGCGCGACGCGGGCGAGCTTCTTCCAGGACATAGTCGTCGCCCTAAGCCGTGTTCTTCATGAACAGGCGCTTTCGGCCAGAGATTCCTCGGTTCTGAGCCGCGGAATTGACCTGCTTCGGTTTACCGGGAGGGGAAGCGTCGCACTCCCAGACCCGGCGGCAGTTTCGGAACTGGAGGACACCTCGAATGCGCTGGCAGTGTTGAAGGCTGCAGCCCCCGCTACTTCCGTGATTGACATCGACTATTTTGATGGTCTTAGATCAGCACTTGAGGCGGTGGCCGGTGGAGATAGATCAGAAGAGGCGCTTTCCAAGGTTGGCGAAGCGCGGCAACTCTTCTTGAGTGCGAACGAAGCAAATCTAGAAGCTTCAATCCAAGATTCTCAGGAGAAATTGCCGTCGCCCCTTCCGACCCCCTCCTCCGCGAGTTTGAGTTTGTAGCGTCGAGCGTTGAACGCGCGGTACGAGTTCAGCGCGCGGTTTTAGCCACGATCCCGCCCGAAGCGACCTCCGAGAGTGCTCCGGTTATCCGGCACCTCACGGCCGTATACGACGCTTTCATAAGTCACGTGGAAGAACGGCGGGCGCTGTTTGCGACGTTGCCGGACCAAGCATCCCAGAAGGGTGCCATCACCGAAATGCGGTCGCTGGTGTACGACGCGCGAAAACTCCAGCAATCTTTGACTTGGATTGATGCCATCGCGTTGCCAGCCCTAGACCTGGGAACGAGATACTTCATTGAGCTTGCCGGCCGGCGCCTCGTCAGCCCGTCGGTGTCAACTGTCCTGGTCCCGGCATTCGAAGCCTCGTACTCGACTTACAGCGATCCCTACTCGAAGATCGTGAAGGACTGGGGGGATCCGGCAACCATCGAACACGATCACGTGGCGATCGTGTTCTTCCGAGGCGGGAGCAGCGATCGGCTCTGCTCCACCCGCTCATCGTCCATGAGCTGAGTCACGCCGCCTGCAAGGAGCACCAACTCACCAAAAAAGCCTTTGCGAAAGCGCTGAAACGGAAACAGCTCCAACGTCGCTTTGCGGTCGCTGTGACCGAGGTGGTGCTGCACAAGGGGATAGTCGAACAGCAGGCGACGCTGGAGATCGGGACGAGCCTAATCTCTTGGCTGGAGGAGGCCCTTTGCGACGCACTCGCCAGCAGCTACCTCGGGCCTACCTATCTCTTCTCATTTGTTGCTGAGGTAGTTGCGGGGAACCTCGATCGCGCCGGGGCGAGTCACCCCTCGCCAAAGCAAAGGATTCGGCTCATGCTGCAGATTTTAGACTCGAACGGATGGGCTCCAACCATGTCGGCGCAGGTTCCGGAACTGACCGACTGGCTCCGCAATGTCTCGGCAGCCGGACCGACCCTCGAACGGGAGCTTGGATTTCTGACCTGGGTTCTGGACACGGTCGCAAGAGATCTCAGGAGAGCCGTCGATTCGAAGTTCGGGAATTTTCGCCTCACTCCTGATTCCGAAGTCCTTCGGGAGATAGACGCCCTGCTCAAGGTCGGGATACCTCCGGCTCAAACCCATCACGGGGATGCCATCGATCCCCGAGCCATCGCCGTGGGCAGCTGGTTCCACGCGCTGAGTCAAGCTGGAGGCGACATCGTGTCTGTACCGGAAGCTGTTGACTCGGCGGAGATAGAGAGTCTGCTGCCAAAAGGTTTGGAGATGGCGGCACAACTGGCTGCTTGGAGATAGAAGATGTCTCAACTCCACTATGAGGCACTGGTCGCTGCCACCGACGACCCGGATCTTCGGCGACGGCTGGTCGTCATGCCGCTGATGGACAAAGCCCAGATCGGGCCTGCGTCGATCGATATTCGACTGGGTACCGAGTTCAAGCTGCTGAGACGAATCGATGACGCAGGTCTCGACCCAGGTTCACATCATCAACCCGACGTCGAGCGGATGCAGGAACACGTCTCGATCCCCATAGGCGAATCCCTCTGGCTGCATCCTGGGCAGTTTGTCCTCGGTTCTACGCTTGAGTTCATTCGCTTTCCGGTGCATCTGAGCGGCTACGTAGTCGGGCGATCTTCTTGGGGTCGCCTCGGACTCCTGATTGCAACCGCAATCATGGTTCAGCCCGGCTTCGCCGGAAATCTGACTCTTGAGCTTGTTAATCATGGTGAGGGGCCGATAGCTCTCTACCCGGGATGCCGGATTGGACAGTTGGCAGTCCATACATTGCCTGGCGACACTGCTCATCCCTATACGGGCAAGTATTTAGGCCCGATTGGCCCTGAGATTTCGCGCTTCACCAAAGAGCGCCAAGAGATCGCTCGATTGAAGGACGTGGCTGATCGTCTCAAAGCTCAGATCTGACTGGTCACCCTCTCGCCACTTATCCTGTCGCCGCTTAGATGATCAAAGAATTCGGCGGTGCCAATGCCGTCATCGAGCAGGTGTACGTACGTCCGCAAGGTGAATGCAGGGTCAGCATGGCCCAACCACTCGGCGACCTGCTTGACGTTCCGACCCTCGTTGAAAAGCAACGACGCGCAGGTGTGGCGAAAGGTATGGAAGCTAGCCCATGGCACGCCGACAGTCTTAGCCGTTGGCTTCAGAACGCGGCTGGCGACGTTGGCACGATTCAGCTCCGTGCCAGCAACCGTCGCGAGGTCCTCGATCTCCTGGAGTCGGTGTCTCAACTCAGAGTCGTCCATCGGGTACGAGCGTATACGGTTTCGGCTAGTCCAGGACCGTAACTTGGTCAGCCCAACTGGGGAGGCAAAGATGGCGCTCAGGAAGTCGCCGGAGGAAAAGGCTGCACAGGCGGCCGCCAAGCAACTGGAGGCGCAACAGAAGGAAGAACTGAAGCGTCGCCAGGCGATCGAACGCGAAAAGGCGGCGTTTTTCAAGAGCCCGGCAGGGCGGGCACGAGTAGCTTTCGAAGAGGGCGATCACGTCTTCCAATATGCGATTAACGTGATGAACCACGAGGCAATCATCGTCGCGATGGTTGGAAGCAGCACGAAGAAGCGGACGACTGACCCCGTAGTTGTTCTCAACTCCGTCTGCCATGAGGGCTGGGAGCTAGTCAATGGATCCTTCGTCTTCGTCGAGGAAGAGCAACAGAGCCGCGACAAGTTCATGTCGTCTGGACAAAACGTTGCCACCAAGGGATCCGTCGTCGGCTACTACCTGTTCCGACGGGCCGAGCTCAACCGACGGCAGGTTGGTAATCCGTGGGAAGAGCCAGAGATGACGACGGCAGCGGGGGTGGAGGTCCGGGCTTCGTGAGCGTCCTGGGGTCGCCCGCCGGATCCGTGCGACCTGCCGCCGGGAGATGCTGATGCGAACGAGACTCGGACTGGCGCTCGTCGTAAGTTCTTTCGCGCTAGTCGGCTGCGGCGGTGCCAGCACGACCACGGTTATTGAAAAGACCGTGACGGCACCGGGACAGACCCGAGCGACGCCTACCTTCCTCAAGGCGGTGGCGTACGAACATCTGTATGTCGAACCCCGCGTCTATCCCTTCACGGTCGACGGTTCACTGGTCGGGAAAGACCTGAAATGGGAAGGCTGGGGTTCCGCGACGGCGACCGGACGAGGCAAGATCGAAGAGCGTAACTTCGCTGGCGGATTCGACGATCGCCCGACTTACCCAGGGTCAGTGGTTGCCACCGGTCTTGAAGAATGTCGGGGTCGGGCCTATTACACGGAAGTGGTCGCCGAGGTTCCGCCCGACGCGATCTACGTGCCGAGGAAGGCGTCGCAGCTGACGACTCCTTGCCGGTCATTCGAATCGTTGAAGGAGGAAGAACGTCCCGAACCGGAACCGGGCGAAGCCGCGCCCTCCTTCTTCTACATGCCCTCCCACAACATCGCCTGCGCTCTGTCCCCCGTCAGAATCCGCTGCGACATTCGGAACAAGAGCTGGAGTCCACCGCCAAAGCCCGCCAACTGTCAGCTGGACTGGGGAAACAGCATCTCGGTGGGCGCGACCGGAGGACCGACGATTCTTTGTGCCGGAGACACCCTCCTCACCGGTCACTACACGGTTCTGCCATACGGAGAAATCATCGCGCGCGGGAAGATCTCGTGCCTGAGCAAATCCGACGGCCTGACGTGCATCAACAAGCAACGTGATGGCTTCTTTCTCTCCTTCGAAGAACTGAATCTTTTCTAGGCCGGGTCAACCTTGGGAGTCCGGGAACGGCCGGAGACGGACCTCAGTAGCGCTGAAGCATTCCGCTAGACGCCACCGGTTCTACGATCGTCCGCAAACCAGCCGAAGGACCTCTGTCCAGCGACCTACTGCAAGACCTGACCTGTCGGGCGGCCGATAACTAACCGTTAGACGCCGACCGCTATGAATGGCGCCCAGAACTCGGGCTCGGCAAAGGGCCGATGGTCGCCGACGCACGGTCCGCCTGCCGGCGATCGGCGACCGGGGCGATCCCCCATCTCGGTCCGTCGCCTGATCTCGGCCGCCAGGGCAGGGTGCTCGGCGAGAAATGATGCCTCCTCCAGTTCGTTCAAGCCTCGGAGCCAAAGCTGGGCTCGCCGGAGAGCCTCCGGCGGGCGCAGGTCGGCGGCCACCATCTCGTCATAGAACTTGACCATGAGGAGTGCGGTTGCGGTGTCGTCGACTGGCCAGAGGCTGCCGACGACACAGGCAGAGCCCGCCGCCAGTAGGGCCGTGGTGGTCGCAAACACCTCTCCCGAAGGACCGGCGATGTAAGGGATGGCGGTTTGGCATGCCGAAACGACGACGAGTCGCGTGCTGAGGGTGCCGACGCCGGAAATCCGGAAAGCTGAGATCGGCCCATCAGCCAGGAGGATGCCAATCGACTCCGCTTCGAAGAGGCCGCCCCCCGCGTGACAAGAGAGATGGAGATGCGAGGCTGCCGGTGCCCAACGTAGTAGGAACCGGGAGTCTGCAGCGGGACCCTCAGCAAGCTCGACTTTTGGTTCGAAGTGCCTGGCGATTTCCCTGGCCTCAGGCACTGCCCCATCGAGATTCTCATTGGGGTTCGCGAGGGCAACTAGATGCCGCTCACGATCGCGGCGATCGCGAGCACGGACGAGAGCCGAACGGGCGAGATTGGCGGAGGGTGCGTAACGGATATCGAGTTGATCAAGGAGACAGGTCTCCCCACCGTTCGCCGACCAACTGCAGGCAGCGACCGGGACGGCGCCAAGAGGACCGCAGAGCACCAGCGTCACGCCGCACGCGGCGGCCCCGCCCAGAAGCCGACCAGCACGCTTTGCGATGGACTCGCCGACCCAGGGCAAGACCTCCTCAAGCGCATCCTCCAACCTCGTGTCACCGAGACCAACTATCGCCGCGAGGTAGGAGACGATCCGCGAAAGGTCCGGCCGGGGGCCTAAGGCCGTAGCGCCCGCCATCAGACGCAGAATGATGTGTTCAGAGGTCGGTGAATCGAAGAACTCGGCGGAGATCCGCTGATCCTCACCACCGGCGTCAGTGACGAGTAGGAATAGAAGGCCCGCAGGAGTCGGATTGATGTAGAGGAGCGGCCAATCCGGCTCGACGGCCGCGAAAAGATCGTCGAGGGTAGCCCCGCGACCAAAGTTGGCAAACTCAGGATTCGATCGGATCAAGGCCAGCACCGCTTGCATGGCCTGAGCGGGCGCGGCCGAGGAAGGGCCGAGCGGGACGCTTGAGAGATCGACCCGGGCGTCTTGGTACGCGTCGCGCAGCTCGTCGGGCAGAGCATCAAGTGCAGACTTGTCGACAGAGCCGAGATCAAGCCGCTGCCGGAGTTCGCGGGTCCGGGAGTTCTCAAGCACAAGCACCGCTTCCTCGATAGCCCCGACCTTGACCAGAGCAAGTGCCGCCCAGCGACCCAGCTCGCCCAAGTTCTGGAGCTCTTCCGTCTGAAGCTCAGAGCTGCGGTGCGTGTGGAATAGGAGTTCGCCGGTTTCGACGGCGGTGCGGTACTGGATAGCGGCTCCCTCCCAATCCTCCCGGCCAGCAAGGATCGCCGCCAACATGGCCGAGACCTCGAAGCGCGCTCGCGGCGCGAAGTCGACGCTCAGGACCTCTAACGCCGCGCCACCTCGAGCCAAGGCGTCTTCCTCCATGCCCAACTGGTTGAGCACGAGCGCGAGCTCTCCCTCGATACGGCCGTGCCGAGTGGCATCGGACTCGGGGTTAAACAGGTCAAGAGCCGCTTCTAGTAGGCGCTTGGCCTCAGCCAAGAGCGCCTCCTCTCGGAGACGTTCGGCGTCCTCCGTGCCGGCTTCGGCGATTCGAAGCTCGTCTTCAGGTGAGCGCCGCGCGTCAAGACGACTGGTTCTCGCCATGTCGAAATAGGCACCCACGAGCAAATTTGGATCATCGACCTCGTCTTGGTGCGTGAGAAGCTGCTCGTACACCGCCCTCGCTTGATCGGTCCCCGACCTTTGGAGGAGCGCGAGTCGCAAGAAGGCGGAGCCGAGGACCGCGGTGCTATAGGCCCAACCGGCAGGATCTTTCTTCAGGGTCCGATGGCGAAGCGCCGCCCGACACAGCCGAATCGCCTCCTGATGGTTCGCGCGCAGGTCCCCATCTTCGTGCTGAGACAGGAAGTTGGCGAGCTCCGTCTCAAGAGCCGCCCGTTGATCTTGGCTCTCAGGCCCGGTCGTGAGGTCGAGACCTTTGCGCAGCAGGTCGATCGCGATTAGACGATTCTCATGGCGGTCGACACCGGGGCGTTGGCCGTAGGCTTCGGCCAGCTTCAGGAAGAGGAGCGCGGCAGTTGCGTCGTTGCTCACATATTTCAAGGCGTCGTTATAGGCGGTGATTGCTTCGTCCACCGCCTCGGTGCGCCCGGCGATTCCAAGCTTCCGGAGCCCGTTGCCCCGAAGCATGAACAGCGCGCCGATCAAGTGTGGGGCAGCGCTTTCTTCCGCTCGACTCAGCGCCTCGTCAACCATCGGTAAGGCCACGTGTGGCGGGACCCTGTCGAGGGCTAGCGCGATTTGCTCTATCTCCGCTTCCAGCCCTACTGCGCTTTCCATCTTCCCCTCAAGCGCCTGCCATGCCGCCTCAGGATCTTTAGTCGCCTCGCGGATCAGATCGCACCATGGCGCAAATGCCGCGCCAACGTCTGGTTCTTGACGCCATTCTTCGAGAATCGCGAGCGCAGGCTCCAGCTCCCCGCCGTGGCGGTCAAGCCACTGCCGGAATCCCGGCCAATCCCTGAGGACCAGGAGCTGCGCGACCGTATCGCGAGTTTCCGCCACGACCGGCTTTAGATCTCCGTATCGGGGCCGAGCCTGAGACGCGCCCGCAAGCCCGAAACGGCCTTCGGCGCTACATAGTTCAGGGCCAGCTCCGAGAACATCTGGGGCGCCTCTTTCGACGGTTGCCATCCGTGATCGCAGAGTTGGCCGACGAGCTCAGTCGGCTTGCCCACCAACCAGTGACCCTGGTCAAAGTAGACATACGGGAATATCTCGGTGCTCTCGTCCCAGCACCATGGAAGCGCGCCCAAGGGCACCCGGAATCGAAGGGTCTCACCGGGCTCGATCCGCTTGTCGCCCGCCTCCACCGGCAGGGACACATAGGCCCTCCCGCTCTGCGTCTCGGTGGAGACGTTGGCCTCCGACGGTAACTCGTTTACCTCTGCCGCACCCGCCATGGTGAAGCCGACCTCATGCAACACGGCGAACCGACCATCAGGGCCGTTTGCGACGTTCACCCCAATGTAGTCGCCTCGTGCGCCCAGGTTCCAATCGTTGGCGACGCGAAGGTGTGGCCTGGGCGTCGCGGCCCGCTCTTCCAGTCGCCGAAGGTCGGCCTCCTGGGCAGGGCGGCTGACGCCAGGGAGCCTGACGAACGCGGTTCCGGCCTTGATCCCTTTGCCGCTGGCAGCATCTTCGGCCCCGCGGGCGAAGCGATGGATCTGGTCTCCCCAGCGAGGGGGATCAACCACGATGACGAGCACACGATGATCCTCGTATTCAGCGTAGACCGGATGCCAGCTGAGCTCGGAGCCGATATATGGCTCAAGTGCCCCAACAATTTCGGCCGGATCAAGCTCTGGCGCCGTTCCCCAGGTCCCCGGTTCCACTCCGATCAGAAGGAAGGCATGGCCTTGGAAGGTTCGCGCCGCACGATCAGGATCACGGTTTCCAAAGGCGATGACGTGCTTGGCGAGTTCGGCACGACGGCTCCTGCTCCCAAGTGGGAATTCGAGCTTCCACTCAAGCTCCTCGGTCTCGCTTGCGCCCATGGCTGAGTGAACCAGCGCGACCAGGTCTGGGATCGGCATCTCCCCGAGGCCCTCTAAGTATGGATTGAAGGCAGCGGTCAAGACAGGAACTCAAGCAACTGGTTCAGCCGGGTTCGGTCGATTCCAGTTAGCTTCGTCTCAGAAGGCCCTTGCCGGACTCGGTTATGCGGGTCAACCCTGGGTCAACAGGGCGTCCGCAATCCGCCGCAGCCGGGGGCTCTTCCGGGGGTTGGTACTCGGCGCGCCAGGCGGACACGAGCAAACTTCCGGAATGGCCCGCAAACGCGCTCGCTATCTCAAGGTCGTTGGTTCAAGCCCAACACGGCCCATCCGACCGGGACTCAGCGCCCGGTGAGGCGACCAGTAGCTATTCGCCGGTGAGCGGGCTTGCGCCGAGGTTCAACGGGTTCTGGAGCGCTTCTTTGCCAGAGGATTCGGACTGCTGGCTTTTCTTCGTGACTTCTTCGAGTTTGACCTGTTTGCCGAATTCTTTGGCGTTTTTTTCGACTTCTTCGAATTTGTTTTCGAAGGATTCGCGTTCGAACTTGGTGTTCGCCAATTTGGTCGCTTCTTCTTTTTGTTCTTCGGCCTTTTTGTAGTCGAGCGTGAAGAGCGTGTAGATCGCGGCGTTGCTCCAGGTCCCGAGGCTCGGCCGTTTTTCGGCGACCATCGTCTGCGCTTCCGAGGCGACCTTGATGTTTTCCAGCGCCTGGTCGGTCGAGGTCGAGATTTCGGCCAGTTGGAACATCGCCGGCGCGACGAGACTGGCGACACCCAGGCTCGGTTCCTTCGCCGCGGCGAGGTACTTGGACCAGTCTTCGCTCGCCTTGTTCAGCTGCGTGCGGACTTCTTCGACTCCGCTTTCGGAGGTGACGCCGGCGCTGATCATCGAATTCGCGACGGTGATCCGGGCCCGCGTCAGGTTGCCGAGCAGCACTTCTTCTTTGGCCGGTTCTTTGGCGATCCGCCGTTCGATCGCGACGGCCTGCTTTTCGGCGACCTGGGCGGCGGTTTCGCCGCTCGAGCTAGTGCCGAAGATCGAGTTCAGGTTGACCGCCCCGGTAACCAGGAAGAGGCTTCCCGCCATCAGGATGGCCAGAAGCGCGTAGACGAATTTGACCACGTGCCGTCTGCGGCCGCGGATGTCAAAAACCATCCTGTGCTCGTTATTCCCCTGTGCCATGAAGTTTTTACTCCTGCGTGGTGGGCTCGGCCGCGGCCGCCCCTTCACTTGAGCGGCCGAACCACCTTGCAAGCAAGATACTCAACTCGAAGAGGACGAGCAGGGGAACCATCTCGATCAGCATCGAGACCGGG
>JAOPZF010000193.1 GCA_025964255.1 Solirubrobacterales bacterium | reverse complement strand
GTCACGGCGCGGCGACGGAAGGCGTCGGCCGCGGCGTCCCAGCGCGGCTCGTCGCGGCGGGTCAAGCCGAAGCCGGGCCGCCAGGCGAAGGCCAGGAAGACCAGGCCGCCGACCATCAGCGCGATCGTGAGGTAGTCGAGGAAGCGGACGACGGCGAAGCCGAGCCTCGTCACCTCGCCGCTCTCCTCCTCGGCGGTCAGCCCGGCGACGCTGACGCCGCCGCCTGCGCTGGGGTGGCCGAGGTTGAAGACGAGACCGCCGTAGACGATGTGGGTGTCGGCGGAGATCACCCGGTAGGTCGCCGTGTAGGTGCCGTCGGGAAGGTTTGGTTCGAGCCCGACGCCGAGCCAGGGCTGGCGGCCGCCGGGATGGGAGACGTCGCCGTCGTCGACCTCGTTGCCTTCGGAGTCGTAGACGCGGACGGCGCCGTCGGTGCCACCGACCGGCTGGTCGTACTTGAAGATCACCTCGGTCGGTTGCCTCTTGACCGTCGATCCCGTCTCCGGGGCGGTCCCGACCAGCCGGGCGTGGGCCAGCGCCGACGGCGCCCAGACCAAGGCGGCGACGAAGACGAACAGCACGACCGGGGTCGCGGGAGCGCCGCTCCGGGACACCCTTGCGCTCAGATCACGTGCCCGAAACTGATCAAGACGCCGGACCCAGGACGATGTTCCACGGGCGCATCAGGTCGTCGTCCTCGTGCTCGAGGATATGACAGTGGTGAAGGTACCCCGCCGGGAACTCGGTGCCGCTGTTCGGTATCGACGCGACCGTCTCCGTCGGCGGGTCGAATTCCGCGATGATTATTCGGGTCACCATTTCCGCTTCGGCCAGGACCGTGTCCTTGTAGGACAGTGCCTCGAATGGCTCCGGCGGAACCGGTGGACCGGTGAAATAGTGCTCCAAAACCAGTTTGTCCTTCTCCTTGCGCCCGCCCTTCAGCCACTTGTCGTAGTCGGTCTGGTAGGCGAACGCGTCGATCGGCTGTCTGTTCAACACCTGGAAGGAGACGAGGTGGACGTGCATCGGATGGGCGTCGTGGTTGAAATTGATGTATTCCCAGATCTCGGTCGAGCGCCGCTTGATGAAGTCCTGAACCGGCGCCGCGAACGGCACCGCGTTGAACGTCATGGTTTCGAAGAGCCCTGGCTGGTACACGGCCCACTGCCGCCGAGGGGTGTCGGGCTTTGGCTTGATCGGCACGACCGCGGGCAGCTTCAGTCGCTTCGGCGGCGTCGTCTTGTCCGCCCCTCCGGACAATGGCTTGGTCACCTTGAATTGCATGATTTCCGGGATTTCCGGTCCGGTGCCGGAGGCCCCGGGGTAGTGGACCGGGGCGTCGTAGTTCTGCAGGGTGACCTTCGTGCCCATCGGCAGCCCACCGAAGTCGACGATCAGGTCAAGCCGCTCGGCCGGCGCGATCAGGATGTCGAGCATCTGCAGTGGAGCGCGGAGGCCTTGGTCAGTGCCGACCAGCCAGAACGGGAGCCTGGGCTCAGGCAGTGCGCTCACGTCCCTGGGGACGGAGAACTGCAAGCGCCAGACACGCTCGTTCGAGCCGTTGAGGATGCGCAGCCGGTAGCGCCGCGGCTCGACCGCCAGGTAGGGGTACGCCTTCCCGTTGACGACGGGGGTGTCGGCGCCTTGCACCGCGAGCATGGTGTAGGCGAGCGAGCCGTCGGTGTGGAAGGTCCGGTCCTGCAGGATGAGGGGGACCTCGAATTCGCCTTGCGGCAGCCCGGCCGGTTCTTCGGCGCGGTCATAGATGAACCAAAGTCCGGCCATCCCCGCGTAGACGTTGAAGCTCGTCATCATCCAGCCGTGATCGTGGTACCACTGCATAGCCGCGCGCGAGCGGTTGGTGTAGGCGTAGATCGCTTCGTTGGGTTTGACCTTGCTCGGGTCCAAGGTCTGGTAGTCGCTTGAGTGGACGCCGTCCGGACTGAACGAGTGCCTCGGCTGGCCATCGTTCTGTGGCGCGGTGAAACCACCGTGCTGGTGTACGACGTTCCACACGTTGACGCCTTTGGGGATCGGCATCATGCTCTTGTAGGGAGGCGGAGCTTTCGGGGTGAGCTGAGGGTCTCCGCTGCGAAGGCGGTCGATCGCGAACTGGAACAGGTGGGTGTTCGGCAGTTCGTTTCTGTACCTGACGACCGTCGGGTCACCTTTGGTCGTGTTGAAGGTCGGCCCGAGATATCCCATGCCGATCGGCTTCTGGGGATCTTGCGGGTTCGCCGCCCAGTACCCCCACACCTTTGCCGGCCCGAGATCCCGATGGAACTGCCACGGGCTCTGGCGCATCGCGATGTCGTAATAGTCGGCGCCCGGATAGACGGAGGGATCCGGGATGGCCGTCGCCGGTATGGGCAGCGGGTCGACGAACTTCTTCAGCGACGGAGTCTGCGGGACCTTGGAGCCCGCGGACGCCCTTTTGTCGTAATGAGGTTTTCCAGGGGTATGTGATTTCGCCGACGCGGGGGTCGCATACAGAGGGACGCCGATCAGTCCCGCTCCGCCTCCTACCAGGGCGTTTCGCAGCAGGGTCCGCCGGCTTACCCCACTGCCCCTCCGGTTTTGGCCCGCTCCCGGCGGGCCCTGCGAATCACTGGCGTCCACAACTTCCCCTTTCGTATGAATCCTTGTGGCGGTCCCCGGCGCCGATGGCGGCCAGAAGATGCACGGTGGGCGACGCGCCCCGACAGCGCTGGGTAGCCCCAGGTGCCAGCCGTAGCTGGGCGATCGGGCCCTCCGCGTTGGACCGGGACTCGAACTGCCTGCGCATCGAACCCCCTACGTCGCCCGCGCCGCCGGGTCGGATCTCAAAGCGGCGAACCTGATGAGGTTCTGCCCGATTGAGACTGAGACTCTCATACCGAAAACAACGTAGCGGGCGCGCTAGCCTCGCTCAGCGAATGTTCGAGCCAGCCCTCGAGATGCCGACTGCTCAACAGGCCCTATGTAGGCACCGGGGAGAGAGCAGATCGCGCCCGCCCTGAGCGCTACGCTCGTTGACGACGGTCGACCTCCTGGTATTCGCCGAGGACACCGACCAGGTCCCGCCCGTCGCACGCCACGAATCAGGTGGCAGGCGTCCTGTTCCAGAGCGCGCCGGGACCGATTGTGACCTTCGGGTTCCTTCCCCGAAGACTTCGGATTATGAGCCCGCGCCGGGGACTATGCCGAGCTATGTAGAGCTAGGTTTCGTGCGGTTTCGGCGAAATCGGGCTCGGCTGAGATCGGCTGGGCTACGTGGGGCTTCGTGCCCCATTTCGTGCCCCACCAAAACGAGACCTCTCGCGAAAAAAGGTCCCGTCTGTCGCGATGATTTGGACGTCGGGCGTGTCTTCATCCGGACCCCGGGGGTGCCGCGACCGTATCGGCCAGGCGAGGCCGGGATCTGGTCGCCGAGCGCGGCCTTGGTGATCGTGGTAGTCGCTCTGGTCGGCCATGACCTCTACGAACCGATCGCCGTCGGTGGCGAGCGCTTCTTCCTCGGCAGCGACACGGTCATGGTGGGCGGATGGCTACGGGCCTCGTCGGGTGCCGACGAGCGCCCGCGCGAGTTCCTCCCGCTGGCGCTCCGAAAGGCCTCCGATCGTCCTCAGGGGCGAGATGCGACAGCGCTTGAGCAGGCGGTTGACGCGCACCTGCCCATACCCCGGCGCGGTGAGGAGGATCTGCGACAGCCTCGCGCTCAGCAGAAACTCGGGCGGACCGAGCAACAGCTCGGCGATGTCGACCGTACCCGAGCGCAGTGCCCGTTTGAGCTCGGCGCGCTCGCTGCGTACCGCGTTGGCGTGCTTCAGGGCCTCTAGGCGCTGTGATGGCGCCGACTGCTCCCTCTCCCCGGATCCTGCCATCTGACCGATCTTAGGTCCCATTCGCGCCGGGCGCCCGGAGACGATCCGCCTCGCTGTTCGAATCACTGCACAGCGAAACCCGACGGCGAACCGGCCACCCGATCTATGCTGGCGCCGGCGCCCGATGACCCGCTGAACCAGGAGGCGGCGTCCTTCCACAACTACATGGGCAAGAGCTGCGACAACGTCGATTGTTGGAACAGCGAGATCGCGCCGGTCGCCGCCGACGTCCCCGTCGTCACCGGTGAGTTCGCCCAAGACGTCTGCGGGCCGAGCAACTTCGACGACGAATACATGAGCTGGGCCGACGCGCACGGGGTGGGCTACCTCGCCTGGGCGTGGGTCGTCCTCACACAGCAGGAGATCGCCGACGAAGGCTGCAGCGCCTATTACCTGATCAGCGACTACAGCGGCGCTCCGGCCTCGCCCAACGGCACGATCCTGCACGGCCATCTCCTGACGCTCCCGCCTGGCGGGGTGACCCTCGCGGCGAACCCGCCTACGACGACCGTCAACACCCCTGCCGGGGGCGCAGGAAGCGGCGGGCAGCAGGCCCAGACCCAGCAGAAGCCGCTGATCGCGCTGACGGCCTTCCACGTCAAGGTCGCGGCGGGCGGCGCCGCGATCGACTTCCAGCTGGGCGCGGCGGAGAGCTGCCAGGGAACCCTGAAAGGAGAGACCGCCAAAGGCTTCCTGGCGGGCTCGAAGGGCCATAAGCCCAGGAAGGTCTCGCTGGGTGGCGTCAACTTCAGGCTTGTGGCGGGCAAGACAAGATCCGTGATCCTCCGGCTGACGGCGGCCTCGCGGCAGCTCCTGGCCACCAGACACTCTCTGGCTACCCACTTCACCCTCACCCTGAGCGGCCCGCAGAGCCGGCCGACGGTCCTCGAACGTGCGGTGACTCTGACCGAGCCGGGGAGCCGCCGGCACCCTTCCTGAATCGCCGCGCCACAACGAGCAGGTCGGCGCCAGCAAGCCGGCTGGCGCTCGCATCCCCAGAACCTCACCTCGTGGCGCCGATCTCGACCAAGATGCCGGAATCCTGGAAATGACGTCGAGGTCGGCCTGGATCAAAGGTCCCCATCTGGCGGGGGTCCTGAGCAAGACCCGTACCGAGCAGAGGATGACCAGGGATGTCCGACCCCTGCCGGCACGTCTGTCTTGGTGACCCTATCCCGAGCTGTGGGCGACCTGCGCGGCGTGGATCCCGCTCTCGTCCTCGCTCAGCTCGATCTCCCAGACCGGCAACTCGAAGCGATCGCAGACGCGGCCGAAGAGCTCCTTCTCGGCGAACTGGTCGCGCTCGGCAGAGGGGACGAGGATGATCTCGTCGGCCGGGAAGGTGACCAGGGCGCTGTCGATCGCCAGCATCGGATCGGCCTCGCCGACCTCTCCCCTGGCGGCGACCACCTGCTCCCAGCGCATCTCGGCGAGTGAGCACTCGAGGCGATCGACGGCGCGGGCGATGCCGCGATCGACGTCGCTTGAGATGTACTCGAGCCCCGAGCCGGCGAAGGCCGGCGCCAGCAGGCAGAGCTCGAGCCGACGTCCTCGCGATAGTCCCAGCAGGCGACGGCGAAGCTCCTCTCCGCGGGCCGCCTGGGCGACGACCACCAACAGGCACAGCGTCCGTGCCTCGACTACCTGATCGGTATCCATCTCTATCCGCCCCTCCTCGACGGGCGCCCCGGACGACACCCTTTGGTCGACGTGTTCGTCTGGGTCGGCCTACGGAGCGAGGGTGGCCGAGGTTCGAGTATCCGCGCCAGGACGGTTACTTGACGACCCGGAGAGCGGATGTCGGCCGGCTGCTCGGCGGCGGCGAAGGAGAGCGGGAACCCTGGGAGAAGTCGGCGAGGAACCTTTCGATCTCGGGGGCGATCGGGCCGCCGCGTGAGAGAGTCGGGTCTCTCCGCCTGTTCACAAAACTGCAACGACGAAAAGGATCCCCGTTGAACCCCACCCGCAAGCTCCCCCGCCTGGTCATCCTGGCCGGACTGCTCGGCTGCCTCGCCGCCCTCGCCTTCTCCGCCACCGCCTCGGCGGCGACCACCACCCTCACCTTCAAGGAACCCGAAAAGGGGTCGACCTTCGCCTTCGTCGACAACGCCCCCAAAAGCCAGCTTCAGCATGGCTTCCCGACCAAGTTCAGTGCCGGGGACGAGATCATCTTCACCAACCCGATCGAAATCGCGGGCAAGATCGTCGGTCGCAACCACGTCGTCTGCACGGCGACCAAGAACGCGAGCTCGAAGCACTTCGCCGGCGCGGAATTCCTCTGCAGCGGGATCGCCAGGATCTCCGGCTCGACCCTGGTCTTCTCGGCGATGCTGAGCGAAGGCAACACCGAAGGAGCGATCACCGGTGGCAGCGGAACCTATGCCGGCGCCAGCGGCACCTTCGTGACCAAGGAAGGCAAAGGCACCTCGACGGTCACCGTCAACCTGCTCGAATAGAACGACCGGCCCGTCGCGGCGGCCGTCGGGCCCCCGCGCCCCAGCCCGGCGTGGTCGGGGGGGGTCGGGCGTGAGTGCCGGGACGCAGATGCGTGAGAGGGGCTCGGATCGAGGGCCGGCCGGGCCGATCTCGACGCCTTAGGCTCCGCCCATGTCCGAGCGGCCTCTTCGCCTCTACGCGATCGCCCTGTCGCATCCGGTGATCGCGGTGCGCGGGATGCTCGAGCGAAAGCGGCTCCCCCACCGCTACGTCGAGCTGCTCGCCGGCCTGCACCCGCCGGCGCTCTTCGCCCGCGGCTTCCGCAGCGCCACGGTGCCGGCGCTCGAGCTTCCCGACGGGAGCCGCGTGCAGGGCTCGTTGGCGATCGCGCGGGCGCTCGAGACGCTCGCCCCGCTTCCCTCGCTCTACCCGGCCGAGCCGCGCGCTCGTGACGCGGCCGATGAGGCCGAGCGCTGGGGCGAGGCCGTCCTGCAACCGATCCCACGCCGCCTGATCCGCTGGGTCCTGCGCCATTCGCTGCGCCAGCGCCAGTGGTTCGCCGGCGCCGCGACGCAGTTGCCGGCGCCGGCGCTGGCCGGCATCGCGCTGACCCCGCTGGTGCCGGTTTCCACCCGGCAGTCGGGGCGCGACCGATGAGCGCGTGCGGAGCGATCTCGGGGAGCTGCCGTCGCCGCTCGACGAGGTCGACCGCCTGCTCGCCGACGAGGTGATCGGGCGCGATGAGCTCGGGGCGGCGGACTTTCAGATCGCCGCCACCGTGCGGGTGCTGGTGGCGATGGGGGACGTCGGTCGCCTGGTCGCCGGCCGCCCCGCCGAGGCCTTTGCGCGCCGGGTCGTGCCCACCTATCCGGACGTGCCGGCGGTGTTGCCGGCGGCCTGGCTGCCCTGAGCCACGGCAGCTCGTCGATCGCTGTGGGGTTCACTGGATAAGAGCTGGGCACACGCTTCTCAATGCAGGCTCGGCGCGAAGGAGACGCCGACGATCGCTCCCTCGGGCGAGAGCAGGCGGGCGACGATCTGGCCCCACGGCTCCTCGCGGGGCGGGTGCAGAAGCTCATGCCCCGCGGCGACCAGCTCCTCGGCCGCGGCGTCCAGGGCGGCGCGGCCTGAGACCTCGAACTCGATGCTGACCTGAGGTGTCGCCAGATGGTCGGGCCACTCGTCTTGGCCGAAGCAGGCCTGGGCGGCCTGGGTCAGCGGCCAGATGCCGAAGTGCCGCGTTCCCTCGACCTCTTCGCTGTGGAAGTAGCCGGATCCGTTCCCGTCGGCGAGCGGCAGGCCGAAGGTCTCGATGTAGAGCTGCTGCGAGCGGCCCGGATCGGGCGAGATGACCGCGATGCTGGTGACGAACTGGATCTCCATCGGGCTTCCTTTCTCTCGGTTGCCTGGTCCCTACCGGCGCCGTCTTCGCCCGGCCTGATCGAGAGTCCTAGGCCTTACCGGCGACCAGCGTGTACTGCTGGCCTTCCTTCGTCGCCACACCCTGTTTGACCAGGTTGCCGAGGATCGTCTGGGCGTGGTTGGGGTTGATCCCGACCCGGCTCGCCACGTCGCCCGCTTTGCTGCCCGGATTCGCTTTCAGGTCGGCGATCACTTCGCCGCGGCGAGCTCCGCGCGGGGCGCGTTCACCGCCACCGGCATCGGCGGCGCCATTCGGAGCCTGCCGACCTTTCCCGGGCCCGGCGCTCTGGCCGCGGCGGTTGTTCTGGCCGGCGCCGGTTCCCCGGCCACGACCGGCGTTCTGGCCTTCCCCGCCGGCCGATCCCTGCAGGTGGCCCAAGGCCCGTTCGAGCTGCGCCTTCTGCTCGCCGAGCGTGGTGATGTGTTCTTCGATCAGTCGCTGGGCCTCTTCGGGTTGGGGCATGCGGGCAGATCCTTTCCGGCGGAGCATCGGGAAACAGAAAACGGACGCTAAGCCTATGGCGCGCCGTTGAGCGAGAGCTGAAGGTCGACACGGTCGAGCCGGGTCGTCCCGTCGGCTCCCCTGCCATCGGCCAGGAGGTTCGACGCTCACGGTGCGGATGCCTCGCCGGATGACTCCGAGAGCGGGATGCCGGTCGGCCTGAGGTTCACGACGCCCGCCTCCGCCAGGAAGACGGCGAGCGCGAGGAAGGCCCGTCCCCCCTCCCCCTGATCGCGCGCGTGCCCGACCAGGGGACCGGGAGCGTCTCGCCTCGGTCGAGAGCGTCGCTCAGGACGGATTGCTCGGAGGAGCCCGTGGCCGCGAGATCACGATCTGCACCGTGGCGACGATCAGGACGATCAGGGTGACCAGCCGCTCGCTCCGGCCGATCTCGTGGAAGAGCGCATAGACCTGGATCCCGGCGGCGCAGAGCTGGGCGGCCACCGGCAGCATGATCGCCCGCCAGCCGTAGACCTCCTGGTGAAGGTCGTCGGCGGGTCTACCTGCCCAGGCCGCGGCGGCGATCAGCAGCGCGCCGACGCTCCAGATGAAGCTGTAGTCGCCCCCGAGCAGGGAACCGCGGGCCTGCTGGACGGAGAAGACGCCGTCGGCGAGGGCGACCAGCGCGCAGCCGAGGCCGAGCAGGATCCAGGTGCGGCCGGGGCGCCAGCCGAGCAGGCCGCAGACCCCGAGGATCGCGCCGACCAGCAGCACGTCGAGAATCGGGTAGCTGAAATCGACGATCGTCGCCAGCCCGTCCTCGGCGGAGCTGGTCGCCGCGGGTTGCACGATCAGCGCCACCGCCGGGGTCATCACGACCAACATCACGGCCAGCCCGTCCATCCAGCGTTGCAGCTCGAAACGCCTCACCCGCTCGTGGATCAAGAGCGCCATCCCCGCCGCGGTCAGCGGGTACCAGGCGAGCCAGAGAGCGTCGGCGGCGGTCGGATAGGGGGGCGTCGGGTCCGACCAATACAGAAGATCCCAGAGCACGGTGCCAAGCGCCCAGGACGCCAGTCCGACCCCGATCCAGAGCCAGGCTCGCCTTCCCCTCGACTCGAAGGCGGCGCGGGCGAGGCAGAGCGTCGCCGCGGCGACCTGGAGGAAGGCCTCGATGCCGAGGCCGAAGACCCCGTCCGGGGTCCCGAGCCCGCAGATTTCATGGAGCGCCTCGACCAGGCAGAGCAGACCGAGCAGCCACCAGACCGGGACGAGCACCTCGGGCTGTCGGATCCCTGGCTCCTCCTCGGGCCGCGACCCTGCCGTCGCCGGCTCGGGCTCGGCGAGGGCGCGCCTCATCGCACGCCGGTGAGGGCGAGGGCCGACTGCCGGACGAGGACCATCACCGCGACAGCTTCCGGACCGGCGGAGGCGGACCCTGGATGCTCGCTCGCCTCACTGCGTGAACTCCAGGACCTCACCCGCGAAGTCACCGGCGTGCCGGTAGAGAAAGGCCTGGGCGGCGTCGCCGTAGAGGACGAACTTGGCGTCGGGGAGCTTCGTGGCGAAGGCATAGGCGTTGAAGAGAGGCATCAGGACATCGTGGGCACCATGACCGATCAGGACCGCGACGGTCAAGCTCCTCGACCGCTCCGAAGCGGCGTCCTGGCCGCCGACCCACCGCAGTCGAGCCGCCCCCGGGCGGCGCGGGGCCGCCGAGATCGCGAGAGAAAGACGGCCGGGCTGGGGATCTTGACCCGGCCACCCCGGTGCGACCGGACGCGCCGGCTACTTACCCTGCGATGAGTGGGCGTGCTTGCCCAGGTGATGAAGGTCGATCATCTGCGCGGGCGCTCCGGGGAAACCCGCAGGCAGACAGGGTCGTTATGACCGCAAGGAGGCTCCGTCGCTCACGCATCGACTCATTCTGGCGATCGGAGAACCGACGATCGTCGACATCCTCTCCGCCGGCGAAACCTTCAGTGGCCTGCCGAACGTCGAAATCCCGGTCTCCCTCGACGGCATCGGCTTCCGCCATGGGCCGCCCGGGGGCGCGGGGTGTCCGTGAGGTCTCCCCTGCGTGGTGCCCCAGGGGTCGAGCCGCTCGGGCATCCACCCCGGCGGCTCGACCTGGATCGGGCAACCCGGCGGGTCCAGGCGGCTGGATCCGGAGGCCCGCGGAGCCTCCCTCGCCCGGCCCCGGACGCCGGCCCACCTACTCTTTGTCGTATTTGAACGAGACGTCGAGCCGTACCCTGAACTCGGCAATTTTGCCCTCTTCGATCGTCACGTCCTGGCGGACGACCTCGGCGATCCGAAGCTCGCGAACCGAGCCCGCGACGGTCTCGACCGCATTGCGGGCGGCCTGCTCCCATGAATCTGCGCTGACACCGATGACCTCGGTGACGCGGTAGACGCTCTCAGACATCTATTCCTCCTCGTTTGTTGGGTGGCCCGACCTCACCCTCTCACTCTCCCTGGCCGGCCGCGCCGGATCGGAGATCGGCCGGGCGCGCACCCCGTCGGTCCTCTTCACGATCGGCCTCGACGGCCATCGGCGGCGTCGGGTGCGGATGGAAAAGGTCAGGCGCTTCGAGCGCGATCCGGTCTGGGTCGGTCGGCCCCGGAGGTGGGACGACTGAGCGCGGAGGCGCGCTTTCAGAGTGCCTTTGAATCTTCGTGGGCGACGCTTAAGGTGAGCCGGTGGGCGAGACGCTGAAGATCACCCCGACCGAGTCGATCGAGATCCTGGCGAGCGACCCCGAGGCATTGCTACTCGAGGCGACCTACCTTCCGGGCAAGCCGCCGCCGAAGCACTTCCATCCCGAGCAGGACGAGCACTTCGAGGTCTTGCACGGCGAGGTTCGGGTCGACCTCGCCGGCGAGGTGCGCAGCTACTCGGCGGGCGAGGAGTTCGACGTCCCGCGCGGGACGATCCACACCTTCTGGAACCCTGGTGACGGGTCCGCCCGAGTTCGCTGGAGGACCTCGCCGGCGGGACGCACCGAGCAATGGTTCCGCGCGATCAACCGGATCCAGGTGGAAGGACGGGTAGGAAAGGACGGCATGCCGGGCCCGCTCGCCTTCGGCGTACTCCTGACCGAGTACCGCGACGTCTTCCGCCTCGCCGGTCCGGACCGACTGCTTCGACCCGCCCTCGCCCTGCTGGGCGAGATCGGCCGTCGCCGTGGCTACCGGGCGTAGGTCGGTCGGCCCGCGAATCCGCTACACCCCACCAATCCACGTCCGACGCCGGACTCGAGGCCTGCTCCGCCGCTGCGCTCGCGATCATCGAGCCATGCTCTGCGCGATGACCGGTCTCCCCCACCGCCTCTTCTGGATGCGCTCGGCCTGGTGGTGCCAGGACTGCCGACAGAAGGTCGAGGGCTGCTGCGAGGGCGGTGGCTGCCCGTCGGTGGCCGAGGTTCTGCCGGTAGTCGAAAACGCGGCGCGCAAGTAGCGCCCGGGCGCTCCAGAAACACAACGACCCCGGCACGCCTGCCCGGGGTCGTCGGTCGATGGCGAGCCTCTTAGATCGGAGGGTTGTCGTCAAGAGGCGACGGACGGGTTGCTGGCGGGCGGCCGACGGACCGTTCACGAACTTCACCGAGCCCAAGGTGATCTGTCGAGCGGTCGGTTCCGCGTCGAGGGGGCGATCGGTCCCCGCGGCGGTCTAGGACTTGCCGGCGACCAGCGTGTACGCCTGGCCTTCCTTCGTCGCCACTCCTTGTTTGACCAGGTTGCCGAGGATCGTCTGGGCGTGGTTCGGGTTGATCCCGACCCGGCTCGCGACTTCACCGGCCTTGGCGCCCGGATTCGTTTTCAGGTCGTCGATCACTTCGCCACGTCGGGCCCCACGCGGTGCGCGTTCGCCGCTGCCACCGCCGCCGCTGCCACCTTTCTGAGCCTGTCGGCCATTCCTGGAGCGGGCGTCTCCGCGAGGACCGGAGCCCTGGCCTTCCGCGCCCGCCGACCCCTGCAGGTGGCCAAGCGCCCGTTCGAGCTGCGCCTTCTGCTCGCCGAGAGTGGTGATGTGTTCTTCGATCAGTCGCTGGGCCTCATCGGGCTGGGGCATGTGGTCATGGTCCTTTCGGGGCGGGCATCTGAAGACGGGGATGGCGGTCCAGCCTATGCCGCCCGGTAACTGGGGGCTGAAGGTCGGCGCCTCGTAGGTGCCCAGGAGCTCGCCACGTACACGTCTTCCATGCTCCGTCGGCTCTTGCCACTGCTGTTCGGCGCGCTCCTCCTGATCGCGCCTGGCGGGGCGCCGGCGACGCGCCCCTCCTGTCGGCGCAGGGATCTCGTCGCCTCCTCGACTCGCACGACGAGATGCCGATCGGGCCCCTGGGTAATCGGCGGAGATGCGGACGGCCGCGGCCCATCCACGCGTTCGAGCCCCCAGGACAGCAGCGCGGTGAGTTCCTGTCGGCGGAGACGAACGGTGACGTAGGCACCTGATCCGCCGCCACGGCCCTGGCGTAGCTCGTCGTGTGTTGATCCACTTCCAGATCCGTGGGGCGCGCGGCTGGGAAGCGATGGGCTCCGGCACAAGTGACGATGAGAATCCTCTACCGGGGGCGATCAAGGACCTGGGCCTGCTGCACGGGGGTGGACTGCCGGCCGGCCACTACCGATACTTCGAGGCAGGTGGGGTAGAGCCGAGGTCGGGCGGGTTCGAGCTCGACAGCAGCGGCGAGATGATCGACTGACGAAGCCTCACGCCACGAACGCCCGAGAACGACCCTTATGTCAACGACTTTGGCGCCGAGGCACGTAACCACATGCCATCGACCCGAGACGCTCGACGTCAGTGACGGTTTCACCGGCCGTCGGCGCGCGCCGGGAAGCCAGCGCTCAGCCGAGACCGAGCTGCCGTGCCCGGAGGAACGCGTCCCAGAACGCCGCGATGATGATCAGCCGCGCGCGGTGCTTCTTAGGTCATCGCCTGGCTGCCGCGGGGATGGCGTTGTCGATGAGGACGGCCGCGGTGGCGGCGGCGGCGGCGGCGAACGATCCGTTGTCCAGGACTCGGTTGCGGGCCGAGGCGCCGTCGAGGAGCAGCGCCAGTTGCTCGCCGAGCTGCTCGGGGTTGTCGCGCCGGCCTCGCGGGCGGTCTCGAAGCGGCGGAAGAGTCGCCAGCTTCGATTCGGCGCTAATCGACACAGCGAACGGTCTGGGCCTTTCGATCCATCAATAATCTCGGCGGCCACCGTGATGTCAGTTGCGGAACTCACAGCACCACCCGCAGCGGCGACTCGAGCAGATCGCGGATCGCGGCGAGGAATTCGGCCGCCTCGGCGCCGTAGAGGATCCGATGGTCGCAGCTGAGCGTCAACGTCATCAGCGAGGCATCCTCGATCTCGCCGTCGGCGCCGCGCTGCAGCACCGCGCGGGTCTTGCCGATGCCGAGGATCGCCGCCTGCGGCGGGTTGATCACCGGATAGATCGCGGTCATCCCGAACATCCCGAGGTTCGAGACGGTGAAGGTGCCGCCCGCCAGCTCCGGCGGCGTCACCTCGCCCGCCCGCACCCTTGCGGCTAGGCGGCGCGAGTCGCGGCCGATCTCGCCCAGCGATTTGCGGTCGGCGTCGAAGATCGTCGGGACGACCAGAGCGTTCTGCGCCGCCACCGCGATGCCGACGTTGACCCGGTCGTGCAGCTCGAAGGCACCGTCGAGGTAGGAGCCGTTCGCTTTCGGGTGCTCGCGCAGGGCCAGAGCGGTTGCCCTGACGATCATGTCGTTGAAGGACGGCACCGGACCCTCGTCGGCGACCCGCTTCAACTCGGCGCGCAACCCGATCGCCGCATCCATCCGCGCCTCGGTCTCGACCTGGAAGTGGGGCACCGTCGCCTTCGCCTCGGCCATCCGCCGCGCGATCACCGACTGCAGGCGCGACAGCGGAACGGTGTTCGAGCCGCCCTTCGCCGTCTCGACCTTCGCGGCCGCACCGGCGCCGATGTTTCCTTGCGGCGCCGGCGCCGCCGCGGGGGTGGTTTCCGGGGCAGGTGTTGGTTCGATCCCGGCCGCCGCCAGCACGTCGGCCTTGACGATGCGGCCACCGACCCCGCTGCCGGCCCCGATCGACTCGATCGAGATTCCATGGGCCTGGGCGAGGCGACGGGCGAGCGGGGTGCTGGGGCGGATGCGGCCGGCGTCGCCGTTCGAGGGGGCGGGCTCGGCGGCCAACGCCGGCTCGGGGGTCGGAAGCCCGGTCGGGACGGACGGCTCCACCGGTTCGCCGCCGAGCCGGGCGATCGGCGTTCCGACGGCGACGGTCTCGCCCTCCGCGACCAGGATCTCGAGGGCGCCCGATCCTTCGGCCTCGACCGTCATGTTCGCCTTGTCGGTCTCCACCTCGAGCAGGTCCTGCCCGGAGGCCACGTCGGCGCCCTGGGTGACCAGCCAGGAGAGGATCGTCCCTTCCTCCATCGAGTCCGACAGCTTCGGCATCAACACCTCGGTGGCAGTGGCGGTGCTCATCGTGCTCCTTCGGCGCGGGTCATGGAAGTAGGTCGGCAGCCGCGCCGACGATCGTCTCGGAGTCGATCCCGAAATACCGGTAGAGGTCGTCGACGTCGCCGGACTGGCCGAAGTCGTCGACGCCGAGCGGCGCGAGCGGGGTGTCGTTGATCGCGGAGAGAAAGGCGAGTGCATGCGGGTGACCGTCGAGGACGGTCACGATCGGCGCCGCCCGCTCGGCCGGAAAGATCGACTCGAGGAGGCGCGGGTCGCCCTCGGCCAGGCCCTGGCGGGCACGCAGCGCGCGGAAGACGAGGTCGGCCGAGGTGAGGACCACGAGGTCCGTCGCGATCCCCGCGGCGGTCAGCTCGTCGTGCGCAACGCAGGCCTCGGCCACGGTGACGCCCATCGCCACCAGGGCCACCGCGGGGGGCCCCTCGGCGGCGGCACGGAGGAGATAGCCACCGCCGAGGGCGCCTTGGCGGCGGAGGTCACGAGCTTGTCGATCCTCCGGGGTGGCCGCCAAGGATTGGTCGATCGGGCGGGTCGAGAGCCGGAAGTAGGCCGACTCGCCGCCGGGTTTCCCGAGCCTGCCGAGAGCGTCGAGCAAGGCCCACTCGAGGTCCTGGCCGAAGGCGGGCTCCCAGGCGACGCAGCCGGGCTGCCCGATCCCGATCGACGGCGTCGAGATCGACTGGTGGGCACCGCCCTCCGGGGCGAGCGAGATCCCCGACGGCGTCCCGACCAGGATCGACTGGCCGCCCGCGTAGATGCCGAAGCTCCAGGGCTCGAGCGCACGGCTGACGAAGGGGTCGTAGAGCGTCCCGATCGGCAGGAGCGGCTGCCCGTCGCGCGACCACGTCGTGCCGAGCTCGCCGAGCATCCCGACCAGGTTGACCTCGGCGATCCCGAGCTCGATGTGGCGGCCCTGCTTGTCCTCGCGCCAGCGGACGAGCGTGTTGGTGTCGTCGGCGAACCAGTCGACCCGCTCGTGTGGATTCCAGATCCCGGCGTGGTTGATCCAACCGCCGAGGTTGGTCGAGGTGCCGACGTCGGGGCTGACCGTGACCACGCGCTCCGCGAGCTCCGGCGCCTTATGGCCGAGGTCGACGAAGAAGCGCCCGAAGGCCTGCTGGGTTGACGCCTTGCCGCGGTGGACGCGGCCGACGTCTACAGGAGCCGGCGGCGGCTCCTCGATCTTCACCGAAGGGCGCTCGAGTCGCTTCGCGGTCGCCGCGCAGAGCGCCGCCTCGGGCGAATCCTGCGGAAAGATGGCCCAGGGGTCGGCGGCATCGGCACCGAGCCGCGGCCCCAGCTCCTTCCACTCCTCGACCGAGAGCAGCGCCGAGTGGTTGGCGG
The DNA here is from genome assembly GCA_025964255.1 of Solirubrobacterales bacterium. Taxonomy (GTDB): domain Bacteria; phylum Actinomycetota; class Thermoleophilia; order Solirubrobacterales; family 70-9; genus VAYN01. The sequence goes on along the minus strand of JAOPZF010000193.1, from coordinate 1,734 downwards.
GATGGCCTTCGGTCGCGAGCCCGCGGGCCTTGATCGTGTAGGCGAAGATGACGGAGGGGCGCTCGTCGCGATCGCACGCCCTGAAAGCCTCGATCAGGTCGACGAGATCGTGCCCCCCGAGGTCGCGGATCGCGCGGGCCAGCTCTGCGTCGTCGAGCTCCCCGACCAGCTTTTCGAGATCCCTGCGGCCGCGGCCGCTCCCCGGCAGGCGCTCGCGCAGCTCCGCGGCGTCAGCGCGCAGGAGGCGCTGGTACTCCTCGTTGGGCATGCCGTCGATGCGACGACGCAGAGCCTCGCCTCCCTTGCGGGCGAAAAGCTCGCGCAGGAAGCGTCCGTACTTGACGACGACGGTGTGCCAGCCGGCGGCCTCGAACATCGACTGGATCCGGCCGGCGGCGATGTCGGGGACGATCCGGTCGAGCGACTGGCGATTCAGGTCGACCACCCACATCAGCTCGCCCAAGGCCGGCACCATCGGGTCGACCAGGGCCTCCCAGATCGCCCCCTCGTCGAGCTCGGCGTCGCCGAGCAGGGCGATCTCGCGCCCGGCCCGCGGCGCCTCGAAGTGGTCGGCGAGGTAGCGGTTGGCGATCGCGCTCCAGATCGTCGCGGTGGCACCGATGCCGACCGAGCCGGTGGAGAAGTCGACCGGGTCGGGATCCTTGATCCGGCTGGGGTAGCTCTGCAGGCCCTTGAAGGCGCGGAGCTCGGTCAGGTACGCGGGGTCGAGGCGGCCGAGCAGATAGTTGATCGCGTGCAGGACCGGCGCCGCGTGAGGCTTTACCGACACGCGGTCGGCCGCCGCCAGGTGCTCGAAATAGAGCGCGGTCATGATCCCGACCATCGAGGCCGACGAGGCTTGGTGGCCGCCCACCTTCACGCCGGACGGCGTCTCCCGAACCTTGTTGGCGTGGTGGACGATCGAGGTGGCGAGCCAGAGGACCCGGTCCTGGACGTGACCGAGCAAGTCGTCGTCGATCGTCACGGCAGCGTCGGAGGTCGGTACGGAAACCTGCATCATGAGGACAACTTAAGTAGAGGTCGCTCTCGGCGCCACTCACCGAAGGTCAATCGGCTCACATTCATTTGATATCTCCGTAAAAGAGATAGATCGCTTATGATTCGTCCGCGTGACCGAAGATCTCCAGCTCGACGGGACCGATCACGAAATAATCGAGCTGCTCGTCCAGGATGGTCGCCGAACGCTCGCCGATATCGGCACCGTCGTCAGCCTTTCCCCGCCCGCTGTCAAACGACGGCTCGACCGCCTGATCGAGATTGGTGTGATCACCGGCTTCACGGCGGTCCTCGACCACGAGAAACTCGGTCGGCCGATCGAGGCGTTCTCGGAGCTGAGATTCGCCGGGAAAACGAAGGTCGCCGACATTGCGGGGATAGCGCGTGACCTTCCTGAGGTCGACGCCGTCTACACCACCGCCGGGGACCCTGACGCACTAGCGCACCTTCGGGTCCGGGATGTCGCTGACCTGACGCGCGTGATCGACCTTCTGCGGCGGAGCGGTCGCATAACCGGAACCAAGACCCTGATGGTGCTCAGCACCGAAACCAAGGCGGACGTCGCTCCGCGCAGTGCAGGGCCCTCATGATTACTCCTGCGTGGTGGGCTCGGCCGCGGCCGCCCCTTCACTTGAGCGGCCGAACCACCTTGCAAGCAAGATACTCAACTCGAAGAGGACGAGCAGGGGAACCATCTCGATCAGCATCGAGACCGGG
>JAOPZF010000177.1 GCA_025964255.1 Solirubrobacterales bacterium | reverse complement strand
GGGCTCCTTCTCTCACGAACTGCGGGGAGGTTCGTTCAGGAGCCCAGCCGGCCCCCGCACCGGTCGTGGAAGGGAGATTCGACGGACCCCGAACGAACCTCCCGCAGTTCGTGAGGGAGGGGTCCGTCGAATCTCCCCCTCGGCGCTCTAGGCGAAGTAGCCGCCCAGCGCGTAGTCCTCGATCAGCCCCGGGTGAGTCGGCTCCCAGCCGAGGACCTCACGGGTCTTGGCGTTCGAGGTCGGGTTGTCGGCGACCAGGGCGAACGCGAGGAACTGGAAGTAGTCCTCGGGGACCGACTGGACCGGGAGGCCGGTGCCGCGGGCGATCGCCTCGGCGATGTCTTTCGTCGCGATGCCTTCGTCGCCGACCCCGTGCAGCACCTGGCCGGCGGGCGCCGACTCGACCGCGAGGCGGTAGAGCCTGGCCGCGTCGAGGGTATGGACGGCGGGGAGGCGGTTGGTGCCCTCGCCCGGGTAGCCCGCGTAGCCCGCGGCGCGAGCGAAGCCGATCAGGATCGGGCCGAAGCCGTGCTTGTCCAGTTCGGAGCTGTGGACGAAGGGGGAGAGGCGGATGACCGAGGAGCGGACGCCGCGGTCGGCGAGCGCCAGGGTGGCGTTCTCGACGTCGCCGCGGTGGCCGCCCGGTGAGCGGTCGTCCTCGTTCCCGGCCCGACCGGTGACCCCGGCGAGCGCCAGCATCAGCGTGCCGCTCGTGTTGACGAAGGCCTTGTCGGTGCCGGCGAGTGCGTCGCCGAAGGCTTCGGTCGCGGCGAGGTCGGTGGCGATCGCGGTCTCCATTTCGGTCGCCATCAGGTCGTGACGGAACGCCAGGTGGATGACGCCGTCGGCCTCGCTCGCCGCCTGCTTGAGGCCGTCGAGATCGTCGAGATCGCCGCGCCGAGCCTCGGCGCCGGCCGCCTCGATCTTCGCGGCCGAGTCGTCGGAGCGGGCGAGGCCGACGACCTCGTGGCCCGCCTCGAGCAGCTCGGCGACGACGGGACTGCCGATGTGGCCGGACGCGCCGGTGACGAATACGCGCATGTTGAACCTCCAAGAATCGTGGTGGGAAGTGGTCCAGGTGGACATCTCCGGCCGCTGAGGACCTTGATGTCACTTGGTGCCATCAGCCTAGCACTCCCATGTCACGCGGTGTCATCACTACAATCGACACATGGGCAGATGGGCACCAGGTTCGAAAGGGCGCCTCGAGGAAGCGGCGATGAAGCTGTTCGAGGAGCGCGGCTACGAGGGCACGACCGTCGCCGACATCGCCGAGCGCGCCGGCCTCACCAAGCGCACCTTCTTCCGCTACTTCACCGACAAGCGCGAGGTGCTGTTCTCCGGCACCGAGATCTTCGAAGGGACGGTGATCAAAGGCGTCCTCGACGCGCCCGCGAAAGCGTCGCCGCTCGACGCCGTCGCCGCCGGCCTCGACGCGAGCGCCGTCGTCTTCGAGCAGATCCCCGACCGCGCCGGCAAACGCCAGGCGCTCCTCGACGCCAACCCCGAGCTGCAGGAACGCGAGCGGGCGAAGCTCGCCGGCCTCTCGGGATCCGTCGCCGCGGCGCTGCGCGAACGCGGCGTCACCGAACCCGCCGCGGGCCTCGCCGCCGACGCCGGGATGTCGGTCCTCCGCGTCGCCTTCGAACGCTGGACCACCGACCCCCACGGCCAGGACCTGCGCAAGCTCCTCCGCGACGCGCTCGCCGAGCTGAAGTCCGTTACCGCCTGACCCGACGAGCGAGCAGCAGCAGCGCCGCGGCCGCCGGGACGCCGAGCACAAGTGCGGCGCGGCGCCCGTCGTCCTTGTCGAAGACCACCCGCGAGTCGACCCCGGCGACGGTGCCCACGATCGCGACGCCGTCCTCGCGCCGTTCGATCTTCCGGTAGACGAAGGGGAACTCGCCGAATGGGGTGCCGATCTTCATCGGCCGATCTTCGCAGGCGGGCGGCCGCCTCCCCGAACTTAAAAATAGGTAGCCAGGGCTAGTGACAGCGGCTACAATCGGCCCATGCACAACCCGCTTCGTAGCGAGGCGGATGTCTTCCCCCTCGTGATCGTTCTCGTGGCAGCGGCGGCCCTCGTGGTCGCGCTAACCCTGATCACGAGTCCGATCTGGGGGATTCTGCTGGCGGCAGTGCTGATCGCCGTCGGCGTCTGGTTCGCCTGGCGTGGGACGCGGGGGAGCGAGCCTCGCGAGGTCCGCACGCGGCGCAACCCCGACAGCACCCGCCGCATCCTCGTCGTCGCCAATCAGACCGCCGCGGGCCGCCAGCTCCTCGACGAGATCACCAACCGCTGCCGCGGCAACGACTGCGAGGTGATGTTGGTCTGCCCGGGGATGGTCGGCTCGCGCGCCGAGCGCTGGGCCTCCGACGTCGACAAGGGGATGGATGCGGCGCGGGAACGGATGGACCGCTCCGTGGCGGCGCTGCGCGGAGTAGGGGTGGAGGTCCGGGCCGAGGTCGGCGACCCCGACCCGAACATGGCGATCGAGGACGCCCTGCGCGTCTTCCCCGCCGATGAGATCGTCATCTCGACTCTCCCACCCGGCGAGTCGCGCTGGCTCGAGCACGACGTGGTCGAGCGCACGCGCCGCGAGGTCGACCTGCCGATGACCCACGTCATCGTCGACCTCGACGCGGAGGCCGCGACCGCCGCACCAGGAACGCGCGCCGCCTGAGCCGGCGCGGCGCCCCCCGGGCCGCGCTCAGGCGAGCAGCGCTCCAGGTCCGCCACCTCGATCACCTCGGCCTGAGGCGGGAACAGCGTCTCGGTGAATGCCCTTCGCTATTTACCCCTTATATGACGGGGAAATATCGAAGGGCATAGGGCGCGATGATCGGCGCTACGGGTGGAGCTTCGTCTGCCAGTCGCTGGGGACGCGGCCCGGGGGACCGGGGATTCCCTGGTCGAGCGGGTGGGCGTCGGGGGCGGCAAGGGGCGGGCCGTCGAAGAACTCGTTGGAGCGGTAGTCGTAGAACCAGTCCTCGCCCGGCTCGAAGCTCGTGATCACCGGGTGCCTGGTCGCCTCGGCGTGTTTGGTCGCGTGCTGTTCGGGCGAGTTGTCGCAGCAGCCGATGTGCCCGCAGGCCGCGCATCGGCGCAGGTGCAGCCACCATCCGCCCGCCTCCGTGCACTCCGCGCAGCCCGGGCCGCTCGGCGCGACCGTCTCGTCGATGTCACCCGGTTCGATCGTCGGCACCTCAGCTCCTCTCGTCGGATCCCGTCCGAGCGTAGCGCCCGAACTCCGCCGTGTGCGATCTTTCCGCGGGTGCCGACGACCACCACGCCCAGCGGGATCGAGATCTACTACGAGACGGTCGGATCGCCGACCGATCCACCGCTGCTCCTCGTCATGGGATACGGCAGCCAGCTGATCGCCTGGCCGCGGGCCTTCTCCGAGACGCTTGCCGCCGGCGGCCGCTTCGTGATCGAGTTCGACAACCGCGACTCGGGGCTCTCCTCGAAGCTCGACGACCTCGAGGTCGACATGGGCGCGCTGGTCGCGGCGGCGGAAGCGGGCGAAGCCGAGCGGGTGCTCGAGATCGCCGCCTACACGCTGAGCGACCTGGCCGACGACTGCGTCGCGATCCTCGACGACCTCGGGATCGATCGCGCCCACGTGCTCGGCGTCTCGATGGGGGCGATGATCGCCCAGCAGCTGGCGATCGACCACCCCGAGCGGCTGCTCACCCTGACCTCGATGTCGTCGACCACCGGCGAGCCCGAGTACGGCGCCTCGACCCCGGAGGCGATCGAAGCGCTGCTGAAGCCCTCGCCGAGCGAGCGCGACGCCAACATCCAGGTGAGCGCCGACAAGATGATGATCTGGGCCTCGCGCCGCTACGGCTCGCGCGTCCGCTCCGAAGCGCTCGCCGCCGCGAGCTACGACCGCTGCTACTACCCCGCCGGGACGCCGCGCCAGCTCGCCGCGATCCTCGCCACCGGCCCACGCGCCGACGGCCTGCGGGAGCTCGACCTGCCGACCCTCGTCATCCACGGCCTCGACGACACCCTGATCGGCCACGACGGCGGCGAACGGACCGCCGAGCTCGTCCCCGGCGCGCGCCTGCTGCTGGTCGAGGACATGGGCCATGACCGTCCCGAAGAGCTCTGGCCGCTGCTCGTCGAGGCCGTCCTCGAGCACACCGGCGCGGCGCTGCCGGATCTCGCCGGGGAGTAGGCGCGGGTGGCAGGCGACAAATCACCGCCGACGCCGCGGGTCTCGCGCGCCGACGTCGTCTACGAGCAGCTTCGCGAGGAGATCATCCACGGTGAGGTCACCGAGGAGACGCAGCTGAACCAGGTCGAGCTGGCCGAGCGCTTCGGCGTCAGCCGGATCCCGATCCGCGAGGCGCTCAACCGCCTGCAGGCCGAGTCGCTGATCGTCGCCACGCCGTACCACCCGTTCGTGGTCCGCAACGTCACCCCGGACCAGGTCGCCGAGCTGGTCGAGATCCGCGCCGCGCTCGAGGACCTCGGGCTGGCGCGGCGCGGGCCGGTGGGCGAGGCCGAGCTGGCCGAGCTGCGCGACCTCAACGCGCGGCTGGCCGAGGAGGAGCCGGGCGACGCCTGGTTCGAGCTCGACCGCAGCTTCCACCGCGTCATCGCCGGGCCGGGGACGATGACGGTCGAGCTCGTTGACGATGTCCACGACCGCGTCCACCGCTACATCTCGAGCCACGACGCGGTGAAACGCGAGCGCGTCGTGATCACCGCGGAGCACGCCGCGATCATCGACGCGCTCGCCGCCGGCGACGTCGATCTGGCCCGCGAGCGCCTGCGCGATCACGTCACGCGATCGCGGTCTGCAATCCTGGGTGGGTCCAAGAAGTCTTAGGTCCCCCTAAACGCCATCGCCACCACGCCTCCCACCAAAGCTCGCAACCGCCCGCTGCTGACCGGCAGGGTCGAATCGGTCGAGCCGCTGACCCCGGTCCTCACCCGGATCGTCTTCGGCGGCGACGGCCTCGCCGGGTTCGAGCTCGGCGAGTTCAGCGACCACTACGTGAAGCTGCAGTTCCCCCGCGAGGGTGCGCCGGAGGGCGAGCGGCCGAAGGTCCGCACCTACACGGTGCGCGAGTGGGACGCCGAGCGAGGCCTACTGACGATCGACTTCGTCGTCCACGGCGACGAGGGGATCGCCGGCCCGTGGGCGGCGGCGGCGCAGGTTGGCGACACGCTCGGGCTCCAGGGTCCTGGCGGCGGTTACGCGCCCGACCCGACTGCCGACTGGCACCTGATGGCGGGCGACACCAGTGTCATTCCGGCGATCTCGACCTCGCTCGCGCGGGTGCCGGTGGGCGCGCCGGTCCACGTCTTCCTCCAGGTGCACGGGCCTGAGGAGCAGGTCGGCCTCACCTCGCCCGGCGACCTCGAGGTCCACTGGCTGCACGGCGACGGCGACGGGCTCCTCGCGGAGGCGATCTCCGCCCTCGACTTCCCGCCCGGCACGCCCCAGGCCTTCCTCCACGGCGAGGCCACCTCGGTCCGCCTCGCGCGCCGCCACCTGGTCGTCGACCGGTCCGTCCCCGCCGAGTCCCTCTCCGCCTCCGGCTACTGGAAACGTACCCTCACCGACGAAGGCTGGCGCGATGCCAAACGCGACTGGAACGCTCAAGTCGAGGCCGAAACCGCCTCGACCTAGCTATTCCGCGATCGGCGTCAGCGGGTTGCCGGGTTCGATGCTCGCGCAGTTCTGCGGGGCGGGGAGGCCGAGGAAGCGGGCGTTCATCCAGGTCATCGCTTCGGCGATCCAGGGCACGGCCGTGCCGATGTGACCGAGTGGGTATTGGGTGTACTGGACCTTGTCCCCTTTGGCGCAGTATTGGCGCGCCAGGGAGCGAACGTCGCCGGCGATCATCACCCCGTCGCCCTCGCCGATCCCCGGTTTGTTGCCCGCCGTCCCTTCGAGCTCACCGAGGGCGCCCTGGGAGATCTGCAGCGGGATCGTCGGCGTGCCGCCCGTCCCCATGATCAGTTGGTTGACGACGTGGACGTAGGCGGGGATCGACTCCGGCGTCGGGTATTCGGGCTTCGCCAGCTGGGTCCAGGTCAGGCCCGGGTACTGCAGCAGCACGCTGGTGATCGAGGCCTTTTCCAGTCTCGCGTAGATGGATTTGCCGTATTCCGAGAGGTACGGGGTGAGGTCGATGTGGAAGGCGCGCGAGACGCCAATGATCGCCATCGGCATGACGCCCGCCCAGTTGAGGCTGCCGTCGACGTAGTGGAAGTTGTGGGCCGGGTCGACGAGGACGCCGCCCATCGTCGCGCCGACCAGCTTCGAGTTGACCGTGGGCGCGTAGGTCGGCGCCAGCTCGGCCGCCCACTCGGTCGCGATCGCGCCGCCCGAGTAACCGATCATCGCGATCTTTTTCGTCGACGAGAGGCCGGTCGCCGCGGAGGCGAGCGCCGCCTTCAGGCCATCAAGGGTGTTGATCCCGTACTCGGGCCCGGCGGCGAAGTCGGCGTTCTCGCCCTCGGTGTCGGTGATCACGACGGTGCGGTCGGCGAGTAGCGAGGGGCCGATCAGCGCCGACTCGACCTGCGGGATCGCGCCGCCCAGGCCGAGGCCGCCGCTGATCGCGTAGGAGGGCTCGTCGACCGGGTTCAGCGAGTCGTAGAAGGACTGGTAGGAGACGACCTGCGGGGCGCCGATCGTCAGCAGCGGTTTCAGCACCGAGGTGACGTTGACGGTCGGTTCGCCGAGCTGCGAGGTCGAGCGGTAGAGCAGCTGGATCGCCGGGACCGGGGTCGGCAGGCCGAGCACGTGGTAGCTCAACGTGCGGGTTTTCAGCACCGTCCCGGGGGCGATCGAAGCCAGCGGCGTGGCGCCCGCGTAGTGGTAGAAGGGGTCTTCTTCCGGGGTCGGCGGAGCCGCCTGCGCCAGCGGTGCCGCGAAGGCCATGACCGCGGCCAAGATCGTCAACGCGGCCGCCGCGCGCCTCAACATCACCTTGCTCATCGTGCCGCCTCCCGATTCGCGCGCCCGCCTCCCGAGCCGGCGCTTGACGAGAAGCACTCTACCTAGAATTAGGGACCACGGTCAAGGAATTTTCTCCCATGGCGTCAGGCCACCACTTGTGAAAATTCTGTAGGCGGCCCTAAAGGATTTCCCGGCGAGTGCCGAAGACGCACACGTTGGACTCGGTCGCAAACAAAGGATTTCTCTTCTTTTCGGCGCTGCTCGCGGCGATCGCGCTGGTCGTTCCGGCCGTCGCCTCCGCGGCCGGTGAACCGAACATCAGCCTCGACAAGCGCGCCCCCGAACAGGCGCTACTCGGCACTACGCAGCCGGTCCAATTGGTGGTCGATAACCCGGTCGGCCAACCGCGGGGTTACAACCTCAGCTTCCGCGACGTGCTGCCCAAAGGCGTCACCTACGTGGTGGGCTCCTCGAGCAAAATCGCGCCGACGGTGCTCGTCAACGCGCCGAACGTAGGCGAAACGACGTTGCTCTTCGAAAACGTCTCCGACCTCAGCGCCGGCTCCGAATATGTCCTCGCCTACGAAGTCGAACCGTCGACGACCTTTTTCAAACTCGCCGAAACGCACATCTACACCCACAAAGCTGAAGCCTTCGTCACCAAAGAACCGCGCAACAAACCGAACTTCGCAGCGAACGGGGAAGTCGTCGCCGGCAGCTTCAAAGGCAACGACGGCGCCGAAGCGACGACCGAACTGACGGCGATCGAAATCGAAAAGTCGGAGCCGAACCCAGAGGGCGAGATCCTCCGCGGCGTCCACGAACACCAGACGGTCTACACGCTGACCGTCAAGAACAACAAAGTCGGGCCGACGCAGGGGACCGAACTGCGCCTCGGCAAACCGGACGCGATCGGGATCGAAGACTTCCTCCCGGCCGGCCTCGAGTTCCTCGGCTGCGGCACCACCGACAACACGACGAATGCGATCGGGACCAACCCCGGATCGGCGGAAGAGTACCCCGGGTCCGGGGCAATCGACCCCGGCAACGCGCCCTCGGTGCCGAACTGCATCGCGCCGTACTACGTCAAAACCGAAGAAGTCGATCCGCCCGGCCCGAAGCCGCTCGGCATCTACACCCACGTCAAATGGGAAGGGCCGGAATCGCTGGCAAAAGGCGAGAAATACAAACTCGAATACGTCGCGGCGATCCCGATCCTGCGCAACTCGCTGACCTGGTCGGGCGCCGAACCGAGTGCCGAAAGCCTCGGCCAGATCGCCGACCTGAACAACAACCAGGGCCCGGAAACCTTCGACGAGGAAGAACTCACCAACATCGCCCGGGCGACCGGCGAATACGAAAACGTCGACGTCCAGGACAGCGACGAAATGACCCGGACCGCCGAGGACCTGGCGATCCAGAAGTCGGTCAACCAAGGGCAGATCTTCGACGAAGCGAAAAGCATCTGGAGCTTGCGCCTCGAGACCTCCGAGTACCGCTGGGACGAACCGGTGTCGATCACCGATGAACTCCCGAACGGCCTCTGCCCGCTCGGGACCAAAGACTTCGAGGGCCCCTCCGGGTCGCCGAGCGCGGAATGCCAACCGACGGAACCGACGAAATTCCACCCGGTCGTCAAATACGTGAAGGGCGGCGCGAAACCGGCGGGGGCCGAAGAACAGGTCGAATACTCCCTCGCCGAAGAGCAGGCGGCGGGCGGGTACAAACTCGCATTCGACGACTCGACGGTAAACGCGCTGGAACACCTCGAACCGTCGCAGGAACTGTTGATCACGTTCCCGACCGCGACGCAGACCTTCTACCAGCTCAACTTCGAAGACGACAAAGCCAGACCCGTCCTCACCGGCGACTCGTGGACGAACCACGTCGAAACCAACGGCACCGCGTTCAACCGTTGCTACACCGGCGAAGGGGCCACCGCCGTCGCCGACCCGAACTGCGAAGTGCCCGGGGCGAATCGGATCTTCCCTCATGTCGAAACCGGGATCCCGGTCACCGACGTGTCGGCGGCGACCCAGGAAGCGGGCGGCGTCGAAATCGAAAAGACGGTGCGCAAAAACGAAGGCCTTGTGCCGGAAGAATGCAAAGGGCCGACGAGCGAATACGTGAAGGGGCTCGAAGGGTTCCCGGGCGGGCTGCCGCTCTACCGTCCCGGTGACGAAATCTGCTGGCGCCTTGTCGTCAAATTCGCCGCCAACCTCTATGCCGGCCACCCGGTGGTCAGCGACTTCATCCCGACCGACGAGGAATACGTCAAAGGCTCCGCGTTCGAAGGCGAAGAAAACACGATCGAATCGAAATTCGACACGGTGGCGGCCGAAACTGAAGAAGCGCTCGAATGGGAAATCGGCAAAGCGGGCGCCGAATCGGTCGAAAAAGAACAACTCTTCGAATGGCGCTTCAAGACGAAAGTCAAAGCGACCCCGAGCAGCGAACCCGGAGAAATCAGCGGCAACCTGATGAAGTTCGTCTACTCGAACACCGAAGGGGAGACGTTCCCGCTGCGCGACCGCGCCGAAGTCAAACGCACCGAACCGGCGCTCACTCTGACCAAGCGCGTGCTCGAAGTGAACGGCGCTCCCGCCGGTGAAGGGGCGACGGTCGCCGGTGGTGACGCAGTCAAATACGGGATCGAAATCCCGAACACCAAAGGCACGCTGAAAGCCGAAGACATCGAAGTCTGGGATGAACTGCCGGCGGAGTTCGAATGCGGCGTCGACATCGAAGAATCCTCGATCAGCAACGGCGGTAAATGCGCGGGCACCGGGCGGATCGTCTGGGAAGGCGTCGAAGTTGGACCCGGTGCGACCGCCGGCCCGCTGACCTACGTGGTGAAGGTTCCGATCGACGTCGCCCCCGGGCACAAATTCGAAAACGAGGCCGGGGTCACCCAGTTCAAATCGGAAACCAACAGCATCACCGGCGAAAAATTCACCTACTTCCCCGAAGACAACATCAACCCGGCGGTGACGCCGGAAGTAGAGAACGCGGGGCCGGCGCGTGACACGGCTTCGGTAGTCACCACCGGGGCGGCGCTGACGAAGAGCGCGAAAGCCGAAAACGGCGAAAACAAAGCGACGATCGGCGAAATCGTCCACTACACGGTGACCGCGACGATCCCGGCGGGCAGCACCCTCTACGGGACTCCGGCGATCACCGACACGGTCCCGTCGAACCTTGAATACATCGCCGGCTCGACGACCGCCGAACTCTCGCCCGGTGCCGGGGGGACGATCAAAACGCCCACGGTCGTCGGCGCCCTGATCACGGTGGACCTCGAAGCTCCGTACGTCAACCCTGAAGGCAGCGGCGCGGACGTCGTCACGATCGAATTCGACGCGCGGGTCAAAGACATCGCCGCCAACGTCCGCGGCACCAACATCACGAACCACGCACTGTTCAAATTCGAAGACAATCCGGAAGTCGGCCGCACGGTCGAACTGCCGGCCCAAGTGACGACGCCGGTGGTCGAGCCCAACTTGGTCGTCGGCAAGACGCAGACCGCTCCTGGCGGCATCGTCGCTCCCGGCGACACGGTCGACTACACGGTCACGGCGACGAACTCGGTAACCCCCGGCAACGTCTCGACCGCTTATGAAGTCGCGCTGGTCGACACCATCCCGGCCGGGATGGAAGTCGTCACCGGCTCGCTTTCCGAAGGCGGAACCGTGGTCGGCAAAACGATCGTCTGGAAAGTCGCCCCGATCGCGCCTGGCGCGACGGTCACCCGCACCTACCAGTTGAAAGTCGAAGAACCGGCGACCGCGGCGTCGACCTTCAAAAACGAAGTCGTCGGCACGACGCAGAGCCTGCCTGACAAAGGGGGATCGCCGCCCGCCGGCGCGCGCACCTCGACCTTCACCGAAGGCGCCTACAAAGCGGCCGAAAAAGGCTACGAATCCAAAACGAACACTTCGGTGCGGCTGGTCGGCGCGACGGTGAGCAAGGAAGTGGCGCCCGGCGAAGGGACGATCGGCACGAACCTCACCTACAAACTCCACATGAACCTGCCGCCGCAGATCAACTTCTTCAACACGACGGTCGTGGACACGCTGCCGAACGGCATCGGCTATGACGCCCCCGCGATCTCGGCGAAATGCGTCAAAGGCTGCGAAGACCCGGTCGAAGGCGCAGAGCTGGCCCCGCGTGAAGGTCCCGGCGGGACGACCCTGCTCGGCTGGTACTTCGGCAAAGAACTGGCCGCCGCGCCCGCGGAACGCGAACTGCTGATCGAATTCAAAGCGCACATCGAAGACAAAAAGAACGGCGGCGGAGAAGTCGAAGCCGGTGAAACGCTGATCAACCACGTCGTCGGCCTCTACAACGAAGCCGAAGGCGCGGCACCGACCAAAGTGCCGACGCCGGGCGCGAGCGGCTTCAGCGAAGAAACCCCTGAAGCGACCGCGCCGACCGAAGTGCTCGAGCCGGAAATCACGCTGACGAAGACCGCGACCGCGGCGCCGGAACTCGGCCCGGGCCTGATCGAACCGGCCTCGAAAATCACCTACACGTTGACGGTGACCAACGAAGGCACCTCGCCCGCTTTCGAAACCGAAGTCACCGACTCCCCGACGCCGAACCTGCATAACTTCACGCCGGTCGTTGGCGCCGAATTCGCCACCTCGGCCGCGGGCGCGCCGCCGGTCTGGGTGATCCCGACGATCGCCAAAGAATCGTCGGTGACCCTCACCTACACCGCCGAACTCATCGGCTCGGAAAGCCTGACGACCGGGGACGAAGCTGAAAACGAAGCCGATGTACCGGTCTACTTCGGACTGCCCGAACCCGAACGCAAAGTGGCGGAAGCGGTGCGCACCTACGAAGGCCCGGAAGCGAGCCAGACGTTCGAAGTAGAACTGCCGCTGATCGAACTCGAAAAGATCGCGGGCCCTGGCGTGCTCGGCGGCAACGTGGTGAACGTCGGCGAAGTCTTCCCCTGGCATCTGATCGCCCGCAACAACTCGGGTGCGATCGCCAAAGAAGCGGTCGTCGTCGACACGCTGCCGGAAAACTGGACCTACGTCGCGGGCACCGGCAAAGTCGGCGGCGCGACCGCCGCGCCGGCGGAATCGACGGTCGGCGCCAGCCAGGTGCTCACCTGGACGGTGCCGGGCAACTTGACCGAAACCGAAATCTTCTACGAAGCGATCCCGAGCGCGGCGGCGGCGGTCGAACCCGGCCTCGGCCCGAACCTGAACACGGCCAAAGTCACGGCCAAAGACGCGACCGGCTCGACCGAAGACGCAACCGGCGAATACGCAGATACGGCCGAAGCCGCAGCCGAACTGATCGCGCCCGAACTGAAAGTCGAAAAGACGCCTGACAACGGCGCGCTGAAAGCCGGCGAAGAAGGCGCGTACACGATCAAAATCACCAACGAAGGCAGCGGCGTCGCCAACGGGGTGACGGTCTCGGACGTCCTCTCGACCGGGCAGGAATTCAAAGCTCCGGCTACCGCCAACCCGGAAGCCGGCTTCGCGCCGCGGACCCCTGAAGCCGAAGCCAACGCCCCGGGCGCCGGCGAAACGACTCTGGGGTGGACGATCGCATCGATCGCGCCGACCAAATCGGTCGAAATCACGGTCCCGATCCGGGCGCTTCCCTCGCTCGCCGAAAACACGGGAATCAGCGATGTCGCCGAAGCCTCGACGCCGCAGGAAGTGACGCCCGAAGGCAAAGACGAAGGCTCCTTCAACGTCACCCAGGAATCGGACCTGGCGATCGTCAAGACTGCGAGCCCGGAAACGGCGAATGCCGGTGAAGACATCGACTACAGCCTCGAAGTCATCAACAACGGGCCTTCCGACGCGACCGGGATCGTCGTCACCGACCCGCTGCCCGAACACACCAAGCTCGAAGGCGCGCTCGAAGCAGGGTGCACCGAAGCGGCGCGGATCATCACCTGCGAACTGGCCGAACTGAAGGCGGCGGCGGGCGAAAACACGCACGTCTTCCACTTCACGGTCGAAGTCGAACCGGGGACCAAAGGGATCATCACCAACATCGCCAAGGTGGAAGGCGATCAGCCCGACGAAAACCTGGCGAACAACGAATCGGAAGCCGAAACGCCGCTCGAAGGGCTCGCCAAACTGTCGATCGTCAAGACCGGGCCGGAAGATCCGGTGCTGCTCGGCCAGGACTTCACCTACAAGCTCCACGTCGATAACAAAGGTCCGTCGACCGCGCTCGAAACGGAAGTCACTGACCCGCTGCCGATGCAGGTGAAATTCGTCGCCGCGACGACCACCGCAGGCACCTGTGAAGAAGCGCCCGCCGGCGCGGTGAAATGCGAACTCGGCGATCTGCTGCCGGGGGCCGAAGTAGAGATCGAAGTCGAAGTCGAAGCGGCCGAAGTCGGAGCGTTCGAAAACGAAGCGGAAGTCCACTCTCCGGTGTTCGATCCCGACGAAACCGACAACCACTCCAAAGCGCCCGCCGAAATCGTCCCCGCGGCCGATCTCTCGATCGTCAAGACCGCGCCGGCGACGGTCGAACCGAACGGCGAACTCACCTACAAACTGCAGGTCGAAGACCACGGTCCGTCGACCGCTCACAAAGTGGTCGTCACCGACCCGCTGCCCGCCGGGACCGACTTCGTGAAAGCGAGCGAAGGCTGCTCCGTGGCCGGCACCGTCGTCACCTGCGAAGTCCCGGGCGGCGAACTGGCGGTGGGCGAAGTGACTGACTTCCAGATCACCGTTCACGTCCCTTACGCGCTCGGCGGCGCGCCACTGACCAACACCGCGAGCGTCACCGCCGAAGAGGGCGACCCTCACATCGAAGACAACTCCAGCACCGTCACGACGACGGTCGGTCCGGACGCCGATCTCGCGATCACGAAGACGATGGGCAAGGCCGAAGCCGGTAAGCCGCTCGTCTACACGCTGGCGATCACCAACCACGGGCCGTCGGCCTCAAGTGCGGTGACGGTCAAGGACACGCTTCCCGCCGGGACCACCTTCAGGTCGGCGGCGCCGAGCCAGGGCACCTGCTCGGCGAGCGGCCAGACGGTCACCTGCCAGCTTGGCCAGCTCGCCTCGGGCGGGTCGGCGCAGGTGTCGCTCACGGTTGAAGTCGCGGCAACCGCGACCGGCAGCATCCGCAACGTCGCCAGCGTCGAAGGCCCCGAGCCTGATCCCGACAAGTCCAACAACGAAAGCGCCGTCGAAGGCCCGATCACCCCGGCCCCGCCCGGCGGCACTCCCAACCTGAAGGTCGTGAAGACCGCCGACACCTCGACCCCACAGGTCGGCGTGCCCTTCGACTACGACGTCGCGATCTCCAACTTCGGTGACGCCGACGCCAAGAACGTGAAGGTCGTCGACACGCTGAACGGCCCGGTGAAGGTCGTCTCGATCGATGCCGGGCCGGGCAAATGCGCGGCGGCCGGCTCGAAGATCGAATGCACGATCCCGAGCATCGCCGTCGGCAAGACCGTCCACGTGACCTACTCGGTCGTCGCCGAATCGACCGGCCCGCTCAGCAACACGGCGAGCGCGATGGCGTCCAACGGCGAGAAGGCACCCGCCAACAACCACGCGGTGAAGGCGGTGAAGGCGAAGGCGCCGAAGGCGAACTTCACGCTGGCGAAG
>JAOPZF010000171.1 GCA_025964255.1 Solirubrobacterales bacterium | reverse complement strand
CCCGGTGACCGTGATGGTGTTGCCGCGGGCGTGGATCCGGGCGTCGAAGGATTCCTCGATGATGCGTAGGAACTCGTCGGCGGGGCCGAGCAGGGTTCGGCGAGGGCGGCGGCGCGGCGGGCCTGCTCGGCCGCCTCAAGGCTCGCGGCGCCGATCTCGAGCGCCGCCTCTTCGGCCCCGCGCGCGGTCGCCAAGGCGACGTCGATCCGCCCTTCCAGCTCGGCGACCGTCGCAATCGAGCGCTGTGGCTCGATCCGCCAGTCGTCGGCGGTGTCGCGCTCGGCGGCGTCGTTTGCGGGAGAAGCCTCCATCGCCGGCAATCTAGAGACGCCCTAGGCGGAAAAAGCCGCTGCACCCACGCATAATCAGAGCCATGCCCTCCCCTGTCCCGCCCGATCCCGCCCGCGGCCTCTTCGAGACGCTGCTCGTCGCCGACGGCCGAGCCGTCCGCGCCGCCGCCCACCTCGACCGCCTCGAGGCCTCCGCCCGCGAGGTCTTCGGCCAGGACCTCCCCGCCGAGCTGCCCGCCGCGATCCGCGACGCCGCGGCCCCGTTCGACCTCGGCCGCATGCGGATCGACCTCCTCCCCGACGGCGACGGCGCCCCGCCCACCCTGCGCTTCGAGATCGCCGCCGCGCCGATCGACCCGGCGATCTTCTTCCCCGCCCGCGCCGACGGCGCCGATGTCCGCACAGTCCGCCATCCCGATTGGGCCGGCGCTCACAAGTGGGCCGACCGCGACTGGCTCGAGGCTCGCGAGGCCGAGCTCGGCGAGGTCGTCCCCTTGATCCTCGGTGCCGACGACGAGGTCCTCGAGGCGGGCCGCGCCAACCTCTTCATCGTCGCCGACGGCACACTCGCGACCCCGCCCGTCGACGGCCGCATCCTCCCCGGCACCGCCCGCGCCGCGACCCTCGAGCTGGCCGCCGCGCTCGGCATCCCCGCCACCGAGCGCCCCCTCGACCTCGCCGACCTCGAAGGGGCCGACGACCTCTTCCTCACCTCATCCCTGCGCGGGATCCGCCCCGTCCGCTCGCTCGACGGGCAACCCCTGAAAGGAAAAGACCCCCTCGTCGAGCGCCTTGCGAACGCTCTGCGCGCCCGCTGGCTCGACGAGGGGGTCGACCGCTGAACCGCTAAGCGGAGAGGCGCTGCTCGAGCGCGTCGAGCTGGGCGCTCACCTCGGCCGGCAGCTTGTCGCCAAATTTGGCGAGGTGCTCCTTGATCTGCGGGATCGCCTGGCGGTAGAGATCCTCGTCGACGGTGAGCAGCTCGGTGAGCGCCGCGTCGGAGAGCTCGAGGCCGTCGGTGTTGAGGTCGTCGGGGGTCGGCAGCAGGCCGATCGCCGTCTCGACCGCCTCGGCTTCGCCGGCGCAGCGGCGGAAGACCCACTCGAGCACCCGGCTGTTCTCGCCGAACCCGGGCCAGAGGAACTTGCCGTCGTCGTCTTTGCGGAACCAGTTGACGTAGAAGACCTTCGGCAGCTGGATGCCGTCTGTCTTGCCGATGTTCAGCCAGTGGGCGAAGTAGTCGCCCATGTTGTAGCCGAGGAACGGCAGCATCGCCATCGGGTCGAAGCGCAGCGCGCCGACCGCACCGGCAGCCGCCGCGGTCGTCTCCGAGGACATCGTCGCCCCCATGAACACCGCGTGCTCCCAGTCGAACGCTTCGCTGACCAGCGGCACCGCGGTGGCGCGGCGACCGCCGAAGAGGAAGGCGTCGATCGGCACGCCGGCCGGGTCCTCCCACTCGGGCGCGATCGACGGGCACTGCGCGGCGGGGACCGTGAAGCGCGAGTTCGGGTGCGCGGCGGCGGTGTCGGAGTCCGGCGTCCAGTCGTTGCCGTGCCAGTCGATCGCGTGCGCCGGCGGCTCACCGGTCATGCCCTCCCACCAGATGTCACCGTCGTCCGTTTTGGCGGTGTTGGTGAAGATGGTGTTCCGCTCGATCGAGTCCATCGCGTTCGGGTTCGTCTTGTGGGACGTGTTCGGCGCGACGCCGAAGAACCCGGCCTCGGGGTTGACGGCGTAGAGGCGGCCATCGGCGCCGATCTTCATCCAGGCGATGTCGTCGCCGACCGTCTCGACCTTCCAGTCGGGAACCGTCGGCACCAGCATCGCCAGGTTGGTCTTGCCGCAGGCCGACGGGAAGGCGCCGGTCACGTACTTGACCTCACCGGCGGGCGAGGTGAGCTTGAGGATCAGCATGTGCTCGGCGAGCCAGCCCTCGTCACGCGCCATCGCCGAGGCGATCCGCAGCGCGAAGCACTTCTTGCCGAGCAGCGCGTTGCCTCCGTAGCCCGAGCCGTAGGACCAGATTTCGCGGGTCTCGGGGTAGTGGACGATGTACTTGGTCGCGTTGCAGGGCCAGCTGGAGTCCTCGGCGCCGTCCTCGAGCGGCGCGCCGACCGAGTGGACGCAGGGGACGAACTCGCCGTCGGCGCCGAGCTGATCGAGCGCGGCTTTGCCCATCCGGGTCATGATCCGCATCGAGACGGCGACGTAGGCGGAGTCGGTGATCTCGACGCCGATTTCGGAGATGTCGGAGCCGAGCGGGCCCATCGAGAAGGGCACCACGTACATCGTGCGGCCCTTCATGCTGCCCCTGAAGATTTCGCCGAGGGTCTCGCGCATCTCGCTCGGGTCGCGCCAGTTGTTGGTCGGGCCGGCGTCAACCTCCTTCTCGGAGCAGATGAAGGTGCGGTCTTCGACCCGGGCGACGTCGTCGGGGTCGGAGAGGGCGAGGTAGCTGTTCGGACGCTTGGCGTCGGAGAGGCGCTCGAAGGTCCCGGCGTCGATCAGAACCTGGGCCAGCCGGTCGTACTCCTCGGCCGATCCGTCACACCAGTAGACGGAATCGGGCTGGGTCAAAGCCTCGATTTCGCCGACCCATTCGAGCAGTTTGGAGTTGGTGGTCAACGCTGCGGGAGCCATCGTCGAGTCGCTCATTCGCCTCTCTCTACTTGATTGCTTCGAGGCCGAGCGTCGAGATGTCGGCCTCCTTGTCGCGGATTTCCAGAAGGGCCGCTTTCCGCTTGTGGTCGGAGAAGGTCACTTCACAGGTAAACGTCGCGCCGGGGTCAACCTTTTGACCTGATGGGCAATCGACGTAGATGATCTTTTCATGGAATGACTTTTCCAAGCTCGGTTGCAAGGTGTCCTCGAGCTTTACGGGATCGACGGTGGTACCCCCACAGCCGGCGCAGATAACCGCCAGGGCGACGGTCGATGCGACTGCGATGAGGATCCGGCGACTCCGGGTCAAAGCGCTCTCGGGGAAGCGAGCGGCACCTGGGGAGTATTTCAATCGGCCGGGCGCAACGGCGTCCGCCACGTTGTCCATCTGGTATACAAGCGCCGCCCTTTCATCGTCCTCCGGGGCTGTGTAGGGTCCCGCGCCGATGAGATTCTTCGAGTACGAGGCGCGCAAGATCGTCGAGCTGGCCGGCATTCCCGTCACCAAGTACGGGTTCTGCACCACCCCCGAGGAGGCCCGTGCGGCGGCCGAGGAGATCGGGGGCCCCGTCGTCATCAAGTCCCAGGTCCTGACCGGCGGGCGGATGAAGGCGGGCGGCGTCAAATTCGCCGACACGCCGGACGAAGCGGCCGAGTTCGCCGAGGCGATCCTGAAGCTGGAGATCAACGGCCACATGCCCCGCGGCGTCCTCGTCGACCCCAAAGCCGAGGTCAAACAGGAGTACTACGCGTCGGTCGTCTGGGACGGCACCGCGAAGCGCCCGCTGATGCTGTTCAGCGACATGGGCGGGATCGACATCGAGGAGGTCGCCGAGACCCACCCCGACCACGTCGGCCGCGGCCACGTGTCGAACCTCTTCCCTATCCCCGACTTCGAGGCCAAGCAGACGATCGCCGCGACCGGCGTCACCGGCTCGCAGCTGAACCGCGCGACGCCGATCCTCGCCAAGCTCGCCCGCCTCTTCCGCGAGAACGACATGACGCTCGCCGAGATCAACCCGCTCGCCGAGCTGACCGACGGCAGCTTCGTCGCACTCGACGCCCATATGGAGATGGAGAACGAGGCGGTCGGCCGTCAGAAGAAGCTGCTTCGCAAGGAGCTTCAGATCGCCGAGGACGACAAGCGCGAAGACTACGAGCAGTCGGCCTTCGAAGTGAACGTCGCCGCGATCGATGCCGCCGACCACCGCGGCGTGATCCAGGGCAAAGACCACGGCTTCACCGGCAACCTCGGCCTCGTGATCGGCGCCGGCGGCGGCTCGCTGACGCTGACCGACGCGGTCCGCAACCAGGGCGGCAAGCCGGCCAACTACTCCGAGATCGGCGGCAACCCGTCGGTCGCCAAGGCCTGCGGCCTGGCCAAGGAGGTCCTCGAAAAGGACGGCGTCGAGAAGATCGCGGTGATGATGTCGATCGTCTCCAACACGCGGGTCGACATCGTCGCCCGCGGCGTCATCAAGGCCTGCCTCGAACTGGGCAAGGACCCGGGCGAGACGATCGCGATCTTCCGCATCCCGGGCGCCTGGGAGGACGAGGGCTTCAAGATCCTCGAGCGCTACGGGGTCGAGTACTGCGACCGCTCCGTCTCCCTCTGGGAGGCCGCGGGACGCGCCGTCGCCAAGGTGCAAGGAACTACCGAGGGGGCAGCGTCATGAGCATCCTTCTTTCGAAAGAGACGACCTTCATCGTCCAGGGCATCACCGGCCGTGAGGCGGTGAACCTGACCCGCGAGTGCCTCGATTACGGCTCCAAGGTGGTCGGCGGCGTGACCCCGGGTCGCAAGGGCCGCGAGGTGCACGGCGTGCCGGTCTTCGACACCGTCGCCCAGGCAGTCGAGCACCACGGCGGGCCGATCGACGGCTCGGTCGTCACGGTCCCCCCCGCCTTCACCAAAGACGCCGTCTTCGAGGCGATCCTCAACGGGATCAAGCTGATCGTCGTCGTCACCGAGCGGATCCCGCGCGGCGACGTCGCCCAGATGGTCGAGCTCGCCGACATGGAGGGCGCCCGCATCATCGGCCCCAACTGCCTCGGCCTGATCGTGCCGGAAGTCTGCAAGATGGGCGGCATCGGCGGCCCCGCCAAAGACGCGGCGAAGGCGTACGCGCCGGGGCCAGTCGGAGTGATGAGCCGCTCGGGCGGGATGACCACCGAGATCTCTTCCTCGCTGACCCAGGCCGGGCTCGGCGTCTCGACCGCCGTCTCGATCGGCGGCGACGCGATCATCGGCTCGACCTACGCCGAACTGATGCCCTTCTTCGAGGCCGACGAGCAGACCAAGGCGATCGTCATCTACACCGAGCCGGGTGGCCGCATGGAGGCCCAGCTCGCCGAGTGGGTGAAGGACAACAACTCGCGCCTTCCGATCGTCGCCTTCATGGCGGGCAAATTCATGGACGACGAGGAGATGAAAGGCATGAGCTTCGGCCACGCAGGCACCATCGTCGAGGGCGCCGAGGACACGGCGACGCAGAAGATCGCCCGCCTCGAAGCGGCCGGGATCCGCGTCGTCGAGCGCATCGACGAGATCCCCACCGTGGTCAAGGAGAAGCTGGGAGTGGCCGCCTGATGCCCGCCCAGAACAAAGTCTTCATCGACGTCGAGGTCGACGATTCGATCCGCGACGACGCCGCGATCGCGGCCAAGCTCGAAGAAGTCTGCCCCGTCGACATCTACAAGAACGCCGGCGGCCATGTACAGGTAGTCGACGAGAACGTCGACGAGTGCGTCCTCTGCAAGCTCTGCCTCGAAGCCGCGCCCACCGGCACGGTCCACGTGCGCAAGCTGTACGACGGCACCGAGCTCTCGCTCTAGCGCCGCGATCCTACTTCGCGGCGTCCGGGTGGGCGACGCAGGTGTTTTCGACCCATAGGCTCGCGGGCACCGGGCCCTGCAGCTTGGTCGAGACCAAGACGGCGATCTTCGTCCCTGCCCAGCACTGAGGTTCGGGCAGGAAGGGCCGCATCATGTATTCGCCCGGCGCGAGGCGGACCTTGAAGTGGCCTTCGACGATCGGCACCGTGGTCAGGACCGTCGTCGCGCCTCGCTTACGCACCTTGACGACGCCGCCTTCGCCTGAGTAGACGGGATCGGTCGTCCCGGGGCACCCTTCCGCCTGGACGCAGACGATCACATCTGCCCGCGAAAGCGGACAGGCGATCATCCGGCGCTCACGCAGGGGGCAGACAATCGCCGAGTTCGTCCCGCCCGCCGTGATCGGCCCGCAATGCGGCGGCGGCGGGCATTCGACCCCGCAGGCCACTCCGGCGCAGGTCGTGTCGAAGACGGTCCCTTCGACAAGCTTCTTATTCCCCGCCGCCGCGGCCGATCCCGCCGCGAACATCGCCACCAGGGCAACGAGCGCCAAGGCGCCCAGAATCCGCGCCCCACTTCGCTCCTCAATGCCAACCCACCTCATGCCGTGCCTCTACCCGATGGCCGGGATATGTGATCTCGTCACGTTACGCGCATATAAATTTATAGTCGGGTAACGTCTGCACCGATGAATGTAGAGATGCGTTCGAGGCTGTCGCGAGGCGACCGGATGGAGCAGACGCTCGA
The DNA here is from genome assembly GCA_025964255.1 of Solirubrobacterales bacterium. GTDB lineage: Bacteria > Actinomycetota > Thermoleophilia > Solirubrobacterales > 70-9 > VAYN01. Next base: position 448 of record JAOPZF010000171.1, on the reverse strand, counting down.
GGTCGCTCATAGGCTCTTTGCCGAGCGGGGCTACGCCGAGGTGACGATGGACGAGATCGCCGCCGCGGTCGGAGTGACCAAGCCGCTGCTCTACAACTACTTCGGCAACAAGGACCGCCTGTACCTCGCGTGCGTCGGCCGTACGGGCGACGCCCTGGTGGCCGCCATCCGCGCCGCGCAGGAGCAGGCCGACGGCCCCGGCGAGGCGCTCAAGGCGAGCCTGCGCGCGTACTTCACCTACCTCGACGCCGAGCGCGGCGCCTGGCAGGTCCTCTACGACGAGACGCTGCCCAGCGGCGGCCAGATCGCCGAGGCCGTCGGCCGCTACCGCGACGAGCTCACCGCCGTGGTCGCCACCGCCGTCCGCGGCCTCTCGGGCGCCCGCCGCCGCGGCCCGCGCGCCCAGGCCGAGGCCGAGGCGCTCGCCCACCTCCTCCTCTCCGCCGCC
>JAOPZF010000023.1 GCA_025964255.1 Solirubrobacterales bacterium | reverse complement strand
CCGAAGACCATCGTCAGGGTCTCGAAGCCCGGCGCGATCCAGAAGAAGAGCAGGCCGAGGAAGATCACCAGCTCGAAGTAGGAGACGCGCTTCACCCAGACGAAGAGCTCGCCCGGCACCGGCTTCTCGAAGGGTTTGAACGGGCGGGGGCGACGCACGCGCGAAGCGCTAGATGCCGGGGGTGAGCGCCGTCAACGCGATGCGCTCTTGCTCGAGCGCGTGCGCGGCGGCGTAGCCCTCGCCCGGGCTGGCGCGGCCGGGGCGGCCGATGTAGGTGAGGTCGATGCCCTCCGGCAGGACCTGGGGGAAACGGCGCGACATGACCTTCCAGGCGCCCATGTTCCGCGGCTCCTCCTGGACCCAGGCGATCTCCTTCAGGTTCGGGTAGCCGGCGATCACCTCTTCGAGGCGGGTCTTGGCGAAGGGGTAGAGCATCTCGACCCGGGCGATCGCCACGTTCTCGGCGAGGTCGCGGCGATCGTTGCCGTCGATGTCGTGGTAGATCTTGCCGGTGCAGAGGACCAGGCGCTCGACCTTGTCGCGGCGCCCCTCGACCTTCGGGTCGTCGAGGATGTGGCGGAACTCGCCGTTGGTCAGGTCCTCCATGGTCGAGGACGCGCGGTCGAGCCGCAGCAGCCCCTTCGGCGTGAAGATGATCAGCGGCCGCGCCTTCTTGATCAGCGCCTGGCGGCGCAGCAGGTGGAAGTACTGGGCGGCGGTGCTCGGGTTGGCGATCCGGATGTTGCCCTCGGCGCCCAGGGCCAGGAAGCGCTCGATCCGGGCGCTGGAGTGCTCCGGCCCGGACCCCTCGTAGCCGTGCGGCAGCAGCATCGTCAGGCGGCTCGTCTGGCCCCACTTCGCCTCGCCGGAGACGATGAAGCTGTCGATGATCACCTGCGCCCCGTTGGCGAAGTCGCCGAACTGGGCCTCCCAGAGGACCAGCGCGCTCGGCGTCGCCGCGGAGTAGCCGTACTCGAAGCCGAGGCAGGCGACCTCCGAGAGCGGGCTGTTGTGCAGCTCGAACGGCGCTTTCGCCTCTTTCAGGTGCTGCATCGGCGTGTACTCGAGGCCGGTGTTCTCGTCGTGCAGGACGAGGTGGCGGTGGGAGAAGGTGCCGCGCTCGGTGTCCTGGCCGGTGAGCCGGATGTGGACGCCTTCGGTGATCAGCGAGCTGAAGGCGAGCCCCTCGGCCTGGCCGTAGTCGATGCCGCCTTCGGCGAGCGCGTCGGTGCGGCGCCCGAGCGGGCGGCGGAGCTTTTTGTGGACGTTGAAGCCGTCCGGGACCCGCAGCAGTTCCTCGTTCAGGTGGATCAAAGTGTCGGCGGAGAGCGCAGTGTCGACCGGCGGGCTTGCGGTGCGGTCGAGTTCGCCGGTGCCGGTCGCCACGGTCGGATCCTCGTAGTCGCCCGCGTCCATCCGCTCGCGCAGGTCCTTCAGCGCCGCCGACATCTCGGCTTTGCGCGAGTCGCCCTCCTCTTTGACGATCTCGGCGGTGGTCACGCCCTCGGCGATCAGCTGGTCGGCGTAGAGCTCGGAGACCGGCTTCAGCGCCTTGATCTTCGCGGCGATGATCGGCTGCGTGTAGGCGGGCTCGTCGGTCTCGTTGTGGCCGAAGCGGCGGTAGCCGATCACGTCGATGACGACGTCGCGATGCCAGCGCTCGCGGTAGGCCATCGCCAGCCGCATCGCCGACATGCAGCCCTCGACGTCGTCTGAGTTGACGTGGATGATCGGCACGTTGAAACCCTTGGCCAGGTCGCCGGCGTACGGGGTCGAGCGGGCGTCCTCGGGGTCGGTGGTGAAGCCCACCTGGTTGTCCTGGATGATGTGGACGGTGCCGCCGGTGCTGTAGCCGCGCAGACCCTGCAGGTTGAGCGTTTCGGCGACGACGCCCTGGGCCGGGAACGCCGCGTCGCCGTGCAGCAGGACCGGGACGGCGGCCATCGTGTCCTGGGTCAGCTCGGGGCCGTCGAACTTGTTCTGCAGGAAGCGGGCGCCGCCGGTGACGACCGGGTCGACGAACTCGAGGTGGCTCGGGTTCGGGTAGAGGCGGACCGAGGTTTTCTCACCGGCGAAGCTCTCGTAGACGCCGCGGTGGCCGTAGTGGTATTTGACGTCGCCGGTGCCGCCGTGCGGGATCGCCGCGAGGGACTTCACCGCGCTCAGCCGTTTCGAGCCCTCGAACTCGGCGAGGATCGATTCGACCGAGCGGCCAAGGTTGTGGGCAAGGACGCTGAGCCGGCCCCGGTGGGCCATGCCGAAGACGACCTCGTCGGCGCCGGCGCGGTGGGCGAGGGTGACCGCCACGTCGAGCATCGGCACGATCACGTCGAGCCCCTCGATCGAGAAGACCTTGGCGCCGAGATACGTTTTCTCGAGGAAGCGCTCGAACTGGAAGACATCGATCAGCCGGTGCAGCAGGCGCTCTTTCTCGTCCGCGGCCATCGGCTGGCGGTGGGCGCCGGTCTCGATCATCTCCCGCATCCAGATCCGCTGCTGGTGCGAGGCGATGTGCTCGAACTGGTAGCCGATCGTCGAGCAGTAGGCGTCCCGCATCCGCGGCAGCGCCTCGAGCAGCGTTTCGCCGGGGACGCCGATCCGCAGGATCGAGGCCGGGATCCGCGCCATCAGCTCCGGCGTCAGGTTGAGGTTCTCGGGCTCCAGGCCCGGGTCGCCCTTCGGCTCCGAGCCGAGCGGGTCGAGGCGCGCCGCCAGGTGGCCCTGGGTCCGGTACGCCTTCAGCAGCGAGGTCGCCGCCTGGACCGCCTGCAGCAGCTCCTCGTCGACCTTCCCGGGGACCGCCGCTTCGGCGGCCGGCGCCCCGGTGGTGAGCGGCGCGGGGGAAGCGGAGGCGGGGTGGGCGTTGGTGATCGGCGCGGCCTCGATGCCGAGGTCGGCGGCGAGCGCCTCGTAGAAGTTATCCTCGCCCTGCAGCAGCTGCTCGACCCGGCGCAGGAACTCGCCCGACTCGGCGCCCTGGATGACGCGGTGGTCGTAGGTCGAGGTCAGCGTCATGATTTTCGAGACGCCGAGCTGCTTGATCCGTTCCGGCGAGGCGTGCGACCACTCCGGCGGGTAGGCGATCGAACCGGTGGCGATGATCGCGCTCTGGCCGGCGAGCAGGCGCGGCACCGAGGCGACGGTGCCGATCCCGCCCGGGTTGGTGAGGCTGATGTTGGTGCCGATGAAGTCGTCGGCGGTCAGCTTGTTCTCGCGGGTCTTCGCGATCAGGTCTTCGAACGCCGAATGGAAGCCCTGGAAGTCGAGGTCCTGTGAACCCTTGATCGCCGGGACCATGAGGGTGTGCGAGCCGTCTTTCTTGGTCACGTCAACGGCGATGCCGAGGTTGACCGGCCCGTTCTCGATCGCGAACGGCTTGCCGTCGCGCTCCTCGAAGGTGCGCACCATCACCGGAATTTCTTTGGTCGCCTCGACGATCGCCCAGGCGACGAGGTGGGTGAAGGAGGTCTTCAGCCCGCGCTCTTTGAGCTGCGCGTTGATCGCCTTGCGCTTGGCGTCGAGCGTGTCGACCGCGATCGTCCGGAAGGAGGTCGCGGTCGGGACCGCGCGGCTCTCGTCCATCGCTTTGGCGAGCATCGCTGCGGGTCCCCGCAGCGCCTTCTCCTCACCGACCGTGGGAGCAACCGCACCGTTACCGGAGCCGTTCCCCCCATTGAGCACGTCCTCCTTGGTGACCTTGCCACCAAGCCCGCTCGGCGTGACCGAACCGAGATCCACGCCCGTCGCTGCAGCCATCCGGCGCGCGATCGGCGTGGCCTTGACATCGGCCCCGTTGGTCGCCGTCCCGTTGCCCCCGTTTGAGCCGGCGGCGGTAGCACCCGCGGGTGACGCAGATACGGCGTCCTCCCCCGCAGCCTGCGAGGAGGAGGATGCCGTGTCAGCGGCAGGACCCGCGGCCGGAGCACCCCCCGTCCCTTCCGAAGAATCACCGGGAGCCATCTCGGCCAGCGGCGAACCAACAGGAACTTCGTCGTCCACCTCGGCGACCAGCGCGGTGATCGTCCCGCTGACCGGCGCCGGAACCTCCGCGTCGACCTTGTCGGTGGAGACCTCGACGACGGTGTCGCCCTCATTCACGAAGTCGCCAACGGATACGTGCCACTCGAGGACAATTCCCTCGGTCACCGACTCGCCCATCTCGGGCATGGTGATCTGCAAAGTCGCCGTATCTGGCATTTCTTCGTCCCATACTTACAAACCGGAACCCTGGGCGGCTTTCTCGGGATAACCTGGTACCTGATGAGCTACTTCGTGACGGGGGCAACGGGGTTTATCGGCCGCAATCTGGTCGAGCGTCTACTGCAGCGGGAGGGCACGATCTACGCCCTCGTGCGGGCCGGCTCGCGCGGCCGGCTGGAGGAGCTGCGGACCGGCTGGGGGGCCGACGGGGCGCGCGTGGTGCCGATTTCCGGCGACCTGACCCAGCCTGGGCTGGCGATCTCCGAGGAGGACCTGCTGGCGATGCGCGGGGACGTGCGGCACTTCTTCCACCTCGCCGCGATCTACGACATCACCGCCGGTGCGGAGACGCAGGAGATCGCCAACGTCGAGGGGACCCGCCATGCGATCGAGCTTGCCGGAGCGCTCGACGCCGGTTGCTTCCACCACGTCAGCTCGATCGCCGCGGCCGGCCTCTACAAGGGCGTCTGGACCGAGGACATGTTCGACGAGGCCGAACGGCTCGACACCAATCCTTACTTCCGCACCAAGCACGAGGCCGAGCGGCTGGTCCGCCAGGACTGCCCGCGGGCCTGGCGGGTGTACCGGCCGGGGATCGTCGTCGGCGACTCGCGCACCGGCGCGATCGACAAGATCGACGGGCCCTACTACTTCTTCAAGTCGTTGCAGCGGGCGCGCAAAGTGCTGCCGGCGTGGCTGCCGACGGTCGGCGTCGAAGGCGGCGAGATCAACATCGTCCCGGTCGACTACGTCGCCGCCGCGATCGATTACCTGGCCCATGAGGACGGGCTCGACCGGCGCGCCTTCCACCTCACCGACCCGAACCCGCGGCGGGCGGGCGAGGTCATCAACGTCTTCGCCAAGGCGGCCGACGCGCCGCGGATGCAGTGGCGGGCAGGCACCGACGTGACCGAGCCCGCGACCGGCGCCCTGCGCACCGCGTTGCGGCTGCTGCCGGGATCGAAGCGGGCGGTCGGCGCGGTGCTCTCGGAGCTCGGGCTGCCCGTCTCGGTCCTCACCTACGTCGACTACCCGACCCGGTTCGACTCGCTGGCGACGCAGGAAGCGCTTGTCGGAAGCGGCATCGAGGTGCCGGCGCTGGAGAGCTACGCGGCGCGGATCTGGGACTACTGGGAGCGCAACCTCGACCCCGACCTTTTCAGGGACCGCAGCCTGGCGGGCGCGGTGCGCGGCAAGGTCGTGCTGATCACCGGAGCGTCCTCGGGGATCGGCCGGGCGACCGCGATCAAGGTCGCCGACGCCGGCGCGACGGTGCTGCTGGTCGCCCGCTCGATCGACAAGCTGGAAGAGACGAAGGACGAAATCATCGCCGCGGGCGGGGTTGCCCACATCCACCGCTGCGACCTGGCCGACGTCGACGACGTGGCCCGGATGGCCGATGAGGTGCTCACCTACCACGGCCACGTCGACATCCTCGTCAACAACGCTGGGCGCTCGATCCGCCGCTCGGTGGCGCTCTCCTACGACCGCTTCCACGATTACGAGCGGACGATCCAGCTCAACTACCTCGGCGCGCTACGGCTGATCCTGGCGCTGCTGCCGACGATGCGGGCGCGCAAGTCGGGCCACATCATCAACATCAGCTCGATCGGCACGCAGACGAACCCGCCGCGGTTCTCCGCCTACGTCGCCTCGAAGGCGGCGCTCGACGCGTTCAGCCGGGTGATCGCCTCCGAGGTCAAGGACGACAAGGTCCACATCACGACGATCAACATGCCGCTGGTGCGGACGCCGATGATCGCTCCGACCCGGATGTACGACATGTTCCCGGCGATCACGCCTGAGGAGGCCGCCCAGATGATCGCCAAGGCGATGGTCAAGCACCCGAAGAAGGTGGCGACCAAACTGGGGAACTTCGGCGAGTTGCTCTACGCGGTGGCGCCGAAAGCGAGCGACTCGATTCTCAACACGGCCTACAAGCTCTTCCCCGACTCGCAGGCAGCGAAGGGCAAAGACGGCGAGGAGCGCCCCGAAAAAGCCCCGTCGACCGAGGCTGTTGCCTTCGCTCACCTGATGAAAGGCGTCCACTGGTAGTGGCGCCGGGCGTCGCGTGACCGAGCGGCGCCTCAAGCATTGGGGTTGGGGATTTGAGGACCAAGCACCTACCGCTGTCCAGATGGCCGAGGCGGCGGCGGGGATCCGGGCGCGGTTCGGCTTCGGCGGCGAGGCGAAGACGGCGGTGCCGCTGGCGGAGGTCGAGGTGCGGGCACCGCGGCTGAAGGCGCCGGAGGCGTTCGGTGATCTCTTCACCGCCGACAAGTACGAGCGCGTGTCCCGGGCGATGGGCAAGGCCTACCGCGACGTTGTCCGCGGCTTCTACGGGCGCTTCGAGAACCCGCCCGACCTGGTGGCGCGCCCGCGCGACCGCTCGGAGGTGGAGACGGTGCTGAGCTGGGCTGAGGCCGAGGGCGCCGCGGTGATCCCCTTCGGCGGCGGCACCAGCGTCGTCGGCGGGGTCGAGCCGCGACTCGGCGACCGGCCGGTGGTGACGCTCGACCTGCGCCGCATCGACCGCCTGGTCGAAGTCGACCCGACCAGCCTGGCGGCGCGGATCGAGGCCGGGGCGACCGGGCCGCGGCTCGAGGAGCAGCTACGGGGCCACGGGCTGACGATGCGCTGCTACCCGCAGTCGTTCGAGTACGCGACCCTCGGCGGCTGGATCGCGACCCGCGCCGGCGGCCACTTCGCGACCAAGGAAACGCACGTCGACGACCTGGTCGAGTTGGTGCGGGCGGTGACGCCGCGGGGGAGCTGGGAGAGCCGGCGGCTGCCGGGCTCCGGCGCCGGACCGTCCCCTGATCGAATGCTGCTCGGCAGCGAGGGAATCCTTGGCGTGATCACCGACGCCTGGGTGCGGGTCCGCCCGCGGCCCGAGTGGAAGGCGGCGGCGACGGTCCGCTTCGAGCGCTTCGGCGACGCCTGCGAGGCGATCCGGGAGATCGTCCAGGCCGGACTCGACCCGGCGAACTGCCGCCTGCTCGAAGCCGCCGAGGCCGAGATGACCGGGGCCGGCGACGGCAAATCCCACCTGCTCCTCCTGGCCTTCGAGTCCTCCCACCACCCGGTCGACGCCCCGCTCGCGATCGCCCTCGCCGCCGCCAAGGACCACCGCGGCATCGCCGACGAGCCCCGTTACACCGCTCCGTTGACGGGCCGAAAAATCAAGCAGGGCTTGAGAAATCGGCCCACCAACGAGGAGGGCGCACCGAAAGGTGACGACTCTGCGGCTGATTCCTGGCGGGGGGCGTTCTTCTTGGCGCCGTACCTGCGTGACACGTTCGTCGCCTGCGGGGTGCTGTCGGAGACGTTCGAGACGGCGATGACCTGGGACCGGCTCGAGGAGTTCCACGCGACGGTGATGGAGACGGCGCGGCGCGCCGTGGCCGAGGTGACCGGGACGGCGGGCGAGGGCCGCGGGGCGCCGCTCGTCACCTGTCGGTTCACCCACGCTTATCCCGACGGCGTCGCGCCCTACTTCACCGTCCTGGCCCCGGCGATCCGCGGCGGCGAGGTCGAGCAGTGGGACGAGATCAAGGCCGCCGTCTCCGAGGCGCTGATCGACGGCGGCGGCACGATCACCCATCACCACGCGGTCGGCCGCGATCACCGTCCCTGGTACGACCGCCAGCGTCCGGGCCCCTTCGCGGCCGCCCTGCGCGCCGCCAAGGCTGAGCTCGATCCGGCCGCGATCCTGAACCCCGGCGTTCTCCTCGACCCCTGATCGGGCGCTCCGGGGCGGCCGGCGGTACCCTTTCGCGACCCGTTCTGGCGGCGGGAGCACCACCTGCGTAGCCGCCTGCCGCCCCATTTGATGGAAACGATCACCTCCGAACAGCCGACCGTGCCGCCCCCGGGCGAGTCCGACAACCTCGACGACCCGGTCGTGCCCCGTCGCAGCCCGCTGCGCGCGGCGATCAAAACCGGGCGGCCGAAAGAGTGGGTCAAAAACGTCTTCGTCTTTGCCGGGCTGCTGTTCTCCGGCAATTTCAACCACGGCCACGACATCTTCCTGGCCTTCGTCACCTTCGTCGCCTTCTGCCTGATCTCCAGCGCCGGCTACTTCGTCAACGACCTGATCGACGTCGAGCTCGACCGCAAACACCCGAAGAAGCGCTACCGCCCGCTCGCCGCCCGCGAGCTCTCCGAGCGAACCGCCTGGACGATCGCCCCGGTCCTCGCGATCGTCGCCGTCGGCATCGGCTTCGCCGTCAACTGGAAAGTCGGCCTGATGGTGGTCGGCTACGGCGTCGCCCAGATGGCCTACAGCCTCGGCCTCAAGCAGATCGTGATCATCGACGTGATGACGCTGGCGGGCCTCTTCATCCTCCGCGTCGCCGCCGGCGCCAGCGCCGTCGACGCCCACGCGTCGGAGTGGCTGCTCCTCTGCACCGGCTTCCTCGCCGCCTTCCTCGGCTTCACCAAGCGCCGCCAGGAGGCGGTCTCCGAGCTCCACGAGGGGACCTCGACCCGCCCGGTCCTCGAGCACTACTCATTGCCCTTCCTCGACCAGATGGTGTCCTTGGTCACCACCGGAACCGTGCTCAGCTACTGCATCTACGCGGTCAACTCGCCGCTGATCGGCAGCCAGATGCTCCTCACGGTCCCTCCGGTCGTCTACGCGATCTTCCGCTACCTGTACCTGATCTACGACCGCAACGACGACCGCTCGATGTCCGGCATCGTCGCCGGCGACCGCGGCATCCAGGCGGCGGGCCTAGTCTGGGCCGGCGCCGCCTTCCTCCTCCTCTACGTCTTCAACTGACCTGCGGCGGCGTGGGGGCGCCTCGCGGTGTCCTCGGTCGTCGCCGCAGGGAGGCCTAAGTCAGTTCGCCGCCCTCGGGGACGCCTTCCATCAGGTAAAAGCGGGCGCGGCCCAGCTCCTCGCCGTTGACCTCGACCACGGCGGCGTGGGGGCCGGCGGTGGTGAAGGTCGCGGTGGCGGCGATCGACATGACCAGGCGCTGCTCTTGGCCTTGGGGCATGCCGGGGGGGCGGCCGGTCTCGAAGTTGGCGGTCAGGCCCTCGCCGAGCTCGACCCCATCGGGGTCCTGGATGGTGACGATGAGCTCGTGCTGGGTGTTGGTCTCGTGCCAGGCGACGTCGATGCCGAGGCCGATGTGGAAGGACCACTCGTGGGGCAACTCCGGCAGGCGGAGGACGTTCCAGCCGCCGCCGGTGAGGTAGAGCTTCCCGTTCACCGCCTCGGAGTAGTCGGTGAGCATGAGGAAGCCGATGTTCACGCGGGCGCCTCGCCGTCCTCGTAGGGGACGATCGGCAGGTCGGCCACGAGCGCGTCTTTGCCGCCGCGATGGAAGTGGATGTCGACCTTCTCGTCCTTGCGGTAGGTGCCGAAGAGCCCGAGGTACATCGCCAGCCAGCGGCCGGTGTCCATCTTCTCCTTCACGATCGGGCGGTTGAAGCGCAGCTCGCCGTCCTCGACCTTGAAGTCGTCGCCCTCTTTCTGTTCGACCCCGTTGATGAAGACCGTGTAGGGCCGCTCCGCCCCGGCGGGGATCTTCACCCGGTCGCCCGCGGCGTAGCTGCCCTTGGGCACCCCGGCTTGGTTCATGTAATCGGTCATCGCTTCTCTCTTTCCAAAGTCTCGCGCACCAGGTCGAACGGCGTGTCGTGGTTCGTCGGGTCGAGCTCTTCGCGCCGCACCCCGCCCTTGTAGGGAACGAAGGTGCCGTCGCCGCGCACGTCGACCCCGGCCACCGGCTTGCCGAAGAGGCCGCGCCCGCTCAGCTCGAGCCGCCCCTGCACCTGCTGGGACGGTTTGTACGTGCGCAGCACGTTCGTGGTCTTCGGCGGCGCCTCGGCGCGAATCGACAGCGCCCGCTCGCGCATCGCCGCCACCGCCGCGTCCAGGTCGTCGAACCCGAAACTTTCGACGACGGCCTCGACGCGTACGGTCAACTTCCAGCTGGGACGAGCCACCGTCCCAGCCTATTCAGCGGTCGTGTCAGGCGGCTCCCGCCACGACCGGGGCGGCGCTCAGGCGCCGCGGCGCGGGCGCTTCGGCCGCCGCGCGGGCGGGCCGACGATTTTTTCGGGGCCCTCGCGGTCGGCCATCTGGACGTAGTCGCGCTCGCGCGAGCCGGTGTAGATCTGCCGCGGCCGGGCGATTTTCTGCTCCGGGTCTTCTTTCATCTCCATCCACTGGGCGACCCAGCCCGCCGTCCGCGGGATCGCGAAGATCACCGTGAACATGTCGGTGGGGATCCCCATCGCCTCGTAGATGATCCCCGAGTAGAAGTCGACGTTCGGGTAGAGCTTGCGGGAGGTGAAGTACTCGTCCTCGAGCGCCTGTTTCTCCAGCTCGCGGGCGATCTCGACCAGCGGGTTGTACTCGGTCGCCTCGAAGATCGGATCGAGGTAGCCCTGGATGATCCGCGCCCGCGGGTCGTAGTTCTTGTAGACGCGGTGGCCGAAGCCCATCAGTTTCTCCTCGCGGTCCTTCACCCGGGCGAGGAAGTCGGGGATGTTGTCGACCGTGTCGATCCGCCGCAGCATCCGCAGGACCGCCTCGTTGGCGCCGCCGTGCAGCGGGCCGTAGAGCGCCGCCACGCCCGCCGCGACCGCCGAGTACGGGTCGACGTCGGAGGAGCCGACCCCGCGCACCGCGTTGGTCGAGCAGTTCTGTTCGTGGTCGGCGTGGAGGATGAAGAGGACGTCGAGCGCTTTCGTCAGCTCCGCCTTCGGAACGTGTTTCGGTTCCGTTTTCTTGAAGACCATCGAGAGGAAGTTCTCGGCGTAGCTGAGGTCGTTGTCCGGGTAGACGTAGGGGAACCCCATGTTGTGCCGGTAGGAGTAGGCGGCCAGCGTCGGGATCTTGGCGATCAGACGGACCGCGGCCATGTAGCGCTCTTCCGGGTCGTTGATCTGCTTCGCGTCCGGATAGAAGGTGGAGAGGGCGCCGACGCCCGACAGCAGCATCCCCATCGGGTGGGCGTCGTAGCGGAAGCCCTCGAAGAGGTGCTTGAGGTCCTCGTGGACGTAGGTGTGGTGGGTGATGTCGTAGGTCCACCGCTCGAGCTGCGGCTTGGTCGGCAGCTCACCCCAGATCAGGAGGTAGGCGACCTCGAGGAAGCTCGAGTTCTCGCAGAGGGTCTCGATCGAGTAGCCGCGGTGTTCGAGGATCCCGGCGTCGCCGTCGATGTAGGTGATCGAGGATCGACAGGAGGCGGTGTTGGTGAAGGCCGGGTCGTAGGACATCATCCCGAATTCGTCGTCCTTGACCTTGATCTGACGCAGGTCGAGCCCGCGGATCGTGCCGTCGGTGATCGGCAGCTCGTAGGTCTTGCCGGTCCGGTTGTCGGTGACGGTCAGCGTGTCCGTCTCGCCCGAAACCCCTTTCCCGGCACTGGCATCAGTGGTCTGCTGCTCGGTGGCCATCACCCTCCTTCTCCTGCTCGTTGGGGAGAACCTAGTATTCCAGTTCGGCGCCGCCGACCTGTTAATCCCAGGGGGTCGGGACGGAGCTAGTCGCGAGGAGCCGGGAGACCCTCGAACTGGGTCATCCGGCGGAGCGCCTCGAAGCGCTCGTCGATCTCGGCGCGCTCGAGTCGCGAGACGCGCTCGGTGCCGAACTCCTCGACGTTGAAGGAGGCGAGCACGGTGCCGTAGCCCATCGCCCGCCGCAGGTTGGCCTCGTCGAGATCGTCGTCGACCCCGTCGAGGTAGCCGAAGAAGCCGCCCGCGAAGCTGTCGCCGGCGCCGGTCGGGTCGCGCACGTCCTCGAGCGGGAAGCCCGGCAGGGCGAAGAAGCTCTCTTCGCCGGTGGCCGGATCCTTGGTGAAGAGGGCGGCGCCGTACTCGCCCTGCTTGGCGACGACCGCCCGCGGTCCCATCGCCATGACGGCGCGGGCAGCCCGGGCGAGGTTCGACTCGCCGGTCAGCATGCGGATCTCGGCGTCGTTGAGGACGACGCAGTCGACCTCGGCCACCGCCGCCAGGAGCGAGTCCTTGGCGATGTCGATCCAGAGGTTCATCGAGTCGAGGCCGCTGAAGCCCGCCGCGCACTGGCTGCGTACCTGGCGCTGCAGGTCGGGCTGGATGTTGGCGAGGAAGAGGGTGTCGGCCGCCTGCGCGGCGTCCGAGAGCTTCGGCTCGAACTCGCCGAAGACGCCGAGCTGGGTGTCGTCGGTGTGAGCGACGTTGAGGTCGAAGTCGTAGTGGCCGCGCCAGAAGAAGCTCTTGCCGCCGGCGACACGCTCGATGTCGTCGGTCTTGATCCCGCGCGCTTCGAGCAGCTCGAACTGCTCGGCGACGAAGTCGTCGCCGACCGGGCCGACCGGGCGCACCTCGGTGAAGAATCTGGCCGCGAGCGAGAAGTGGGTGGCGGCGCCGCCGAGCATGCGCTCGCGCTCCCCGAACGGGGTTTTCACTGCGTCGAAGGCGATCGAACCGACCACGGTGAGAGCCATAAGGAGCGCACCCTAGCCAGATTGGCGGCGCTGGAGGGTTCTGAGAGACTGCGGTCGCCATGTATCGAGGGGAATGAGGGGGGACCAGGCGGTGAAAGCGATCCAGCTGCGCGAGTTCGGCGGTGCCGACGCGTTCGAGTTCGTCGAGCTCGACGAGCCGACGCCGGGCGAGGGCGAGGTGCTGATCGAGGTGACCCGCTCCGGCGTCAACTTCGCCGACACTCACTCGACCCGCAACGACTATCTGTCGGCGCAGGAGCTGCCGCTGATCCCCGGCGCCGAGGTGGCGGGGCGGACCGCCGACGGGCGCCGAGTCGCCGCGCTGGTCGGCAACGGCGGCTACGCCGAGCGGATCGTCGTCCCCGAGGCGATGACGATCCCGATCCCCGACGAGGTCGACGACGAGCAGGCCGCCGGCGCGCTCCTCCAGGGGCTGACCGCGATGGCGCTGGTCAACCGGATGGCGCGGATCGAGGCGGGGGAGACGATCGTGATCGAGGCCGCCGCGGGCGGCACCGGCACGCTTGCCGTGCAGATCGCCAAGGCCGCCGGGGCGAAGGTGATCGGGCTCGCCTCGAACGCCGAGAAGCGGGCGCTGGTCGAGGAGCTCGGCGCCGACGCGACCGTCGACTCGCAGTCCGACGATCTGCGCGCGGCGATCCTCGCCGCCAACGACGGCGAGCGCGTCGATGCGGTCCTCCACATGGCGGGCGGCGACGCCTTCGACGCCGAGCTGGCGGCGCTGGCGCCGCTCGGCCGACTGGTCGTCTTCGGCAACGCGTCGCGCGAAAGTCGCAAGATCGACAGCGGCGTCCTGCTTCACGGATCGAAGGCCGTGATCGGCTTCTGGCTGGTCCACGTGCTGGCTCGACGGGACCTCGCGGTGCCGCTGATCGGCGAGCTTCTGGGGGCGCTGGCGAGTGGCGCACTGCGGGTGACGGTCGGTGGCGTTTACCCTCTGTCGGAAGCAGCGGCCGCCCACCGGGCGCTCGAATCGCGCCAGAGCAGCGGCAAGCTCCTTCTCGACCCCTCGCTATGACTACCTTCAAAGACCTCGGACTCAATCCTGCGATCCAGCAGGCGCTCGACGAGCTCGGCTACCAGGACCCGACTCCGATCCAGGAGGAGGCGATCCCGCAGCTGCTCGGCGGCCACGACGTGATCGGCCAGGCGCAGACCGGCACCGGCAAGACGGCGGCCTTCGGCCTGCCGCTGCTGCAGTACCTCGATCCCGAGAACAACGAGGTCCAGGCGATCGTGATGACGCCGACCCGCGAGCTCTGCATCCAGGTGACCCAAGCACTGCGCTCGATGGCCGAGCACCTCGACATCGAGATCGTCGCCGTCTTCGGCGGCGCCCCGATCCGCTCGCAGCAGTCGCAGCTGCGCTCCGGCGCCCACGTCGTCGTCGCCACGGTGGGCCGGATGATGGACCTGATGAACCGGCGCTCGCTGGTGCTGACCGCGGCGCGCTACGTCGTCCTCGACGAGGCCGACGAGATGCTCGACCTCGGCTTCATCGAAGACGTCGAGAAAATTCTTCGCATGTGCCCGAGCGGGCGGCAGACGGCGCTCTTCTCGGCGACGATGCCGCCGCCGATCCAGAAGCTCGCCGAGGGCTACATGTACGACCCGGTGACGATCTCGATCACCCCGAAAACCCTGACGGTCGACGCGATCCAGCAAGCGTTCGTCGAGGTGCCGGCGAAAGAGAAGACGGCGCGCCTGATCGAGCTGCTGAAGATCGAAGAACCCGAGCAGGCGATCATCTTCTGTCGCACCAAGATCGGCGCGACGCGGCTGGAGCGGGCGCTGAAGGACAAGGGCCTCGACGTCAAAGCGCTGCACGGCGACATGAGCCAGGGCTCCCGCGACGGCGTGATGATCGCCTTCAAGGACCACCGCGTGAAGCTGCTGGTGGCGACCGACATCGCCGCCCGCGGGCTTGACGTCGAGCACGTCACGCACGTGATCAACTTCGACGTCCCGAACTCCTCGGAGAGCTACGTGCACCGGATCGGTCGCACCGGCCGGGTCGGGCGCACCGGCCGCGCGATCACCTTCGTGACGCCGGCCGAGCGCGACGAGATCGGCCGCATCGAGCGCGACGTCAACACCAAAATCGGCGAGTGGGAGAGTCCCGAGGAGCGGCTCGAGCACGCCCCGGCGCCGCGCCGCCGCGAGCGTCGCCCGCGCCGCGAGCGCGAGGAGACTCCCGAGCCCGAGGCCGTCAAGGACGACGCTGTCAAGGACGACGCCGAGACGGAGGACGTGCCCGAGCGCGAGGCCGAGGCGGTCGCCGCGACCAACGGCACCGCCGAGCCGAGCGCCGATGCCGATAACGACAGCGACGGCGACGGCGAGAAACCGGCGACCACCAAGCTCTTCGTCAACCGCGGCGAGCGCTCCGGCATCGACGAGGAAGACCTCCGCTGGGCCCTCCGCGAGGGCGCCGTCCTCCCCGACGAGGCCGTCCACGACGTCCGCGTCCTCCACCGCTTCTCCTTCGTCGAGGTCGACCCCGACCAGGCCGAGCGCACGGTCGAATTCCTCGACGGCACCAAGCTGAAAGGCAAAGAGATCCGCCTCGAGGTCGCGAAGAGCTAGCTCTTCGCTGGGCGGCCGCCTCCGGCCGTCCGAGTTGCGTCCCGGGCGTCTCGTGGCGGCCCGGGCAGGCTGTGGCAGCCACGAGACGCCCGGGACCTGAGGGTTTCGCCGAGAACGTCACAGGTCCACATCAGGCCGAGGCATGGCTGGTCACTTGTCACCCCTATTGGGGGGCCTAAGTGACCAGTCGTCGGGGAGGCGTTGTGGGGTCGTGACGTTCCTGGCGTCTCTGTGACCTCTCCCGCATTCCCGGCCGTCTCTTTCAGCTTCGGGCGCCAGCTTCAGGCGGCCTCGAGCTAGCCGGTCTTGGCGGTCAGTTCGGCGACGGTCTCCAGCAGCAGGTCGAAGTCGATCGGCTTGGTCAGGTAGCCGCTGATTGCGAGGTCCTGGGGAGTGCTGGCGTCGCTCGGGTCCTGGTGGGCGCTGACGATCAGGGCCGGGGTTTCGAGGCCGGCGGCGCGCAGCTCGCGGAGGGCGTCGATGCCCGATTTGCGTGGCATCATCGCGTCGAGCAGGAGGATGTCGGGGCCGTCGGTGGCGTCGGGGTCGACCCGCTCGGTGACCTCTTGGCCGTCGGCCGCGGTCTCGACCTCATAGCCCGCCAGCTCGAGGCGCGTCCGCATGAGCAGGAGGATCGTCTCGGAATCGTCGGCGATCAGGACTGTGGTCATCGTTGGCCTTCCGCCAGGGCGCGCGGGCCGGAGCTCGCCGTCGATTCGACTGAGCCGGGCGCACCGAGCGGCAGGCGCACGGTGAAGGTGGAGCCGCGGCCGACGACCGAGTCGACCTCGATCGTGCCGCCGTGCAGGTCGACCAGCGATTTCGAGATCGCCAGGCCGAGCCCGGTTCCGCCGACGCGCTGGGTCAAGCCGGCGTCGCCACGAACGAAGCGCTCGAAGATGTGGTCCGCCTGGGCGGCTGGGATTCCTGGGCCGTTGTCGATCACGTCTATCTGCACTACGGAATCGGCTACCCGAGCGATTACCTGGATAGTCGCTTCGTCCGGCGAATACTCATGGGCATTGGTAACCAAATTGACCAGAATTTGACGAATTCGGTCCGGCTCCACTTCTACCAGTGGTAGATGAGGATCGATCCGCTCGACCAGAGTCTGCCGATCGGCGTCGGTCTGGGCGCGCATCGTGCGGACGACGTCCTCGATCAGCGGCGTCAGCTGGGTCGGGCGCGGGTGGATCGTGAGGCGGCCGGCGTCGGAGCGGGCGAGGTCGAGCAGGTCGTTCAGCAGTCGCACCAGGTGGCGGCAGTTGTCGAGGATGATCTGGACCGTCTCCACCTGCCGCGGGCTGAGCGAGTCGCGGTCCATCATCAGCAGCTCGGCGAAGCCCTGGACCGAGGTCAGCGGGCTTCGCAGCTCGTGCGAGGCGGTCAGCACGAACTCGTCTTTCATCCGGTCGAGGCGGTCTCGTTCGGATGCCTCGAGCTCGAGTTCCGCGGCCATCTCGTTGAAGGCGGTGCCGAGTGCCGCGGTCTCGGCCGGGCCGCCGACCTCGACCCGGGTCGAGCGATCGCCCGCGGCGAGGCGGCCGGCCGCGCTGACCAGAGCCTCGAGCGGCCGGCGCATCGTCGCGATCAGCCCGGCGAAGAGGAGGAGCGCGCCGAGCAGCCCGGCGAGCAGCCCCGCGGCGACCAGGATCACGGTGTTGCGGGTGCCGTGGGAGATCGAGTGGCGGAGTTCTTCGCGGTGCGCTTCCTGGCGCAGGACCGCGTGGCGCGAGGCTTTCGGCGCGGCCCCTTCGGCGAGCTTCACCCGCGCCACCATCTCGGTGCGGTAGGAGCGTTCGATCCCGTTCTCGTAGTCCTGGCGCTGCTGGATGATGTGCGCGACGCCGAAGACGGTCATCGCCGTGATCACGGCGAAGACGATCGCGAAGCCGATCCGGAGGCGATTGGCAAGCGATGGACTGAGGCCTCGTCGACCCCCACGTGAATATGCTTGCGCGGCTATGGGAGACGAGGCTACAGCCCACGAGGAGGGATCTGCCATGGACGGCGACGCTGCAAGCGCGCCGGTCGACGGGATCGACGCCGCCGGGATGGCCGCCTGGTTCGCCGCCAACGTGCCCGCGGCGGTGCCGCCGCTGACCTACGAGCGGATCGCGGGCGGCCATTCGAACCTCACCTACCGGGTCACCGACGGGGCCGGGAGCGAGTGGGCGCTGCGCCGGCCGCCGCTCGGCAAGCGGCTCTCCTCTGCCCACGACATGGTCCGCGAGCACCGCGTCGTCTCGGCCCTGGGGACGACCCCGGTCCCGGTCGCGCCGGTGGTCGGGCTCTGCGAGGACGAGTCGGTGAACGGCGCGCCCTTCTACGTGATGGACTTCGTCCGCGGGCCGGTGCTGCGCGGCACGAGCGAGGCCGAGGCGGCGTTCCCCGACGAGGGCGACCGGGGCGAGATCGGCATCCGCGTCGCCGACACCCTGGCGGCGATCCACGCGGTCGACCCCGACGCGGTCGGGCTCGGCGACCTCGGTCGCAAGGAGGACTACGTCGCCCGTCAGCTACGCCGCTGGTACGGGCAGTGGGAGAAATCGAAGACGCGCGAGCTGGCGGCGATCGATCGCGTGCACGAGCGCCTCTCGGCCCGGATCCCGGCCCAGGAGGGCATTTCGATCGTCCACGGCGACTACCGCCTCGACAACATGATCCTCACCGAGTCTGGCGAGGTCGCGGCGGTGGTCGACTGGGAGCTCTGCACCCTCGGCGACCCGCTCGCCGACGTCGGCACCCTGATCGCGTACTGGCCCGAGCGCGGCGATGACAGCCTCGCCATCGGCATGCCCGCCAACCTCCTGCCCGGCTTCCCGACCCGCGACGAGCTCACCGCTCGCTACGCCGAGGCCTCCGGCCGCGACCTCTCCGAACTCGACTTCTTCGTCGCCCTCGGCTACTGGAAGCTGGCGATCATCCTCGAGGGCGTCTACGCCCGCTACGTCGGCGGCGGCTTCGGCAAATTCGAGGTCGACGCCGGCGCCGAACAGTTCGCCCGCCTGGTCGAGCGCCTCGCCGAGACGGCCGCAGAGATCGAGTCGCGGGGATAGGTCGAGAAGTGCAGCGCACCCGATGAAGGTGCGCGCGGCGGCCCGCAGACTGCCGCGCGCAGTGGGTCTATCCGACGACCGATGACGCTTTGACGCGGGTAATGCTGATGTTGTCGTAGGCCTCGCCGGTCCCGGTGACGCTCCCGATGATCAGTTCCGTCGCGGTGGGACCCCCTTCCCGGAGGAAGACCCGGTAGTTGGTAGATCCGCCCGAGGCGAACCCGGGGACAGGGTAGGAGAGGGAGGGGTTTATCGCCATCTGCACCTGGTAGGCGCCTTCTTTCCATTCCTGAATGCTCGTCGTGCCCGGGAGCGTGACCGTGAACGATCCTTCGGTGTTGAAGTTATGGGGTCCGAGGTTGTAGGTGACGACGTTCGCGTTACCGGCTTCACCTTTCAGGCCCTGCTCACCCTTTTCACCTTTGTCTCCCTTGTCACCCTTCGCGCCCGTGGCGCCGGTCGCTCCTTTCGCGCCGGTCGCTCCTTTTGCGCCAGTCGCTCCTTTCGGGCCGGTCAGCGTGGCTTTCGCTGCCGAGCTGAGTTTTGCCGGGGTGACGGCTTCCTTCTTGATCTGCTTCGAGCCGACACTGTTCTTCGGCAGTTGCGTGGCAGCGAAGGCTGCACCCCCGCCCAGCAGTAGGAACAGGCATACGGTGGATATGACGTTTGCGTAGGTGAGCTTTCCGCGGAGGCGTTTCATAGGGATCTTCCTTTGGAGCTAGGGGACGAGACCATCGCCACACTCTCATGGAATAGACCACCTACCAAGTACTTTCTGAGTCCCTGGACGAACTTCAGGTAACGGTGAAACCAGGTCGCAAAACCGGTCCTGGTCTCACACCATGCGGGTGGCGTGCCGCGGCTAGAGCGGCTCGCCGCTCGCTTCGGCCTCGGCGCGCTTCGACCGACGGTTCGAACAACGCCTGACTACGTCCGCCTGAGCGACGAGAAGGCGGTCGAACGGGTCCTGGTGGTGCAGTGGCAGGGTCCCGACCCGATCGGCATGGCGGGCGGTGATCGGCAGGAGGTCGACATCGGCCCCTTCGAGGCAACTCGTCGAAGTCGTCGCCCATTCTCACCTGGCATCGCCAGCTGCCCGCGAGCGATGCGAAACCGTCGCCTAACTTTGGCGGAATAGGCGGGGCCGCTGGCTCGCTGCGTTCCGCGTCATCGACGCGCTTCGACCGATTGGTTTCGCCTCGTCCATCTAGACCATGCGGGTGGGGTGCCGCGGCTCCAGCGGCGCCCCGCTCGCTTCGGCCTCGGCGCGCTTCGACCAGCGGTTCAGCTCGCGGCGGGCGAGGACCATCTTGTGGACCTCGTCGGGGCCGTCGGCGAGGCGCAGCATGCGGCTGAAGCGCCACATCGGGGCGAGGACGGTGTCGTCGGTCATGCCGAGGCTGCCGTGGATCTGGATCGCCCGGTCGAGGACGTTCATCACCATGTTCGCGGCGACGATCTTGATCGCCGAGATCGACTGGCGGGCGGCGCGCTTGCCCTCGGTGTCCATCTTCCACGCGGCGTAGAGGGTGAGCAGCCGGGCCTGGTCGATTTCCATCCGCGAGACGGCGATCGACTCTTGGACGAACTGCTTGTCGGCCAGCGGCCCGCCGAAGGCGTGGCGTTCGTTGGCGCGGCGGCACATCATCTCGTGGGCCCGCTCGGCGGTCCCGATCGCGCGCATGCAGTGGTGGATGCGGCCCGGCCCGAGGCGGTCCTGGGCGATCGCGAAGCCGGCGCCGCGCTCGCCGAGCAGGTTCGCCTTCGGCACCCGGCACTCGGTGTAGCGGATCTCGCAGTGGCCCGGGCCCTTGTCGTGTCCCATCACCGGGATCGCGCGGACCAGCTCGTAGCCGGGGTTGTCGGTCGGCACGCAGATCATCGAGGCGCGCGCGTGGGCGGGCGCCTCGGGGTCGGTGACGACCATCGCGATCGCCAGGTCCGCCCCGACCGCGCCGCTCGTGTACCACTTGTGCGCGTCGATCACCCACTCGTCGCCGTCGAGGACGGCGCGGCCCTGGAGCAGGGTCGGGTCGGAGCCCGACACCTCGGGCTCGGTCATCGAGAAGCAGGAGCGGATCCGGCCCTCGAGCAGTGGCTCGAGCCAGCGCTCACGCTGCTCGGCGCTGCCGTGCTCGGCGAGGATCTCCATGTTGCCGGTGTCCGGGGCGGAGCAGTTGAAGGCCATCGGCGCGGCGATCGGGCTGCGGCCCATCTCCTCGCAGAGAAGTCCGTATTCCCAGTTCTTCAGGCCGGGACCGAAGCGCTCGTCGGGCATGAAGAGGTTCCAGAGGCCGTCGCCGCGGGCCTTGTCGCGCACCGCGGTGAGGTTGACTGGGTAGGGGACGCCGGGGCCGACCTCCTCGTCCAGCGCGTCGCCCAACTCGCGCTCGGCGGGGTAGATCTCGGCGTCCATGAAGTCGAGGACGCGCTCGCGCAGCTTGGCTACCTCGCGGGTCGGTTCGAAGTCCATCTCTCCCTCTCTGCTCGTGCCCGTTCCCCTCGCTCGGGCGTTGCGCCGAACGCTAGATGATCAGCGCCGGTAGCGGGCGAAGAGCTCGGACTCTTCTTGTAGCAACCAGGTCAGCTCGAGCTCGGCGACCTCGGGGAGGGCGCCTTCGAGGATCGAGCGCCCGGCGCCGACCAGTTTCGGCGCGATCGTGAGGAAGAGCTCGTCGGCGAGCCGCCCCGCCTGCAGCTCGGCGTGGAGTGCGGGGCCGCCCTCGCAGAGGACGGCGCGCACGTTGCGCTCGGCGCGCAGGCGGTGGAGCGCCTTGGCGATGTCGACGCGGCCGCCCGGTTCGCGGACGACCTCGACCGGGGTCGCGGTCTCGGGCGGGTCGCCCTCGGCGCCGGTGAAGAGGACGACCTCGCCGCCGCCGTCGGTGAAGAGCGGCGCGTCCCAGGGCAGGTCGAGGCCGCCGATGATCACCATCAGCGGGTCGCCCGGCAGCCCGAGCGCCTCGCGGCCAGCGCGCTTGGCTGGGTCGGAGACGATCCGCCCGTAGCGCTCGGCGCGCATCGTCCCGGCGCCGATCATCACCGCGTCGAAGCGCAGCCGCAGCCCGACCAGCATCGCGGTGTCGGTGTCGGAGCCGATCGCGCCGGAGCGGCCGTCGATTGCTGCCCGGCCGTCGAGCGTGGTGGCGAAGTTCAGGGCCAGGTGGGGACGGTCGTCGGGCGGGTCGTCCCAGGGCCGGTAGGCGCCGAGCTGCTCGTCGATCGAGGTCGGGCCGGGATCGGGGACGAGACGCCGCACCGGTCAGACCCTAGAGCGCGGGGCGGGCGCGGCGGGGGCTGCGGCTTAGCTGTAGTCGTTCCAGCCGGCGAACTCGCGGCCGGCGAACTTCTGCAGCTCGGGAACTTCCTCGGTGAAGCGGCTCTTCAGCGTCTCGAGCAGGTCGTCGGGGAGGACCGGCTTCGGGGCCGCCGGTTTCTCCGGATCGTGGACGACTTTCTCGACCACCCAGCGCATCCGCTCCGGCAGGCGGTCGAAATTGCGGTCGAAGGAGCGGAAGCCGGGGAGCTTGATCAGCTTCTCCATCAGCTGGTATTTGTCGCCCGACTTGGCCGCCGACTTCTCCCACTCGCGGTCGAACTGCTCGGAGGTGAAGTTCTCGTCGACGCCGGCGTAGGCGAAGGCCTTGCGCATCGTCCCGTCGCGGTCCGCCTGCAGCTCCTCCTGGGTGATGACCTCGATGTTCTCGCGGTCAAAGAGCTCCAGGTACGGCTGCAGCTGCATCCAGTAGCGCGAGCGGTTGACGTACTGCGTGTTCGGGTCGGAGAGGACCTCGACCATGTCGCGTGTCTCGTAGCCGGCGCCGGTCGCGTGCATCCAGTGGCTGAGGATCCGCTTGATCGGATCGCGGACCATGTAGAGCAGTTTCGCGTCGGGGCAGTGGGTGCGGATCCGCTCGGCGACGCCCTCGTAACGAGGCAGGTTCGTGTAGTGCGGGGAGGACTCGCCGCGCACCTTGAAGCGGTCGTCGAAGCGGCTGGCGTACCAGTCGAGGCCGAGGTCCCAGTTCAGCTCGGTGACGAAGAAGTTGAGCTCCTTCGGCTTCGACATCTGGATTTCCGGATGGAGGCCGAGGTAGTGGTGGATGCTCGTCGTGCCGCACTTGAGCCCGCCGATGATGATGAAGTTCGGCATCGCCGCGTGCGGTTTGCGACGGCGGCGTCGGGCGCTTTTGCGATCGGCGGCGTAACGCTCGCGGGCGCGAGCGCACATCGCCTCGTCTGAGGGGTCTTTCGGCAGCAGCGGGGGCAAGGTGTGCGTGTCGGTGTCCGGCACGAGCGTGGCATTCTAGCTGCGATGCCCGACTACCTCGCCCAGATGCCCCTTGGCGACCTCTCGTCGAGCCTCGAACAGTTCTTCAACGCGGCGACGGAATTCTTCCGGCACCTCTCCGAAGTCCATTGGTCGCAGTTCGGATTGGCGCTGCTCTGCCTGCTCGGAATGCAGCTCTGCCGGGCCTGGGCGTGGCGCAACGTGCTGCGGGCTGCGTACCCGGACAAGCGGATCGGCTTCACCCATCTGGCCGCGGCCTACCTGGCAGGGGCGGGGATCAACGCGATCATCCCGGCGCACGCGGGAGACGTCACCAAGGTCTTCCTGGTCAAGCGCCAGATCCCCGACTCGTCATACCCGGCGGTCACCTCGTCGTTCCTCGTGCAGACCGTCTTCGACACCTCGGTCGGGATCCTCGTCCTCCTCTACGCGATCACCCAGGGACTGTTGCCGCCGCTGCCCGAGCTGCCCCACCTGCCGGCCTTCGAGGTCTCCTTCTGGGCCAACCACCCGAAGACGCTGGCGATCACGGTCGGCGTCCTGATCCTCGCGATCGTCGTCCTCGTCCTCTGGCTGGCGAAACGGGTGCGGCGCTTCTGGCAGCGGGTCAAACAGGGGCTGGTGATCCTCACCCGGCCGGGCGATTACCTCAAGCAGGTCTTCGCCTGGCAGGGGGTCGGTTGGATCCTCCGCTTTGCCGCCTTCTGGTTCTTCCTCGAGGCGTTCGGCCTGAAGGGCTCGATCGGCAACGTGATGCTGGTGATGAGCGTGCAGGCGATCGCCAACATCATCCCCTTCACCCCGGGCGGCGCGGGCGCCCAACAGGCACTCCTGGTCGCGACCCTGACCGGCCCCTCGCGAGCGGCCGTCCTCTCCTTCTCGGTCGGCACCCAGATCGCGATGGCCGCCTGGTCGGTCTTCCTCGGCTTCGCCGCGATCCTCCTCGTCTTCCGAACCACCGACTGGCGCGGCCTGATGCGCCAGGCCCAGGAAGATCAGGACGGCGAGAACGGCGGCGAGGGCGAGGGAGGCGACGGCGGAGACGGCGGCGCGGGCGCGGCGGGCTGCGAGGGCGCCGCGACCCCGAGCTCCGCGTAGGCGCGCGACTGAAGTCGGCCGTGGAGCTTTAGTTGCTCTATGCGCCACTAAAGCTCCACAGGCATGGCGCTAGTCGGACCAGCCGGGGTAGCGGGCTTCGACGTGCCACTGCCACGGCGGGGTTTCGGCAGCGGGGAAGTCGTAGTGGTCGTGGCCGGGGAGGGTCTCGAGGGGGACCAGTTTGGGGTCCTGGGAGGCGAGCACTTCGGTGTCGGCCGCGGCGGCGATGTCGGCGGCGGTCGCGGTGCGACGGACGGCGCGCCAGCCGAGCGTCGGCCGGTACTCCCAGTAGATGAGCTCGATGGTGCCGTCGGAGCGGCGGTGGTCGAGCACCTGGGTGAAGACAGTGGTGCGGCGGTTGGAGGCGGTGAGGTGTGGGCCCGCGGCGACGGCGCAGCTCTCGCTGAGGCAGCGGCGGAAGTCGACCGGGACGAGTGGCAGGCCGTCGGCGGCGGGGAGCGGCTCGGGGGCGGGGGCGAGCGCTCGGCCGAGCCGGGCGAGCGGCCAGCCGTAGGCGGGGACGACCGCCTCGTGGTGGCAGGCGTCGGGGAGATGGGGCGCGCAGGCGATCCGCCGGCCGATCACGCCGGCCAGTTCGCGCCCCGCCTTCACTTCACCGCCGCTCGCGATCAAGGCGATCACCGCGAGGAGAAGCATCGCGATCAGCGCCGCCAGCGCCGCGCTCTCCACCGTCGCTTGTCCCCGCTCCGCGTCCATGCCGCGACGCTAGGAGGGAAATGCGCGCGGGTGGTGCGCAGAAGGTGCCAAATGTGCGCCGCCGGTGTGCCAGTTCTGCTTAGATTTGGTCCATGGAGGAAAGCCCTTTCAACCTCTTCGGCGATCCCGACGAGTTCCGCCAGCGGATGGAGGAGCTCTCGGAGCAGATGCAGTCTTCGCAGCGCGTCGCCTGGGCCGACAACGCGATCAAGCTGGCGGTCGAGATGACCGTCGCCTCGATCGGGCGGCTCGACCTGACGGGCACCGCGGACCAGCAGGCGATGCAGGTCCGCGACGCCATCCGCGTCCTCTTCCCGGAGGCCGTGACGCTGGTGCGCGAGGCCCGCGAAGGCCTCAGCTAGCCGCTTCGCCCTGAGGTCGCCCTAGAGCAGTTCGAAGCGCAGGTCGACGACCGCACCGCGGCGGAAGAGCGCTGCGGACAGCTCGATCGGCAGCGTGATGATCGCCGCCGGGATCGCCAGGACGATGCTGGCGAGGGCGTCGATGCGGCGCTGCCAGGACTCGTCGGCGGGCGCCGCCTCGCCTTTGCCGAACGCCGCCAGCGCGACGTTGTGGCCGAAGGTGACCGAATTGAGGAGCGTCTGCCAGGTCAGCGCCAGGCTCGGTCCGGCGGCCCAGCGGCGCCGGCGCACGACCTGGTCGCGCTGCGCGACGAGGCGGCGGACCGCCTCGACCGTGAAGAGGTAGTGCGCGCCCGGCTCGAGCCCGGCCCAGCCCGCCCCGCCAACCGAGCAGGCGAAGCTCTGCCGGTCGACGATCCGTGCATGGTCCTGGTTCCCCAACCGGTCGAGCGCGGCGAGCGCCTCCTCGGACCCGCGCGAGCCGCCGACGATGCCGAGGCCGCAGGCCTCACAGCGGCTCACCGGCGCGCCCAATCGCTCCTGCTCGGCGAGCCATCCGAAGAGCGGCTCGCCGCAGGCGGGGCAGGGCGGGTTGTCGGGGCCCGCGCCCGCCTCTAGCGGAACTCGGCGTGCGGAAGTCGTCAATTCATCCATGAGCTGTAGCGTACGGACCCGTGCGAGAGGGCATCCAGAGTTGA
The DNA here is from genome assembly GCA_025964255.1 of Solirubrobacterales bacterium. GTDB lineage: Bacteria > Actinomycetota > Thermoleophilia > Solirubrobacterales > 70-9 > VAYN01. The sequence goes on along the minus strand of JAOPZF010000023.1, from coordinate 14,150 downwards.
ACCGCCGCAAGCAGGATGTCCTGGCCTGGGAGTCGCGCTTCAGTCTGCCCGCCGGCCTCCTGACCTTCGTCGCCGTGATCATCCTGATCGTCTCGGCGATCGTGATCGCCGGCGTCAACGGGTCGCAGGAATTCGAACTGCTCGAAGCGGCGAAGGAACACGCGTCTTCGGTGACGATCTCCTCGGTTCTCGAGGCGATCGGCTTCCTGCTCCTGATCGCGCCGCTCTACTTCCTCTTCCGCGCGGCGCTTTCCCGCTCGGGCGGGAAAATGAAAAGCCAGCTGGTCGGGGTGATCGTCGTCGCGCCGCTCTTCTTCGCGATCAGCGGGGTGCTGAACGGGATCGCCACCAACGAAGCGGCCGACACCTACACCAAGGGTGAAGCGAAGTCGACGCTGAGCGCCGAAAAAGGCACCGAAGAATGCCGTGACGAAGAACGTGAAAAGAGCGGCAAGGAGTTCGCCGAAAAGTACGACAAAGGCGCGAGCCCGCTCAAAGACTGCGAAACGACCGAACAGCAAGAAAGCGCGGCCGAAAACGCGCTGAGCGAAGCCTCGCTCCGCGATGCTGCGACCGGGTTCGGGCTGGCGGGGCGGATCGGGCTCGCGGTCGCGCTGGTCTACTGCTGCCTGTGGGGGATGAGGGTCGGGCTCCTGAGCCGCTTCTGGGGCTCGCTGGGGATGGCGCTCGGCGTCGCCGCGCTGCTGCTCCTGGTGCAGTTCTGCCTGATCTTCTTCATCTACTTCGCCCTCTTACTGGTGAACAAATTGCCCGGCGGAAGACCACCCGCGTGGGCGGCGGGGGAAGCGGTCCTCTGGCCGACGGCGGGTGATCGGATCGCGAAGGAAATCGAACCGAAGGACTCGGGGCCGGATCCGGATGGAGATGGTTTCGGCGACGACGAGGGCGACGGCACCTCGGAGCCCGGTCTACTCGAGGCCCCCGAGCCCGATGAAGCGCCTGATCCCGACGGCGACGGCTCGTCCCCGGGCTCCGGCGGCAACGGCCCCCAGAAGCGCAAGCGGAAGCGCCGCGAATAAGCGGGCGCTTGGCGGGGATGTAGCTGGCGCCCGAAGCTGAAGGGACGCGGCCGTCTCGGCCACGGCCCGGGCAGGCCGTGGCCGTGGCCGACACGGCCGGGAGTGTGGGGAGTGTTGAAGCTTCGTGTCGAGCGCCGAGGGAGAGTTCGCGTTTCTCCACGAACTACGCGTGTCCCGTGACGAAGAGTCATGGAACGTCACAGAGCTTCATCACCCGAAGTCGCGATCGGTGTTTTGACCCTCCCATAGGGGGCTGAACCCACCGAACGCGCTCCTGCCTGTTGTGGACCCGTGACGGAAGAGCGGAGATCACGGCGAACACCTTGACCTTCCCTGAGACTCCCTCACGTCCCGGGCGTCCTCGTGGCGGTCACAGCCTGCCCGGGCCGCCACGAGACGCCCAGGACGCACCTCGGACGGGGGCGGCAGCCGCCCGGATCTACTCGGCTTCGAGCGCGGCGCGCTTGCGGTGCGTGCGCAGCTCGCTCATCATCCGCTCGAGCCGCGGCTCGGTCTCGGTGTCGACGAACTTCATCGTTGCGGCGACGCCGGGGTGGACGGCGGCGATCTCTTCATGCATCGCCTGCGCGACCGCCCGGTAGGTGGGGTGGCCCTCGCGGCCGGACCGCAGCTCGACAAGGTGCATCGCCTCGCGGGCGTTGAGGTCGAGGACGTAGCGGATGCGGAAGGCGAGGCTGAGCGCGTACGGCGCGAGCTCGTCGAGCCCGGCCGCGGCCAGCCGCTCGTACTCACCCTGGGAGATCTCCAGCGCCCGTTCGAATTCGCCGCCGACGCCCGCTTCGCGAACCTCCTCGGGGATGCCGGCGCCGAGGTCGGGGCCGAGCCGCTGCCACTGCACGGTCAGCATCCGGTGGCGCTGGAGGTCGCGGAAGGCGCCGTAGTCGGAGACGATCTCGAAGCGGTAGCGGAGTGCCTCGAAGCCGCGCCCGGGACGGTGCCGGCGGTTGTCGCGATCGCCGACGATGGCGGCGAGGATCTGGCCGCGCTCGTCATCGCCGAGCGCCTCGACGGCGGCGCGGACCTCCGGCTCGGGGACCCCGGCGGCCTCGAACAGCGCCGCGGCGAGCAGGTCGACTTCCGAGCCCTCGACGTGGAGCAAGTCGACAGCGGGCGCTGGATCGGCTTCCTCGCGGCGGCCGAGGCCGAGACGCTCGACCCAGCGCTCGGTGCCCGCGCAGCGCGCCTCCAGGTAGTTGATCCACTCGCCGCCGCGGTCGGGTCGCTCGACCCGGGAGACGAAGCTCGGCATCACCTGCTGCAACTCGCGCAGGATCATCGCGCCGAAGTCGCGCGCCTCGGGGAGCGGCGAGGCCATCAGCCGCAGAATCAGCTGCTCGTAGGCCTGGCCGGAGGCGTAGATGCCGACGTGGCTGAGCGTCGCGGCGGGGAGGAGGCCGCGCAGGAGGTCGAGCGCCTTCGCGCGGATCGAGCGCCGCCACGCCGCCTCGGGCTCGCCGTCGCCCCGCGGCCAGCGCCCCGCCGCCCATTCCTCGACCTTGCCGAGCGAGCGCGAGTAGATGACGAAGATCTCGTTCATCGCGTCGACGAACTCCGGCCCGAGCCCGTCTTCGCGGTAGAAGCGGTAGCCGCCCTCGGGGAGCGCCTTGTCGTAGGGGATGTAGCGGGTGGACTGCTCTAGGTAGGCGGCGAGGCGGCCACGCTGCAGCACCTTGGTGAGGATGTTCGAGACCCACTCGCAGGCGACGTGGGCGCCGCCGACCTGCGCGATCGAGTCGTCGCCGTAGCCGACGAAGATGCGCTCGTAGAGATCCGCCGCGCGGGCGCCCTCCTCGGCGTCGAAGGGGCGGCCGGAAGCGGGCATGTCGGCCGCGAACTCGTCGAGGTAGAGGCGGCGGACCGACCCGGAATAGCGCGAATAGCGGGCAAAAAGCGCCCCCTTCACGGTCTCGGGGAGATTGACGAGCCCGAACACCGGCCGGTCGAGGTTGGTGAAGTGAGGCGCCAGAAGCGCCCGCTCCTCGTCGCTGAAATGTTCGGCCGGGTAGCGCATGGGTTGGCCATGGAAACACGTCCGTCGGACGCTCGCAACCCCACGTTACGAGACTGTGTCTGGTGTGCCAATTCACCACCTGTCGGTGCCAATTCGCACGCAAAGCTTGACCCGGTCGGGGTGCGCCCGCTTGGGTGCTGGCCATGCGGATCACCGCCCTCGGTTTTCTCCTCCTTCTCCTCGCCGCCACGCCCGCCGCGGCGCGCCCGACGGCGATCGTCTCGATGGGGGACAGCTTCATCTCCGGCGAGGGCGGCCGCTGGGCAGGGAACGGTTCGGAACCCTTCGGGACGCGTTCGGGGACCGATCGCGCCGCCTTCGGTTGCGGGGTGCTCGGATGCGAATACGACCCGGCGCGGGTTTATGGCGCGAGCGAGGCGAACGCTTGCCACCGCTCCGACGTGGCGCCGATCGAGAGCGCCCCGATCGCGGTCGAAGAGAAGGTGAACCTCGCCTGTTCCGGTGCGAAGGCCCGCGACCTCTGGCCCGGCACCGAAGGTGGCACCGAGCACTTCGGCGAGCCGCCTCAGGCCGATCAGCTCGCCGCGGTGGCCAGGCGCGATGACGTGCGGATGGTGGTGGTGACGGTCGGGGCGAACGACGTCGGCTTCGGTGAACTGGTCGTCGACTGCGCGCTCGATTGGGCGCGCAGTCCGGAGGACGAAGCGAGCACCTGCCACCGCGACGCCGAGGCGCGGATCCGGAACGCCTTGCCCGGGGCGACGCGAGCCGTCACCGCGGCGCTGCACGGTGTGAGGCGGACGATGCGGGCGGCGGGATACGAGCGCTCCGACTACCGCCTGGTCGCGATGGGCTACGCATCGCCGTTCCCCGAGGGGCAGTGGTTCCGCTACCCGGAGGACGGCTGGAGTCGACTGACCGAAGGCGGCTGCCCAGTTTGGGACGCCGACGCCGATTGGGCCGCGGACCGTGCGACGGTCGACCTGGGCGGGATGCTCCGTGAAGCGGCGACCACGACCGGCGCCGAGTACCTCGACCTGGCCGACGCTTTCGACGGCCACCAACTCTGCGATCGCCGCGCCCAGCGAGTCGGCGCGCCAGGCCCGTCCCCTCTCACCGCAGAGTGGTTCCGCCGCCTCTCCTTCGGCCAAGGCTCGACCCGCGAATCCCTCCACCCGAACGCCTACGGCCAGCGCGTCATGGGCACCTGCCTCGGCCTGCTCTTCACTCGACCCCGCGGCTACTACGCCTGCGCCGACACTCCAGGCGAGTACCTCAATGGCATTCGGCTGGAGGAACTCCGATGAGCGCCGCAGCGACCACGGCCCGTGCGACCCAACGAGATGAAACGAAAGTGTGTCCTGGGGCAGGGCCTGCTGTAGAAGTGGTCGAGATGGGAGACGACCCGAAGAGCGAAGCGAAGAGGGACGCAGAGCGGCTGCTCCGTATCACCGGAAATCTCGGTGTCGCCGTCGAGCCCCAAGGGATCGCTAACCGACTCGGGGTCCAGGTCTTCGAAGGAAATTTCAAGGAGGCGGCCTACGGTGGGCTGCTGATGAGGCCCGGAAGAGATCCGGAAATAGCCATGGATCGTCGAGACGGTTTGATTCGGCGTCGCATGACGTGCGCCTACGAGTTGGGCCACTACGTCCTGCGATCCGCGTACACCAATAGCTACCGCCGTGTCGACCTGCGGGATCGGGTCCCGGCAACTGAAGAGACGCGAGACGAGGTCTACGCGAAGGAGTTCGCAGCCTGTCTCCTGATGCCCGAGGAAGTCGTCAAGACGTTGGCAGAACTAGACATGGATGACCTGGAAATGGCGGTGTGGCTCGTGGTCTCACGCGAAGCTATCCAAAATCGACTTCGCGACCTCGGGCTGCGAACCCTTGATCTGAAAGCCGCCTGATGAGTGGTTCGAATGGTCCACTCGTTGAAGAGAATCTTCGGTCGGGTGCGATCCCGGAGGAGCTTCAGCATCTCCCGGAGCGCGAGCGAGCGCAGGGTCTCGCATTGCGGCAGATGTTCGCCGACCAGGAGCATGGGCTTCGGCAGAGCTACGCCGACTGGATCATCCGGGTGCTCGGGGCGCAGTTGTTCGTAGCGGATGTTGTGTTCGTCGCCCTTGCCTGGGCCGGCTGGAACTGGGAACTGTCGTCGGGGGTGATCGAGGTCTGGCTCGCGGCGACGGTGGTTCAGGTCGTTGGAGTCGTCGCGATCGTGACTCGTCATTTGTTCCCGAACCGGGATGGGAACGAAGCGAGCGCCTGACGGCCCGCGTCTGCCGGGTGGGGTCAGGGCGTGCGAGGGGGTGGGGCGGCCATCAGCTCGACGCGGTGGCCGCCGGGGGCGATGGCGAGGGCGCGGGGCTCGTTCCAGTATTCGCGGCGGCGTTCGACCTCGAAGCCGTGCTCTTGGAGGCGGGCGAGGGCGGCGTCGAATTGGGGGACGACGACGGCGACGTGGGCGCGGGGTGGGACGGTGGGGTTCGGCTCGTGGAGGAGGTGGATCTGGGTGCCGGCGCATTCGAGCCAGGTGAAGGCGCCGTCGGTGGGGTCGGGGACCTTGATGAAGCCGAGGATGGCGAAGAACTCGACGGTGCGGTCGAGATCGGCGGGGGACACCTCGATACCGGCGTGCTGGAGCACCAGGGCCTCTTCGGGGGAGGGGTCAGGGGAGCGTCAGAAGGACCCCAGATATACCGACCCGGGCGGCCAACGGCTAGAAGAGCGAAGCGCCGGCGTGGGTGGCGAACTCGACCAGCGGCTGCGGGATGACGCCGAAGAAGACGGTGACGGCGGCGGCGAGGATCGCCGGGCCGACGAGGTACCAGCGGGTGCCCGCCCGCGGGTCCACGGGGTCGGCTTCGGGGGAGGCGCCGGCGATCGCCGGTTTCGCCCCCGGGGCCGTCGCGGTTTCGTCGCCGGTCATCCACATCGCCGCGATCACCCGCAGGTAATAGCCCAGCGAGATCATCGTGCCGCCGACGATGAAGATCGCCAGCCAGAGGTAGTTGCCTTCGACCAGCGCCTCGATCAGGTAGAGCTTGCCGATGAAGCCCGCCGTCGCCGGCAGGCCCGCGAGGGCAAGCATCGAGATCGTCAGCGGCCAGGCCAGCGCCGGGCGCTCGGCCCCGAGCCCGCGGACACCGCGGATGTCATCGCCCCAGGGGGTTTCGCGCTCGCGGGCGACGATCACAGCGAAGGCCGCCAGGTTCATGAAGAGGTAGATCGCCAGGTAGAAGATCAGCGAGGAGATGCCCTTTTCGCTCGCCACCACGAGGCCGCCGAGCATGTAGCCGGCCTGCGCCACGCCCGAGTAACCGAGCATCCGCTTCAGCGAGCTCTGGCCGAGGGCGCCGACGTTGCCGACGACGATCGAGATCGCCGCCAGGATCGCGAGTCCCATCTGCCAGTCGGCGGTCTCCGGGCCGAGGGCGACGACGAAGAAGCGGACGAAGACGGCGAACGCGGCCGCCTTGGTCGCCACCGCCATGAAGCTGGTGATCGGGGTCGGCGCCCCCTGGTAGACGTCCGGCGTCCACTGGTGGAACGGGGCGATCGAGGTCTTGAAGGCGAGCCCGACCGCCGCCATCGCGATCCCGATCAGGAGCAGCGGGTCGTGGAGCATGCCGTTGGCTTCGATCCCGTGGGCGATCCCGGCGAAGCCGGTCGACCCGGTCGATCCGTAGATGAAGGCCATCCCGTAGAGCAGAGTCGCCGAGCCGAGCGAGCCGACGATCAGGTACTTCAGCCCCGACTCGAGTGAGCCCTCGCGCCGCAGGTTGGTCGCGCAGAGGATGTAGAGCGGGATCGAGAGCGTCTCAAGGGCGACGAAGAAGGTGACCAGGTTCTCGGCCTCGGCGAGCAGGACCATGCCCAGCACCGAGCCGATCAGCAGCGCGTAGTACTCGCCGTGGCCGGCTTCGTCGGCGGCTCGCTCGCGCACCGACAGCAAGATCGTCGTGAATGCGCTCAGGATCGCGATCAGCGAGATCGAGATCGCCAGGTCGTCGACCCGCAGCGCCCCCGATACCAGGCTGATGTTGTCGTCCCAGTGCCAGAGCAGCAGGCCAGCGGTCGCCGCCAGGGTGAGGACGGCGAGGCCGGGCGCCCACCGCTTGGTCGGCCCGAAGACGCCGCTCATCAGGATCACGACGAGCCCGACGGTCAGCGCGATCACCGGCGCCAGGCCGGCGTAATCGACGTGCGGAGCTACGAAACCTTCGCCGGCCATTACTTGCTCACCCCTCGAATCGTGACCACGGTTTCTCCGTCCGTACTGGCGACGGCTTCTTCTTCGGCCGTTTGATTGCCGGTCACCGCGGCGACCGACTTCTGCACGCTCGGGTCGGCGCGGTGAAGGATCAGCTGCGGGTAGAGCGCGAGGCCGAGGATGCAGAGCACCAGCGGCGCCAGGATCACCCCGTCGCGGAGGCTGATCTCACGTGACGCGACCCCGTCGGGCTTGCGGTTGTGCATCGTCCCGATGTAGAGGCGCAGCGCGTAGTAGGCCGACATAGCCACCCCGGAGATGGCGATGATTGCGAAGACGATCTTCGAATCGAAGAGCCCGTTGAGGATGTAGAACTCGCCGATGAAGTTGGCCGATCCCGGCATCGCCAGGGTGGCCAGGGCGACGATCAGGAAGAGCGCGGCGAGCACCGGCGCCCGCAACGCCATGCCGCCCATCGACCGCAGGTCCTCGGTGCCGGTCCGCTCGAACAGGATCGCGATGATGACGAAGAGCGGCGCGACGACGAGGCCGTGGTTGACCATCTGCAGGATCGCCCCGTCGGCCCCATCGGCGCGCAGGGCGAAGATCCCCGCGGTGATGAAGCCGAGCTGCGCGACCGAGGAGTACCCGGCGATCAGCCGCACGTTGGTCTGGGTGAAGGCCATCACCGAGCCGTAGAGGATCGAGGCGAGCGCGACCAGCAGGATCACCGTCTGGAACTGCGCCGTCGCCTGCGGGAAGAGCGGCACCACCACGCGCAGGAACCCGTAGGCGCCGACCTTCGCCAGGACCCCGGAGAAGACCACCAGCACCGGCAGCGGCGCCGCCCGGTAGGCGTCCGGCATCCAGCCATGGACGAGGAAGGCGGGCATCTTCACCAGGAAGGCGGCGGCGAAGAACCAGAAGATCCAGCGCTGCGAGCCGAGCGGCAGTCCCTGGTGTTCGATGGCTTCGATCGAGAAGGTGAGGTGGCCGCCGTGGGCCGAGACGATCGCCGTGGCGATCGCGCCGACCAGCATCAGCAGCGAGCCGATCAGCGTGTAGATCATCATCTTCAGCGTCGCCTGCGCCGCCGTCGGGCCGCCTTCGGCGGTCCGGTCGACGCCCCAGGAGCCGAAGAGGAAGTAGAACGGCACCAGCATCAGGTCGAAGAAGAGGACGAAGAGCAGCAGGTCCTGGGAGAGGAACGAGCCCAGCGTCGCCGTCTCCGCCGCCAGCATCAGGAAGAAGAACGTCCGCGGCCGCTCGGTATCGCGGAAGGCCGCGAGGGCGATGCCGGCGATCCAGAGCACCGCGGTCAGCAGCACGAGGAAGAGGTTCAGGCCGTCGATCCCGAGGCTGTATTCGACCCCTAGCCCGGAGATCCACATCGTGTGGACCGTGTCCTGCAGCCCGCCCTGGCCGTTGTCGAAGCCGAAGGCCATGATCACGGCGATCACCAGCGTCACCACCGCGCCCGCGGTCGCGAACCAGCCGACCAGCCGCTTCGGCAGGAAGAGGCCGACGACGCCGAACGCCAGAGGTACCCAGAGGAGCGCGTTGATCATGACTGTTGGATGAGGAAGTAGAGGGCGAGGCCGACGGCGCCGGCGATCAGGAAGAGGCCGTAGGTGCGGACGATCCCGTTCTGGAAGCCGCGGACGACCTGGCCGGCCTTGCCGACCACCTCCTCGCCGCCGCCGGTGATCCCGTTGTCGATGACGAAGCGCTCGAAGACGTTGTTGGCGAACCTCCCGATCGCCAGCGCCGGGCGGACGATGAGAATGTCGATCGCCTCGTCGAAGTACCACTTGTTGTAAAGGAAGGTGTGCACCGCGGAGAAGCGCTCCTGTAGTCGGCGTGGCGTCTCCGGACTGGCGACGTAGAGGTAATAGGCGATGCCGATCCCGGCGACGCTGATCAGCCCACCGATCAGCAGGCCGACCCAGCTCGCCGTGGTCGAGGGCTCGATCGACGCCAGCGGCGAGTCGGCGAACACCGGGTTGAGGAAGTTGGTCACCGCCTTGTCGACGCCCGGCACCTGGATGAAGCCGGCGAACAGGGCGAGGAAGGCGAGGATCCCCATCGCGAGCTTCATCGGCGGCGACTGCTCGGCGATGTGGTGGTCGGCGCCAGGGAAGCCGACGTCGGTGTCCTCGACCTCACCCGTTTTCGGATTGGTCGGCTCGTGCGCGTGGACGACGTGGCCGGTGTCGATCAGGTGCTGGGCCTCGGCGCAGGGCGCCGCGCCCAGCACGCGGAAGATCAGCCGGAAGGTGTAGATCGCGGTCAGCAGCGCGCCGAAGTAACCGAGGATGGTGAAGATCAGGTACATCCCGCCGCGTGCCGAGGCGTAGGCGAGGATCTCGTCCTTGGAGAAGAACCCTGAGGTGAACGGGAAGGCGGCCAGGGCCAGCCCCCCGCAGAGCATCGTCACCGAGGTGAACCTCATCGCCTTGCCGAAGCCGCTCATCTTGTCGATGTTCTGCTCGTTGGCCATCGCGCTGATGATCGAGCCGGCCGCCATGAAGAGCAGCGCCTTGAAGAAGGCGTGGGTCATCAGGTGGAACATCCCGGCGCTGTAGGCACCGATCGAGACGCCGACGATCATGTAGCCGATCTGGCTCATCGTCGAGTAGGCGATCGCCCGCTTCAGGTCGGTCATCACCAGCGCGATCGAGGCGGCGACGAGGAGCGTCGCGAGGCCGATGAAGGCGGAGATGTCGGCGGCGGTCGGGGCGAGGACGAAGAGCACGTGGGTGCGGGCGATCAGGTAGACGCCGGCGGTCACCATCGTCGCTGCGTGGATCAGCGAGGAGACCGGCGTCGGCCCCTCCATCGCGTCCGGCAGCCAGGTGTGGAACGGCAACTGCGCCGACTTGGCGAAGGCGCCGACCAGGAGCAGCAGGCAGATCGCGGTCACCGTCCACGAGTTGGTGTGGAACGCTTCCGGCGCCTTGGCGAAGACTTCCGTGTATTTGAAGGTGTGCAGCTGCTGGAAGATCAGGAAGGCGGCGAGGGTGAGCCCGATGTCGCCGACGACGTTGATCACGAAGGCCTTCATCCCTGCGCGGGTCGCGGTGGTGCGCCGGTACCAGAAGCTGATCAGCGCGTAGGAGGCGAAGCCGACGAAGGCCCAGCCGACGATCAGCAGGACGAAGTTCCCCGCCAGCACCAGGAGCAACATCGAGAAGACGAAGAAGTTCAGGTAGCTGAAGAAGCGGTGGTACCCCTCGTCGGACTGCATGTAGCCGAACGAATAGAGGTGGATCAGGGTCGAGACCCCGGTCACCACCAACACCATGAAGACCGAGAGCGGGTCGTCGTAGATGCCGAGTTCGATGTGGAGCGAGGCGACGCTCGCGTATTCCCACAGTGAAGAGGCGTGGTGGCGGGTGCTCGGGTCCTCACCGAGCAGATTGACAAGGGCGAAGATCCCGCAGACGAAGGCGAGGCCGATCGCGGCGGTGCCGATGATCCCGGCGGTCCGCCACGAGGTGCGGCGGTAGCTCAGCGCGATCAGGATCGAGCCGGCCAGCGGGAAGAGCAGGACCAGCCAGCCCCAGGCGGTGGCGCTCATCCGCGCAGCTCCCGCAGCTCGTCGACGTCGAGCGGCAGCTTGCGGCGGAAGATCGCGACGATCAGGCCGAGGCCGACGACCACCTCGCAGGCGGCGACGACCATCACGACGAGGGCGAAGACCTGGCCCTGCGCGTTGCCGACCTCGCGGCTGAAGGCGACGAGCGCGAGGTTGCCGGCGTTCAGCATCAACTCGAGGCAGAGCAGGATGACCATCGGTGAGCGGCGGACGAGGATGCCGATGGCGCCGATGGTGAACAAGAGGGCGCTGAGGACGATGTACCAGGAGATGTTCATTTCGGGGCTCCCAGGGGATGGCTCGGCGTGACCGGCGCCGGGGTGGCGCCCTCCGGACGCGCCTTCGGCGCTGAGTGTCCGGAGGACACCACCCCGTCACCGGCCTGTCGGTCGTCGCGCGGTTTCCGGTTGGCCAGGACGATGGCTCCGACGGCGGCGATGAGGAGAAGAAGGGATGAGGCCTCGAAGGGGACGAGGAATCTTTCGAGGAGGAGGTTGCCGATGGCGGCGGGGTCGCCGAAGCCGGCGGGGACGTCGGGACCGTGGGTCGAAAGGGCCTTGAGGCCGGAGGAGAGGATCGCGGCGGAGATCTCGACGAAGAGGAAGAAGGCCAGGAGGCCGGCGAACAATCGCTGGCCCGGGACGGGGTCCCACTTGGCCTCGGCGGCGTCGCCGACGTAGGCGACGACGAAGACGTAGAGGACCATCACCGCGCCCGCGTAGACGACGACCTGCGCCGCCGCGACGAAGGCCGAGGTGAGCAGCAGGAAGAGCACCGCCAGCGAGAAGAGGTGGGCGATCAGCGCCAGCACGCTGTAGAAGGGGTTGCGGGCGGCGACGACGCCGATCGCACCGACCACGGCGCCGATCGCGGCGATGAAGAAGATCACGCCTTCCATCAGAGGGCGCCCATCGTCTCTTCGCCCTCGCTTTTCAGCGGGGTCCGCTCGATCGACTCGGCGAGCAGCATCTCCTTGGTGAAGATCAGGTTCGTCCGGTCGTAGTCGGCCATCTCGTAGTCGTGGCCCATCGTGATCGCGTCGAAGGGACAGGCGATCTCGCAGTAGCCGCAGAAGATGCAGCGGCTGAGGTTGATCTCGTAGACCGCCGCGTAGCGCTCGCCCGCGGAGACGCGGTCGCCGGGGATGTTCTCCGCGGCGACGACGCGGATGCAGTCGGCCGGGCAGGCGGCGGCGCAGAGCGAGCAACCGACGCACTTCTCCAGGCCGGTGTCCTCGAACTTGTGAAGTTTGTGGCGGCCGCGGAAGCGCGGGTAGACCGGCGTCTTCTCCTCCGGATACTCGATCGTCAGCGGCCCCTCGATCAGCCGCGACATCGTCGTCTTCAGCCCCCGCAGGGTCTCGCCGAAGGCGCGGTAGGCACCGCCGACGCCACCCGGCTCGGGGCCGCGCTGGACCTCGACCACGTCGATCGAGTCAAGGTAGGAGTAGCCCTTCACGTCGACCTCGTCGGGCATCAGGTCACCACCACCAGGATCGCGGTGACGAGAACGTTCAAGGTCGCCAACGGCAGCAAGATTTTCCACCCCAGAGTCATCAGTTGGTCATAGCGAAGGCGCGGCAAGGTCGCCCGCACCCAGATGAAGACGAAGACCAGCGCGAACATCTTCAGCAGCATCCAGATCGGGTCGAGCCAGCCCGGGCCGGGACCCATCCAGCCGCCGAGGAACATCGCCGCGGCGATCCCGGAGACGACGAGGATCTCCATGTATTCGACGAGGAGGAAGGAGCCGAAGCGCATGCCGCCGTACTCGGTCATGAAGCCCTGGACGAGCTCGGCGTCGGCCTCGGGCATGTCGAACGGCGTGCGGTTGGTCTCGGCGAAGCCGGCCAGCATGAAGATCAGGAAGCCGACGAACTGGGGGATGATGTACCAGATGCCGCCCTGCGCGCGGACGATGTCGACGAGGCTGAGCGAGCCGCTCATCATGATCACGCCAAGCAGGGCCAGGCCCATCGAGACCTCGTAGGAGATCAGCTGCGCCGCCGAGCGCATCGCGCCGAGGAGGCTGTATTTCGAACCCGAGGCGAAGCCGCCGAGAAGGAGTCCGTAGAAGGCGATCGAGCCGACGGCGAAGAAGTAGAGGACGCCGATCGGGACGTCGATTCCGTAGAAGCCGACGCCGTCCTTGACGTCGCCCCAGGGAAGGATCGCGAGGGCGAGGACACCGGAGAAGACCGGTAGCAACGGTCCCAATATGAACAGCGTCGAGACGGCGTTTTCCGGCCGGAACGACTCCTTGGAGATCAGCTTGCCGACGTCGGCGAGCGGCTGCATGAGGCCGAAGGGGCCGACCCGGTTGGGCCCGTAGCGATGCTGGAAGCGGCCAATCAGTTTGCGCTCGACCACGGTGAGGATCGGCAGGATGCCGAAGATCACGGCGAAGATGACGATCGACTTGGCGATCATGATCCAGGTCGCTTCGACGAACTGCGTGTCGCCGAGGGGCAGCAGGTGGGTCACGCGGTGACCTCGGCGAGCTTCTCGATCTGGACCCGCACCTGGTGGCCGTTCAGCAGGCTGTTGGCGTTGGCGCCGGAGATGGCCTCGGCGAGGAAGCAGACGCCCTCGGGGGTCCGTTCCTTGATCAGGGCAGTGGCCTCGAGGCTACGGTCTCCCTGGGTGACGCGGACCTTGTCGCCGCTGGCGAGCGAGAGGCGGGCGGCGTCCTCCGGGGAGAGCTCCAGGTGCTGGGACGGCTTGAGGAATTTCAGGGGCGGGTTCAGCTCGGTGATGGGGCCGGACCAGATGTCGCGGTAGGTGCCGAGCGCGAGGGTGGCGGGGGTCCCGGGCGCCGGCATCACCTCGCCGGACGCGCTTTCGCGCTGAGTGTCCGGCGAGGTGACGCCGGCGCCCGGGGCTGGGCTCGTGGCGTCGGCACCGGGCGCGTGGATCTCGCCGCCGCTCGGATCGGCGTCGTCCTTCAAGCCGGGGCGATCCATGCTCTCGGCCGGATGCTGCTCCGGCTGGCCGTCGAAGCCGGGCAGGTTCGTGGCGCTTTCGGTCTCTTGCCAGCGGATGCCGCGACCTCCGATATCGCTGTCGGTGATGGAGGCGTAGAAGGGGATCGCGTTCGTCAGGGCGGCGAAGGCCGTCGGCTGGCTGGTGACGCCGGTGTCGTGGCCGAGGGCCAGGGACAGGTTGGCGAGGGTTTGCCAGCCGGGACGAATGTCGCCGGGGCGGCCGGCGGCGGGGCGGACTCGTTGTAGGCGGCCGTCGGGGTGGGTGACGGTGCCGTCTTTCTCGGCGTGGGTCTCGAGCGGGAAGAGGACGTCGGCCTTGGC
>JAOPZF010000138.1 GCA_025964255.1 Solirubrobacterales bacterium | reverse complement strand
AAGTGCGCGATGCTCGGCCTCAAGATCGTCAAGTCCGCCGCGCTCGGCCAACCGGCCGAATGGGAGGACGAGGGCGAGACGGGCAGCCCCGCCGAAGCGGCGACCTTCTAGGTCGCCGACCGCCCCCGCCCCTCCGACTGCGGCGCCGGGCTACGGCGCGTTTTCGCGGGTCTCGTCGCTTGGGGCCATCACCGCGAAGAAGGCTCCCTGCGGATCGGCCAGCATCGCGAGGCGGCCGACCGAGATGTCGATCGGGCCGTTCAGCAGCTGGCCGCCGGCGGCTTTCGTCGTCTCCGCCGCCGCGTCGGCGTCCGCGACGGTGAAGTAGACGAGCCAGTGTGGCGGCGCCTCGTCGGGGGCCATCCCGGTCATGTCGATCATGCCGCCGCGGACCGCCTCGCCGTCCTTCCAGACGTAATAGGTGCCCATCCCCGGCATCTCCTGCTCTTCGACGGTCCAGCCGAAGACGGCGCCGTAGAACTCGCGGGCGGCGGGCACGTCGCGGGTGCCGAGTTCGTTCCAGCCGAAGGCGCCGTCCTCGTTGACCAACTCGGCGCCGACGAAGGTGCCGGGCTGCCAGATGCCGCAGACGGCGCCGGTGGGGTCGGCGAAGACCGCCATCGTGCCCATGCCCATCACGTCCATCGCGTCGACGATCACCGTGCCGCCGGCGTCGCGGACCTTGGCCAGGGTCGCCTCGGCGTCCTCGACCGAGACGTAGGTCGCCCAGACGGTGGGTTGGTCGTCCTGCATCTTCGGGCTCACCCCGGCGACGTCACGACCGCCCAGCTGGGCGCGCCGGTAGCCGCCCAGTTCTGCGGAGTTGGGCTGCTCGGGGATCTCCCAGCCGAGCAGCTCCCGGTAGAAGGCCTCGGCCGCGTCGACGTCGGGGGTGCCGCTCAGTTCGACCCAGGACGGGGTGCCTGGCTCGTAGCTCGTCCGCTCACTCATCTCTCGCTCCTCTCGAAGGGTCTATGTGCCATAAGACCACGGCGGCACCGAAAATTCATCGCCAGATGGTGAAATCGAGCGATGAGGGTTCCCTAAGGCGAGGGCCGCGAGGACCGACCTGTAAAATCCGACCCCGTTAGTAGGTTTACGTCCCACCTCGTCTCAATACCGGGTGCTGGAGCCGCTCCCGGGAAGGAATCACCCTCTTGACCGACACCGCAGCAACGACGATCTCAGTCTGTCCCGTCGCCGAGCTTCCGCCCGGTGCGAGGCGCCTTGTCGAGCACGATGGGATGAAGATCGGCGTCTTCAATTGCGACGGCACGATCTACGCGATCGAGGACCGCTGCTCGCACGACGACGGGCCACTCGCCGAGGGCGAGTTCAACCCCGCCGCCTGCACCGTCGAGTGCCCCCGCCACGGCTCCCTCTTCGACCTGACCACCGGCAGGCCGAAGACGCTCCCCGCTTTCAAGCCGGTGCAGACGTTCGCGACTTCCGTCGCGGACGACACCGTCACCCTGGAGGTCGCATAGAACATGGCTACGTCGCCTGAGGTAATTGCCGAGAAAGAGTCGCTCGCCGGAATCAACTCCGACTACAAGGAGAAATTCGGCTTCAACGATCCCGAGAGCGGCTACGCGTACAAAGCGCCGAAGGGGCTGAGCCGCGAGATCGTCGAAACGATCTCCGACTTCAAGAAGGAGCCGCAGTGGATGCGCGACTTCCGCCTGAAGGCGCTCGAAAACTTCGAAAATCGCCCGACCCCGCAGTGGGGCGGGGACCTCGACCAGATCGACTTCGATGACATCCATTACTTCGTCCGCGCGTCGGAGCAGAACTCGCGCGACTGGAGCGAAGTGCCGGAGGACATCAAATACACCTTCGACCGGCTCGGAATCCCGGAGGCGGAGCGCAAATTCCTCTCCGGCGTCGGCGCCCAGTACGAGTCCGAGGTCGTCTACCACCAGGTGAACGAGAAGCTTGAGGCCCAGGGCGTGATCTTCACCGACATGGACACCGCGCTGCGCGAGCACGAGGACCTGCTGCGCAAGTACTTCGCGACGGTGATCCCGCCGAACGACAACAAACTGGCGGCGCTGAACTCGGCGGTCTGGTCGGGCGGCTCGTTCGTCTACGTCCCTGCCGGGGTCAAGGTCGAGATGCCGCTGCAGGCCTACTTCCGGATCAACACCGAGAACATGGGCCAGTTCGAGCGGACGCTGATCATCGCCGAGGAGGGCGCCGACGTCCACTACATCGAGGGCTGCACCGCGCCGGTGTACTCGAGCGACTCGCTGCACTCCGCGGTGGTCGAGATCATCGCCCACCCGAGCGCCCGGGTCCGTTACACGACGGTCCAGAACTGGTCGCAGAACGTCTTCAACCTCGTCACCAAGCGCGCCATCGCGTACGAAAAGGCGACGATGGAGTGGGTCGACTGCAACCTCGGCTCGAAGCTGACGATGAAGTACCCGGCGATCTACCTGATGGGCCCGGAAGCTCACGGCGAGATCCTCTCGATCGCCTTCGCCGGCAAGGGTCAGCACCAGGACGCTGGCGGCAAGATCATCCACGCGGCCCCGCGCACCTCGTCCTCGATCTTCTCCAAGTCGATCTCCAAGGACGGCGGCAGGGCGACCTACCGCGGCCTGATGGAAATCGCCGACGGGGCGAAGGAAAGCCGCTCAAAGGTCGTCTGCGACGCGCTGCTCCTCGACGAGGACTCGCGCTCGGACACCTACCCGACGATCCGCATCGACGAGAGCGACGCCGACGTCGGCCACGAGGCCACGGTGTCGAAAATCGGCGACGAGCAGCTCTTCTACCTGCAGAGTCGCGGGCTCGACGAGGCCGAGGCCTCGAAGATGATCGTCAACGGGTTCATCGAGCCGGTCACCAAGGAGCTGCCGATGGAGTACGCGGTCGAGCTCAACCGGCTGATCGAGCTGCAGATGGAGGGTTCCATTGGCTGAGCTCGCCACCGAACCGGCCTGGCTCGAGGCTCGGCGCCGCCGCGGCGTCGAGCTGACCGAGACCCTCCCCCTCCCCGACCACAAGACGAAGGGCTGGGACTTCACCGACCTGTCGAAGCTCGACCTCGACTCCTACACCGCCGCCGACGCGGCGGTCGAGGTCAGCGGCGGCGCGGGCGCGACGGTCGTCTCGCTGGTCGAGGCGGTCGAGTCGCACGCCGAGCTGGTCGAGGCGGCGCTGGGGTCCCTGGTCTCGGCCGAGGATCCGTTCGTCGCCCGCAACGAGGCGGCCTGGCGCGACGGCGTGCTCGTGCACGTGCCGCGCGGGGTCAAGCTGGAGGAGCCGGTGCGGATCGAGGTCCCGGTGTCCGAGAGCGGCACCGCGATCAGCTGGCGCACGCTGATCGTGCTCGAGGAGGGCGCCGAGGCCGAGGTCTGGGAGCACTGGTCCTCGCCCGACGACGAGGTCGACGCGCTGCTCAACTCGGTCGTCGAGCTCTCCGTCGGACAGGCGGCCACCCTTCGCTACGTCAACACCCAGGACCTCTCCGAGAAGACCTGGATCTTCGCCAGCCAGCGCGCTCAGGTGGAGCGCGACGGGCGGCTCGACTGGGCGGCGCTCGGCTTCGGCTCGGGCAACGGCAAGGTGCGGATGGACACCAAATTGGCGGGCCCGGGCTCCGAGGCGCGGGTGACCGGCGGCTACGCCGGCGGCCCTGGCCAGCACCTCGACTACGACACGACGCAGGAGCACGCGGCGCCGAACACCAACTCCGACCTCGCCTTCCGCGGCGTCCTCGCGAAGGGCTCGACGGCGGTCTGGCGCGGGATGATCAAAGTCGATCCCGGCGCCCAGCAGACCGACGCCTTCCAGGAGAGCCGCAACCTGCTGCTCTCCCCCGACGCGCACGCCGACGCGATCCCCGGCCTCGAGATCCTCGCCGACGACGTCCGCTGCACCCACGCCGCGGCGATCGCCCAGGTCGACAAGGAGCAGCTCTTCTACCTCACCTCCCGCGGCCTCGACGAAGCCGGGGCGAAAACCCTGGTGATCGAAGGCTTCCTCGAGTCCCTGGTCGAACGCCTCGCCGAGGGCCCCGTCCGCGACGAGGTCTCCGCCGCGCTCGAGTCCCGCCTCAGCGAGATCCTCTAGCGCGGCTTCTTCCCTTCCGCCTCTTCCCGTTCGCGCTTCTTCTCGGCGCGGGTCGAGCGGATGATCCCGGCGATCACGATCAGGATCGGGATCACGTAGAAGACCCAGAGCCAGTGGCCGATGTGGGCGAGCGGCAGGGCCATCAGGCACCTCCCACCGACAGCAGGTAGAGGCCGAAGCAGGTGAAGGCGACCATCACCGCGAGCATCCAGTACTGGGAGCGCGAGGCGCGGCGATAGTCGGGCCAGTAGACGAGGGCGCGGTCGTGGGCGAGGGTCAGGCCGACGACGTGGCCGACGAGGAGCGCTGCCACCTGGACGTACCAGATGATGTTCGGGGTCAGGGCGTTGAAGTCGATGCCGTATTCGGCGGTGCCGAAGAGGTCGGTCGTCGACGTCCCCAGTGGGTCCGAGAAGAGGTAGGTGAACTGGGCCTGCTCCTGGTAGACGAAGAGGCTGAAGTAGTGGGCGACGAGGTAGGCAAGGGCGATCGGGATCAGGCTGTGGGCGAATCCGCGGGTCAGCGTGCGGAAGGCGGGCGCGCCGGGAACCGAGCGCATCCCCTTGACCCCGAGTAGGTAGACGCCAGCGACGGCGAGCACCGTCGCCGCCATGAAGAGCGAGTCGGTGATGCGGATCGTCGCCAGCGGCCCGACGCCGAGCCCTTCGATCCAGCTGCCGACGTGGGCGAGGCCCTGTTTGTAGGCGCCGTCCTCGGCCCCGTCGAAGCTGGTCGAGGCGATCGAGGCGATCACCACCGCGGTCGAGCCGGGCACGGTCGTCGCCCAGTGGGTCGCGGCGGCAAGCGGGCGGCGGCGGCCGATGCGGCCGTCCTTCAGCCCGAACGGCGCCAGTTGCGAGAACATCCCGAAGTAGACCGAGAAGATCTCCCCGCGCGAGCACCAGACGTCGGTGCCGAAGAGGGCCATCATCGTCAGCGTGTAGACGCTGTAGACGCAGGCGGCGACGCCCGCGGCGTGCGGTTCGAGGCCGACGGCGACGCCGCCGCTCGAGCCGTAGACGACCTCGAGCCAGACGAAGCCGAGCAGGCCGGCGGCGGCGGGCCAGCGTCCTAGCTTCTCCGGATAGGCGAGGTGCGGCATGCGGCGGCGGGCGACCAAGCTGTGGGCGCGGCCGGCGACCCGGGCGATCGCCCGCCACGGGTTGAAGATCGGGAAGACGTTGCCGAGGAGCGCCGAGGCGAACGGGAAGCCGATCCAGGCGGTGACGAAGAAGAAGGTGATCGCGAAGTTGCGATCGGGGGCTTCGGTGCCGTGGATGGCCGAGTAGATGCCGACGCCGAGAAGGAAGACGCCGAGGCCGCCGCAGAGAACCTGGAGCGGCCAGGAGCGCAGCACGGTGGTCAGCCAGGCGGCGCTCGGGCGCCAGCTCTCCTCCTCGAACTGCGGCTTGCGCCAGGCGGCGGCGAGGGCGAAGAAGGAGGCGATGAGGACGATCGAGGCCGCCCAGGCGAAGAGCCAGGCGGGGATCGGCAGGTCCTGCTTGGCGACGAGCGCGTGCGCTTCCGGGAGGTCGAAGATCATCGGACGGGACCTCCATATAACGTCCGCCCGTGCGCCCCGGTCGCGACAACATCGCCGCACCCGATCTGCCCCCCGCGCTGGAGTGGATCGGGGTCGAACCGGACTCGATGCCGGCGCTGACCGCAGGTGGCCCGGCACTCGTCCACTTCTTCGACTTCGCCCAGCTGAACAGCGTGCGCACCCTCCCCTACGTCGGCGAGTGGGCGCGGCGCTACCGCGAGGCGGGCCTCTCGGTGATCGGCGTCCAGGCGCCGCGCTTCCCGTTCGGCGCCGACCGCGAGGCGGTCGCGGCGGGGCTGGCGGGGCTCGGGGTCGAGTTCCCGGTGGCGATCGACGCCGAGCGCGAGCTCTGGGACGCCTACGGCTGCGAAGGCTGGCCGAGCCTCTTCCTCTGGACCCTCGGCGGCGCGCTCACCTGGTTCCACTTCGGCGAGGGCGAATACCTGGGGACCGAGATGGCGATCCAGGAGGAGTTGCGGGAGGCCGACGCGCTGCGGGCGCTGCCCGCGACGCTGGCACCGCTGCGCCCCGAGGACGCTCCGAACGCTCGGGTGATCGCGCCGAGCACCGAGCTCTTCCCCGGCGGCGGCTGGGACCGCCCCTGGGTCGCCGGCGAGGAGGCCGACGAGCTGGTCGTCGAATACGAGGCGGGCGGGGCCTGGGCGACGATCGAGGGACGCGGGACGCTCGGCGTCACCGTCGACGGCGAGGACCGCGGCACGGTCGAGGTGCCCGGCTCGGGGCTCTACGAACTTGGGACGCACGACCGTCACGGCAAGCACACCGTCGCGCTCCACCCCGAGGCGGGCATGAGCGTCTGGTCGGTCAGCTTCGACCCGGGATTGCCGTAGGACATCAGGACTCACACCGTCCTCCGGCGCGACCCGACGACCGCAGCGCCAGCGACCAGCAGCGCGATCACCGCGACGACGATCGCCGCGATCGCCAGGCCCTTGTCGCTCGAGCCGCCGGAGTCGCTCGAATTCGACGAGGTCAGCGGCAGGCTCTTGTTGTTGATCGTCGACGGTTCCCCCGCTTCCTTCGGCGGCAGGACCAGCACCTGCGGCGCCGGGTGTTCGGATTCCGGCGCCCCGATCCAGCGGACGATTTCCTTTTCGTAGGTCTGGACCGCCTTGAACGTCAGCTCTTCGCCGGCCTTGCCGGGGATCTGCACCGACAGGGGGAAGTCCTGGAACTGTCCCGGCGCCAGCTTGCCGCCGCTGAAGATCACCTCTTTGACGCCTTCGGTGACGGGGCCGTCGTCGGTCTGGATCGGTTTCTTCAGCTTCTGGTGGATGACTTCGACGTTCCAGCCGGGGACCGCCTGGTAGAAGACGTCGCCGAACCCTGCCGGAAACTGGACCGCGACCTTCGTCGTGTTTTCGCTGTCGCTCTCGTTCGGCACCCGCACGTCGAGCACCGTGTACGCGCCTTCGGGCGCTTCGGTCGGCTGCAGGGTCACGTGGGCCCCAGCTACCGCGGGGGCGAGTAGGGCGAGCGCGAGCAGCGCCGTCGGAACCAGCTTTCGGATCATCTGACAGGAACCTCGACTTTCGTTTCGAACTGATCGAATTCGGAGACGCGGAGGGCGAGGCCGAGCTCCCAGTCGCCGGGAGCGTTCAGAAGCGCGCTCTGGACGATGTAGTGGCCGGGGCCGGCGCTCTGGACGGTCAGTGGCAGCGGCCCGATTTCCTTGTCGGGGAGCGTCGCGGTGACCGTCAGTTCCTTGCCCGGTTTATATGGAGCGCCGGTCTTCGCGTCGAAGAAGTAGATGTGGATCTGGTTGGCGCCGGCGCGGGCCGGGTCGACGTCCATCTCGAGCGTGGTCGGGCCGACTTCGGTAGTCGTCGAGAAGGGGCCAGGCTGGGCGGAGACCGGCGGCGCGTAGCTCGCCAGGGCGGCGGTGACGCCGATCACGACGGCGAGCAGCGCGACCTCGCCGCGCAGCGCGCGCCGCAGGAGGACTCCGGGGAGGCCGGGCGAGCCGCCGAGCTCGGCGACCCGGCGCAGGCGCGGGATCACGGCGCGGCGGTTGTAGGCGGCGATGCCGATCACCGCGAGCAGCAGCAGAAACTTGGCGAGGACCGCCCGGCCGTACCCCGTCGAGAGCAGGTCGCCGAGGTGGCGGACGTAGAAGTAGGCCTGGATCAGGCCGGTGGCCATGATCAGCGCGACCATCACGAGGGCGAGCGCCGAGAAGCGGCCGAGCGGCCCGGCGAGGAGGCGGCCGCGTTCGGCGGGCGTGGTGGCCGAGCGGGTCGCCGCCGGGAGCACCAGGAGGAGCGCCGCGAGGCCGCCGAGCCAGATCGCCATCGCGGCGACGTGGATGGCGTTGACGGGGAAATTGAGAGCGACCGGGGACTCGCTTGAGCCGTGGCCGCTCAGGGCTGGGCAGAGGCACAGGTAGACCAGGGGGATGGCCATGAGGGGGGTGGCGAGAGGGCGGGCCCATGGACCCCCTCTCTCACGAAAAGCGTGGAGGTTCGTTCGGGGGTCCATGGGCCCGCCCGGTGAGCCGGGGGCGGTCTCCGGGGCCGCGGCGGGAATCGGGTGGGACTCCGGTGCCGTCGCGGGATCCGGGACACGGCCTCGCGTCACGAAGGGGATCAGGAAGGCGATGGCGATCCAAACCAGAAAAGCCAATCCCCAGACGGTGCCGAAGCGGGTTTCTAGGGTCTCTTCGATGATCGTCTTGGTGATCGCGGAGAAGCCGGAGACGCCGGCCGCCTCGGCGCCCTCGAGGACGATCTGGGCGGCGGTGGCGAGAAGGCCGATGCCGGCGCCGATCCAGAGGACGACGCGCAGGCGCCTGGCGAAGGCGGCCGCGGCGGCGCGGCGCGACTCGTCCTTCACCCCGGCGGCGCCCAGCGCGGGCAGCCAGCAGAAGAAGAGGAAGGCGACGCCGCCGACCGCCAGCGCGATCGCCGTGTACTCGAGCCCCCGCGCCAGGCCGTAGGCGACCTCGGTCATCTTGCCGTTGCCGGAGCCGCCGATCAGTTCGCCGACCGTCTGTGTCGGCGCCTTCCCCGCCTTGCCGATCGAGAAGACGTAGCCGCCGGCGACGATGTGGCCGTCGGCGGAGACGACCCGGTAGGTCGCGGTGTAGCTGCCGTCAGGGAGGCCCGGCTTCAGGTGGACGCCGAGCTTCAGTCCTTCGCCGCCTGGGTGGAAGGCGTCGCCCTCGTCGACCCGTTCACCGGTGGCGTCGTAGACGCGGACCGCGCCGAAGTTCCCCTCGACCGGCTCGTCGAATCCGAAGATGACCGCGCTCGGCTCGGCCTTGACGACGGCCCCCTGCGGCGGGTCGGTCCCTTCCAGCCGCGCGTGCGCCGACGCCGCCGCGGGAGCAAGCAGCGCGAGCGCGACCAGCGCCGCGAGTGCGTTCGCAGTTACGGCCGCGTAGCGACCGAAAGTGCGAACTCGTCGGGGGGGCCGTCGACGCATCACCAGGCCTCGGCCGTCTCCTCTTTCGGAGTCGACTCGTCATCGCCGTCCCCGCCCCGTCGCCGCCGCAGCCAGAACACCAGCGCGCCGCCGCCGAGGACGATCACGATCGCGGCGATAACGAAGGGCAGCTTCGAGGTCCCGGCGCTGCCGACCCACCAGAGCGTCCCGTTCAGGGTGGTCGGCTTGCCGTCCACTTCCATCGGGACTTCGTAGTCGAAGATCTTGGTTTTCTGGCTCTTGTCCTTGACCTGGGTCGGCAGCTGGTTGGCGATCATCCAGTGCATCCGGTGGTCGTGCCAGATGAACGTCCCCGAGTCGTCGACCGTCTTCCATTCCGGCGCCGCCTTCGGGTCGACGCCCTTCGGCACTTCGACGTCAGTCTCGAAGCGACTGTCGTTGAGGTAGGTCGCGGGCGAGTTCTCGTTCACCTGGACGGTGCCGCTCTTCTCGATCCGCGCGTAGGGCTCGTCGTTGTAGCCGTAGAGGACGACTTCGTGGCCGTGCTGATCCAGCAGCTGGAAGTAGCTGTCGTAGTCGAGGACTTCGACCGAGACGCCACTGGGCAGCGGCGGCGTCACCGAGTCGATTTCCGAGCGGAAATTCGGGTTGCCCCCATGGGCGAGGGCATGGGCGGGTGCCAGCGCGCACGCGATCACGAGTGCGATCGCGACGACTGGCAGCGCCCATCTGGCGCTCCTCATCGGTTCTCCTTGCGTTGCGTTGTAAGCGGGTGCGTTACAACGCGAAAGGCGGCGCGCGACCGGCCGCGGCGCCCGCCAACGGCACGAGCCGCGGCAAGGCGAGGCGACGGGGACGCGGGGCGGCCGCCGGGCGCTCGTGCGAAATCCTGGGACGACGACGGCGGGAGGCGACCCAGCGGATCGCGGCTCGGGCACCGCGCAGGGCGGCGGCGATCGCGAGACCGCAGACGAGCGAGAGCGGCACCGCCCACCAGCCTCCGTCGCCGAAGACTCCGTTGAAGCCCTCCGGGTGGCCGTTCGAGAGCATCCCCTCGAACAGCTCCTGGCACGAGTACAGGGCGAGCAGCGAGGCGGCGATCAGAAGCGTGAGGTGCAGGAAGCCGCGCCAGGAGCTCGGGTCGCTCGCCGCGCTGTGGCGCGCGTCACCCTCCCCCGCCCCGTCCCGCCAGGCGCTCGCCAGGCGAGCGAAGAAGAGCCCGACGACGATCGCCACCGACATCGCAATCGGCGCCGCCAGTGCGCTCAGGTACTGGTGCCCCTCTTTCTCCAGCTCCTCGCCGCTCGAGCCGCCGAAGGCGAGCACGAAGCGCGCCTGGTGGACCGTGAGGACGGCTGCGGGCATCAGCGCCGCGGCTCGGAAGCGCGGCGTCACCAACCGATTCAGCGAATTCGCCACTCAGGCCACTCTAAGGTGTGTTGGAAAGCGACCACTGCCTGGGAGGAGAAGCAGATGATCACCAAGCTGGACTTCGTCGGGGTGCCCTCGACCGACAGCGAGCGGACGCGAGCCTTCTACGTCGATACGCTGGGCCTGCGCCCGGATCCCAACGCCCGGTTCGAGTTCTGGGTAGGCGAGACGTGCTTCGGGATCTGGGAACCAGCCCGGCTCGGCATGGAGTTCGCGCCGCAGAAGAACGCCCATCCGGCGCTCCACGTCGACGACGTCGCCGCGGCCCGCGCCGAGCTCGAGGCCAAGGGTGTCGAGTTCGCGGGCGAGACGCTCGACACCGGCGTCTGCCACATGGCCCTCTTCACCGACCCGGACGGCAACGACCTGATGCTGCACCACCGCTACGCCCCGCTCGAGCAGGGCCACAGCGACGAGGGGGAACGGGGCGCCTAGCGGCGTCCCCGGGCTTCGACCTAGGCGCCCGCCGCCCGGGCGACCGGGCGGACTTCCTTCGGCAGCATGAAGCGGACGTCCTCGTGGACGGCCCGCAGCTCGTCGACGTCCTCGGCGCCGCGGTCGCGGAAGAAGCTGACCAGGCCCTCGACCAGGTCCTCGGGGGCGCTCGCGCCGGAGGTGATGCCGACGGTCTCGACCCCCTCCAGCCACTCGTCGCGCACCTGGGTGTGGTTGTCGATCAGGTGCGAGGCGGAACCGAGTTCGCGCGCCACCTCGACCAGGCGGTTGGAGTTCGAGGAGTTGGTCGAGCCGATCACCAGCACCAGATCGCACTCGCGCGCCAGCTGCTTCACCGCGATCTGGCGGTTGGTCGTCGCGTAACAGATGTCTGCCGACTTGCTGGAGACGATCGAGGGGAACTTGGCGCGCAGGGCGGCGATCACCTCGGCGGTCTCGTCGACCGAGAGCGTCGTCTGGGTGATGAAGGCGACCTTGTCGGGATCGGGCACCTCGAGCGCGTCGACCTCGGCGACGGTTTCGATCAGGACGATCGACTCGGGCGCCTCACCGGTCGTCCCTTCGACCTCCTCGTGGCCCTCGTGGCCGATCATCACGATCGTGTAGCCCTCGGCGGCGAAGCGGCGCGCCGAGACGTGGACCTTAGTGACCAGCGGGCAGGTCGCGTCGATCGTCCGCAGGCTGCGCGCGGCGGCGTTGTCGTGGACCGCCGGGGCGACCCCGTGGGCGGAGAAGACGACGGTCGCGCCCTCCGGCACCTCGGTCTCCTGGTCGACGAAGATCGCGCCTTCGGCGGCCAGTTTCTCGACCACGTGTTTGTTGTGGACGATCTCCTTGCGGACGTAGACGGGGGCGCCGTGAAGCTCCAGCGCGCGCTCGACCGTCTGCACGGCGCGGTCGACACCGGCGCAGTAACCGCGGGGAGCGGCCAAGAGGACCTTTTTTGGGCCGGAAGTCGCAGTGCTTGGCATGTCCCCAGGGTACCGATAGCCTGACCCGGGATGAGTACGCAGGGACGCCATCTGGACCGCCTGACGGGGGTCGACGCTTCGTTCCTCTCGAACGAGAGCGCCTCCAGCCACATGCACGTCGGCGCGATCCTGATCTTCGAGGGACCGCCGCCGCGGTACGTCGACCTGGTCGAGCACGTCCGCGGGCGCTTGAACCTCGTGCCGCGCTTCCGCCAGAAACTGCTCGTGCCGCCGCTCGAGGCCGGGCGCCCGCTCTGGGCCGACGACGTCAACTTCAACCTCAGCTACCACATCCGTCACACCGCGCTGCCCGAGCCGGGCGGCGAGGCGCAGCTGAAACGGCTCTGCGGGCGGGTCTTCTCGCAGCAGCTCGATCGCTCCAAGCCGCTCTGGGAGCTGTGGCTGGTGCAAGGACTAGAGCGCGACCGCTTCGCCCTGCTGACGAAGACGCACCACGCGATGGTCGATGGGATCAGCGGCGTCGACATCGGCACGGTGCTGTTCGACCTCGAGCCGGTGCCCGCGCCCGCGCCGGTCGAAGAGCGCTGGGTGCCGCAGAAGTCGCCGTCGACGGCGGAGCTGATCGGGCGCGGGATCGGTGACGCGATCGGGATGCCGATCGCGCTGGCCGGGCGGGCGGTCGAGGCGGTCCGCCACCCCGAGGCGACGGCGCGCAAGGCGGTCGAGGGGCTCGAGGCGCTGACCGAGGTCTTCGGCCAGTTCGCCGACCCCGCGCCGGATGTGCCGCTGAACCACGAGATCGGGCCGCACCGCCGCTACATCTGGGCGCGCTCGGAACTGGCGACCTTCAAGCGGATCAAGGACAGCCTCGGCGGCACCGTCAACGACGTCGTCCTCGCCGTCGTCACCGGCTCGATCCGCGACTGGCTGCACTCGCGCGGCGTGCGCACCGAGGGGCTCGAGCTGCGGGCGCTGGTGCCGGTCTCGATCCGCGCCGAGGACGAGCACGGCAACCTCGGCAACAAGCTGACGGCGATGCGCGGCCCCCTCCCGGTCTACATCGAGGACCCGGTCCGGCGGCTCCAGGTGATCAGCGAGGAGATGGCCGGGCTGAAGGAATCCAAACAGGCCCTGGGTGCCGAAATGATCTCCCGCTTCAACGACTTCGCGCCGCCGACCCTCCTCGCCCAGGCCTCGCGCCTCAACTTCAGCACCCGCCTCTTCAACCTCCTCGTCACCAACGTCCCCGGCCCCCAGGTCCCCCTCTACGTCCTCGGACGGGAACTGGAAGAGGTCTTCCCGGTCGCCTTCCTGCCGGAGAACCACCGCCTCGCGGTGGCGATCATGAGCTACCACGGCAAGATCGGCTTCGGCCTTCTCGCCGACTACGACTCGATGGAGGACATCGAACTCCTCGGCGCGGGGATCAACAACGCGCTTGCGGAGCTCGAGGCGGCCGCGAGCGAGTCCGCCGCGGCGGCCTAGGGAGCGACTCCCCGGGGCCGGGAGGCCGGCCGAGGCGTCGGCGCGGCTACCCTCTGTAGATGGGTCTCCTTCTCGTCCTCGTCTTCATCGTCGTCCCGATCGCGGAGCTGTTCGTGATCATTCAGGTGGGTGAGTTGATCGGCGTCTGGCCGACTCTGCTCCTGCTGCTGCTCGACGCGATCGTCGGCTCCTGGCTGCTGAAACGCGAGGGGCGGGCGGCTTGGCGGCGCTTCAACGAAGCGCTGGCCGAACGGCGGATGCCGGGCAAGGAGGTCGCCGACGGCTTCCTCGTCATCCTCGGTGGCGCGCTCCTGATCGCCCCCGGCTTCCTCACCGACATCCTCGGCGTCCTGCTGCTGATCCCGGTGACCCGCACCGTCTTCCGCCGCATCCTGCGGCGCTGGACCGTGGGACGCGTGGCCGTCGTCAGCTTCCCCGGCGCGGGCGGAGCGTCATGGGGCGGCTTCGGTTCCGGGCCCCGCGGCGGCGCCGGTCCCGGCGGCACCCCGAAACGCAGCTACGACTATGACGTCGACGCCGAAGAGGTCCCCGACGAGCCCGACCGCCGCCTCCCGCCCACCGAGGACTGATTCAGCCGGTGACCCAGGCCTTCGCGTCGGCCTCGTCGTCGATGCCGAAGAGCTTGGTCTCGACCGGGACGAGCTTCGAGAAAGCGGGGAAGGCGGCGCGGAAGATGAAGTTGGCGTCAGCGACGATCGCCACGCGCCTCCACTCCTTGCTGTTGCCGAGGTCGAGCTCAGGGTCGCTGCGGAGCTCTTCGAAGCGCGATTTCAGCGTGACGAGGTCAAAGCCCTTCGCCGCCGCCAGCAGCAGCCGCACGTTCCCCGCCGCGGCCGCCGCGCGTAGCCCGGGAGCCAGCACGTCGGCGTAATCGGCGTCGGTCAGCTCGTCGACGATCCGGAAGCCGGTTACGCCGGCCGGCGCGTCGGAGATCGGTTCGATCACGCGAGCCTCGCGCTCAGCTGCCAAGACACGCCGAGGCGGTCGTTCAGCCAGGCAAAGCGCGGGCTGAAGGGGTACTCGCCGAGCGGCATCAGCACCTCGCCTCCCTCGCTCAAGGCGGCGAACACGGCGTCGACCTCCTCGGCCGAGTCCAGGTCGACGAACAGCGACATCATCGGCGTGAAGTCGAAGGCGTGCTCGGCCGGGCTGTCGATCATCCGCACCTCTTGCCCGCCGATCCGCATCGTCGCGTGCTCGATGGTGCCCGTGCGCCCCGGCCCGTCGTCGCCATCGCGCGTCAGTCCCGGGCGCGGCTCAGAAGCCGAGGGCGAACTTGGCGTCCTCGGTCATCATTTCCGGGGACCAGGTGGGATCGAAGACCATCTTCGGGTGGACCGCGGAGACGCCGGGAAGGTCGCCGACGAACTCTTTCATCTGTTCGGAGACCTGGGGGCCGATCGGGCAGGCGGGGGTGGTCAGGGTGAAGGTGACGTAGACGTCCTCCTTCTCGATCGCGACGTCGTAGACGAGACCGAGCGAGACGAAGTCGAGCCCGAGCTCGGGATCGATGACCTCCTCGAGCGCCTCGTAGACATCCTCCTCGGAGACGACTTCGGGGTGGGCGACCGGGCCGTCTGCGCTCGGCGCGGGCGCGGCGGCCTGCGGCTCGGTGGCCAGGACGTCCGGGACGGGCTGCTCGGTGACCTGCTGATCGTTATCTGCCATTGCCAGATGGTACCCGGGTCAGGCGGTCGGCCCCGGTGGGACCGGCGGATCGGGCGTTCCATCGCCGAGCGGCTGCAGCGAGAGCTGCCAGAAACCGACGTCGCGCCAGCCGTCTTCCTTCCAGCCGATGTTGCGCAGGGCGCCGATCGGCTCGAAGCCCATGCTCTCGTGCAGGCCGATGCTGGCCGGGTTGGGGAGCGTGATGCCCGCCACCGCGATCCGGAAGCCCTGGGCCCGGAGCCGCTCGAAGAGCTCCGCGTAGAGGGCGCGGCCGACGCCCTTGCCCTGCTGCCCGGCGGCGACGTAGATCGAGGTCTCGACCGACCAGTCGTAGGCGGGGCGCTCCGCCCAGCGGCAGGCATATGCGTAGCCGAGCACCTCCCCGTCCTCTTCGGCGACGAGGAACTGGTGTGTCGCGGAGTACTTCATGATCCGCCGGGCGAACTCGGCGGCGTCGGGCGGCACGGTCTCGAAGGAGATCGGCGTCGATTCGACACTCGGTGCGTAGATCTCGGCACAGGTGGCGGCGTCGCGCTCGGGATCGGCGGGACGGATGGTGATCGTCGAGGAAACCGTCATCGGGGAGCCACTCAGAATAGGCTGCCGCCCCATGAGCAGGGACTCGGGCAAGGTGATGCGGCGCTCGATCGGGATCGTCTTCGCCGACGGCGGGCTGTTGACGATGAGCGGGACGGCCTCGGCGGACGGCGAGGGCCACGGTGAGGAGCCGCTTTTCGCGGTGCTCTGCGACCCCGACGGCGCGCCGGTGGTCTTCGAGGAGGCTCTGCTCTCGACCGAATACGGCGAGGACGAGGTGCAGCGGCGGGCGACGCTCGAGCTGTGGCTCGACATGGAGGACGGCCGGGCGCTGCGCGGCGCCGGCACCCTGATCAGCGCGGTCACCGCCGAGGCCGACGGCCTGGCGACGACGATCGCCTTCTTCCGCTGGTCGGTCGAGGGCCGCGAGGGCCTCGGCCACTACGAGATCGCCCGGACCCGTGGCTGAGTCGGGCGCGAGCACGGTCGGCAACGGCCGCATCGAGGCCGTCGTCTCCGACTTCGGCGGCGTCCTCACCACCCCGCTGATGAACTCGTTCCTGGCGCTGCAGGACGCGCACGGCGTCGGCCCCGAGGACTTCGGCAAAGCGATGCGGGCGGCGGAATCCGCCGGCGACGGCGAGAACCCGCTCTTCAAGCTCGAGCGCGGCGACATCACCGAACCGCAGTTCCTCGAAATTCTCCGGGACGGCTTCGAGGCCGCCGTCGGCCACCGGCCCGAGCTCCACCGCTTCCGCGAGGTCTTCTTTCAGGCCCTCGACCCGAACGAGCCGATGATCGAGCTGATGCGGGAGCTGAAAATCTCCGGCCGGCGGATGGCGATGCTGACCAACAACGTGCAGGAGTGGGAGCCGCTCTGGCGCACGATGCTGCCGGTCGACGAGATCTTCGAGATGGTGATCGACTCCGGCTACGTCGGCTACCGGAAGCCGGAAAAGCAGATCTACGAGATCACGCTCGAGCGTCTCGGATTGCCGGCGGAGGCGTGCCTGTTCGTCGACGACATGGAGCTGAACTGCGAAGCCGCGCGCGAACTCGGCTTCACCGCGGTCCAATACCGCGACGCCGACCAGGCGATCGCCGACGTCCGCGCCGCGCTCGCCTAGCGCCGCGCGCTCGTCCCTAGCCCTGGTCGGGGACCGCGGCGACAGGGGCTTTCGAGTTCTCACGCCAGCGGCGGGCGAACGGGAGGCGCCAGCTGTGCGGGGCGATCAGGGCGCCGATCTCTGCCGGTCCCCACGACCCTGGCGGATACGGTTTGACCGCCGGCGGGTCCTCGAGCAGCGGCGCCGACACTTCCCATAGCCGCTCCATATCGCGGGCGCTGGTGAAGAGCGTGTGGTCGCCGGCCATCGCGTCGCGGATCAGTCGCTCGTAGGCCTCGAGCGTGTCGTCGCGGTAGTCGGTTTCCTCGAGCGAGAACTGCATGCTCGCCTTGTCGAGCACCATCCCCATCCCCGGCCGCTTGCCGTAGAAGGAGAGCGAGACCCGGGAGGATTCGTCGAGGTCGAAGGTGAGGTGGTCGGGGCCGTAGCGGCCGACCCGCGAGTGGGCCGGGAACATCGACTGCGGCGGCTCGCGGAAGGCGATCGAGATGATCCGCGCCCCTTCACCCATCCTCTTGCCGGTGCGCAGGTAGAACGGCACGCCGCTCCAACGCCAGTTGTCGACTTCGCATTTGAGCGCGACGAAGGTCTCGGTGTTGGAGTTGGGATGCACGCCCGGTTCGTCGCGGTATCCCTCGTACTGGCCGCGGACGACCATCTCGGGGTCGAGCGGCATCAGGCTGCGGAAGACCTTGTTCTTCTCCTCGGTGATCGGCAGCGAGGCCAGCGCGGTCGGCGGCTCCATCGCGACGAAGGCGAGGATCTGCATCAGATGCGTGACGACCATGTCGCGGAAGGCGCCCGTCCCCTCGTAGAACTTCGCCCGCGAGCCGACGCCGAGCGTCTCCGGCACGTCGATCTGGATGTGGTCGATGTGGTCGCGGTTCCAGATCGGCTCGAAGAGGCCGTTGGCGAAGCGCAGGGCGAGGATGTTCTGCGCCGCCTCCTTGCCGAGGAAGTGGTCGATGCGGAAGATCTGCTCCTCTTTCAGCACGGCGTGCAGGGTGTCGTTGAGTTCCTGCGCGGACTTCAGGTCGGTGCCGAACGGCTTCTCCATGATCACTTTCGCGCGCTCGGTCAGGCCGGCGTCGGCGAGGGTGTGGATCACTTCGGTGGCGGCGGCGGGCGGCACGCTCAGGTAGTGGAGCAGGTGCGTTTCGGGGCCGAGCAGCTCGACCTCGTGGTCGACCGCCGTCTTCAGCGCTTCCGGGCCGTCCCCGACCGG
>JAOPZF010000122.1 GCA_025964255.1 Solirubrobacterales bacterium | reverse complement strand
CTGCTCGCCGCCCGCGCCGAGCGCGTCCCCCCCGGCCTCGACGACAAGCGCCTCTGCTCCTGGAACGGGCTGGCGATCGCGGCGCTCGCCGAGGCGGGAACGGTCTTCGGCCGCCTCGACTACATCGATGCCGCCGCGTCGTGCGCCGAGTTCATCTTCAGCTCGATGCGCGACGAGGACGGCCGCCTCCTGCGCACCTACAAGGACGGCCGCGCCCACCTGAACGCCTACCTCGAGGACCACGCCTTCCTGGTCGAGGCGCTCCTCACCCTCTACGAAGCGGGATTCGACCCGCGCTGGTTCAAAGAGGCGCGAGCGCTCGCGGAATCGATGATCGAGCGCTTCGGCGACGCCGAGCGGGGCGGCTTCTTCACCACCTCGACCGACCACGAGGACCTGATCGCGCGGCGCAAGGAGGTCGGCGACCACCCGATCCCGGCCGGCCAGAGCAGCGCCGCGCTCGGCCTACTGCGGCTGGCGGCGCTCTCCGGCGAAGCGCGCTTCGCCGACCGCGCCGCCGGCGTCTTCGCCCTCTTCGGCGAGCCGATGATCAGCCACCCCGACTCCTTCGCCCACCTCCTGCGGGCGCTCGACTTCCACCTCGCCTCGACGCGCGAGGTCGCCCTCGTCGGCCAGGACCTCAGCGCTCTCGAGGCGATCGTGCGGGCCGAGTTCCGCCCCAACGTCGTCGTCGCCGCGGGCCCGGCGGGCGCGGTCGAACCACCGCTCCTCGATGCCCGGACCGACATAGGCGGCGAGCCCGCCGCCTATGTCTGCGAGGGCTTCACCTGCAACCTGCCGGTCACCGACCCGGCGGCGCTACAGCGAGAACTCGCGGACCTCGTCTAGAACCACCCGTCCGCCAACTTCGGCGCGTCCCTCGCCGAGGAAGCGGGCATCGAGGCGCGAGCCGCGCCCTTGGCGAATTTCGATGTCGCGGCCGACCTCGACGGCCAGGCAGATCGCCGCGGAACCGGTCGCCTCGTCCTCGCCGACGCCGTCGTCGTGGGAGAAGCAGCGCGAGCGCACCGTCCCCTCACCCTCGTCGATCCAGGCCCAGATGCAGCCGACGTCGGCGCCCCCCGGCAGGTCGGGAGCCTCCTCGACCGCGAGCGCATCCTCGAGCTGGAAGAACTTCCAGTCCGGCCCCCACTCCGGCCGCGCGGCGACGAAGGTCAGGCCGCCCTCGGTCCGCACCTCGACTTCGCCGGCGGGCGGGCGCAGCACCGGCACGACCTCGCGCTCTTTGGCGAGCAGCCAGGCGGTGCCGACGCTCGGGTGCCCGGCGAAGCCGAGCTCCAACCCCGGAGTGAAGATCCGCATCCGCCCCTCGGTCGCGTCGTCGACGAACACCGTCTCCGAGAAGCCGAGCTCGGCCGCGACCTCCTGCCGCCGCTCCTCCGGCACCTCGTCGCCGTCGAGGAAGACCCCGAGCGGGTTGCCGTGGCTCCAGGCCGCGTCACAGAAGACGCGCAGAACGTGCAGCTCCGCCATCGCTACCCCGCTTCCGTCACAGGATCGGCAGGAAGTTTTCGATCTCGTACGGCGTGACCTGGACGCGGTAGTCGTCCCATTCCTGCCGCTTGATCTCAACGAACCTCCGGAACGTGTGCTCACCCAGCGTTCGCAGGACCAGCTCCGAGTCGGCGGCGATCTCGATCGCCTCGCCGAGCGTCGCCGGCAGCTGCTCGATAACCTGGTGGGCCAGCTCCTACTGCGAGAGGTGGTAGAGGTTCTGCTCCATCGGCTCCGGCAACTCGTAGCCCTTCTCCACACCTTCCAGCCCCGCCTGCAACATCGCGGCGAAGCAGAGGTAGGGATTGGCGGCCGGGTCCGGGCAGCGCAGCTCGGCGCGGGTCGCCGCCTCCTTGCCGGGGTGGTAGAGCGGCACCCGGATCAGCGCCGAGCGGTTGCGCCGCGACCAGGCGAGGTAGACCGGCGCCTCGAAGCCCGGCACGAGCCGCTTGTAGGAGTTGACCCACTGGGCGAAGAGCGGCGATATCTCGCGCGCGTGCTTCAGCTGTCCGGCGATGAACGACTTCGCCACCGGCGAGAGGAAGTACGGGTCGTCCTCGTCGTAGAAGGCGTTCTTGCCGCCTTTGGAGAGGCTCTGATGGACGTGCATGCCCGAGCCGTTCTCACCGAAGAGCGGCTTCGGCATGAAAGTCGCGTGGTAGCCGTATTTGAGCGCGTACTCCTTGACCACGATCCGGTAGGTCATGCAGTCGTCGGCCATTTCGAGGGCGTTCTTGTAACGCATGTCGACCTCGTGCTGGGACGGGCCGACCTCGTGGTGGGTGTACTCGACGTGGATGCCCATCCGCTCCAGCGCGAGGACGGTCTCGCGGCGCAGGTCGGAGCCGGCGTCGAGCGTGGTCAGGTCGAAGTAGCCGCCCTCGTCGAGGACCTCGGGCACGCCGTCCGCTGGTTTCGCCGATTTGAAGTAGAAGTACTCGAGCTCCGGGCCGATGTTGTAGGCGTCGAAGCCCATCTCCTCGGCGCGTTTGAGGGCACGGCGCATGATCCAGCGCGGGTCGCCCTCGTAAGGGCCGCCGCCGGGGACCCGGATGTCACAGAACATCCGCGCAACGGCGTCTTTTTCCTCGGGGCGCCAGGGCAGGAGGTCGAACGTCGTCGGGTCCGGCACGGCGAGCATGTCGGACTCCTCGATCGGGTTGAAGCCGGTGATCGAAGACCCGTCGAAGCCCATGCCGCCTTCAAAGGCGTCCTCGAGCTCGGACGAGTTGACGGAGAAGCTCTTCAGCTGCCCGAGCACGTCGGTGAACCAGAGCCGGACGAAGCGGACGTCGTGCTCTTTGCACAGCTGGATGACATCCTCGGCGGTCTGCGGTCGGTCTGCCATTCGTGAACTTGCCTCCTTGGCTCTGGGCGCGGTAAGCGGGCAACGATAGGCGAATGGTCGAGCTGGTGGGACAGCGATGAACCGACGAGGTGCAAAGCGGCGTATATCGGGTAGCCGATGCGCGTTTCATCCGGGTTGAAAGCGGTCCGAAATCTCGGTATAACTTACTCC
This sequence comes from Solirubrobacterales bacterium, assembly GCA_025964255.1. Lineage (GTDB taxonomy): Bacteria > Actinomycetota > Thermoleophilia > Solirubrobacterales > 70-9 > VAYN01. The sequence goes on along the minus strand of JAOPZF010000122.1, from coordinate 23,799 downwards.
ACGTAAGTAAGCGGCTCAAAGTAAAGTAAAGGCCACGTAAAGGCTCTGTAAAGCGGATCTCCCCACCAGGACCCCCATCCGGCCCAGCAGGCCAGAGACGAGAAGCAAGTTGACGGTTAAAACGGCAGTAAGCAGATTCCAGATCCACGACGAGTTGACCGCGCCCGACGAGAGCGCGCCGCTCATCAAGACCATCCAGGCCGCCGGCGGTGCGGTCACGAAGTTCGTCGGCGTCCTCGCCGGCTCCCCTGCCGTCCTCCGGGCCTACACCCGCATGCGCTCCGAGCTGCGCGGTGGCGTTCTCCCCCAGGCGACCCGCGAGCGGATCGCCCTGGCCGTCGCCGAGCACCGCGAGGACAGCTACAGCATCGCCCAGCACGCCAAGTCGGCGCGTCGCGCCGGGCTCGGCCTCGACGAGGTCTCCCGCGCCCGCTCCTTCACCTCCGCCGACCCGAAGGAGGCGGCGCTCCTCCTCTACCTGAAGGAGGCGCTCGACGCGGACGGCCCGCCGCCGCTCCACCTCCACGAGGAGGCGCGTGAGATCGGCTGGACCGACGAGGAGATCCTCGAGGCGGTCGGCCACCTGGCGCTCAACGAGTTCCAGTCCCTGATCGCGAGCGCGGCGGCGCTCCCGCAGGAACAGGCGACCCCGCGGGTTCTCCCCTCGGCCGCCTAGGCAAGACCCCTCAGCAGCACCGACAGGGGCCCGGCGCGTTTGCGTCGGGCCCCTTGTCGTTCAGGGGGCGTTCAGCCTTCCTCCACCAGGGTCGCGGTGTAGAGCAGGCGGGCCGTCGTGTACTTGCAGCCGTAGGTGGCGCGCTTGCCGGGGACTTCCTGCGGCTGGCCTTGGCGGATGTCGGTCGAGTTGGTGCACGCGCCTGGCTCGCGGCTCGCCCGCCAGACGTTGTTGGCCGCGAGTTCCTGGGAGAACATCGGTGCCCAGGTCGGCACGGTGACGCCGATGATGTCGCCCTTTTCGACCTTCAGCGAGGAGCCGAATTTGACCGTCTGACCCAGATACGGGGTCAGGACCTTGACCGCCCCCTGCCGGCGCAGGTTGTAGCGCGGCGGATTGGTGCCCGGGACGCGGCGGAGGATCGCCAGCCGCGCCTCGGGTGGCGTGCCGAAGAAACCGTTGAAGAAGGTTCGCTGGCTACCGGTGGGCTGGGCGAGGGTCAGCGTCCACGACTTGATGGTGCCGTTGGTCTGGACCAGGAACGGGCTCTGGGTCTGGCCGTTGGAGATCTGGAAGCCGGTGACGCTGCCGACCGCCTGGCAGGGCTGGTCGGGGCAGGACGGATCCGGCGTCGCGGCGGTCTGCCCGAGCGTCACGGTCGTCTTTTCGACTTCGGCGCCGTTGGCGACGGCGACGAGCGCGACCAGGGCGATGGCGATCGCGCCGAGCACGAGGGTGATCCGAGAAGTCCTCGGCATGGGTACTGCTCCTCTCACGAAAGGGCTACTTAGCAGGGGACCTTAACCCGCGTGAGCGGAGAACGATGCGCCGTTGGAGGCGGAGTTAGAGCCCTTTGGCGGCGTATTCGATGGCGACCGCGTATTGGATGCGGCCGATGCCTTCGAATTCGAGGCTTTCGGCGGCGGCCGAGGTGAGGTCCCAGGAGCGGCCGGTGACGTAGGGGCCGCGGTCGATCACCGGGGCGATCACCGAGTGGCCGTGCCAGACGAACTTGACCGGGGTGCCGCAGGGAAGCGTCTTGTTGGCGACCCCGATCGTGCTCGGGCGGAGGATCTGGCCGCAGGCGGTGTGGCGGCCCCACATCGTCTTGCCGCCGTACCAGCTGGCGCCGGCGATGCGGTAGGGGGTGAAGGAGAGTTCGGCTTCGTTGAAGGCGCTGGCGGCGACCGCCGTGGTTCCTTCTTCGGTCGCAACTTCTTCTTCGGCGCTGACCGGCATGGCGCTGGCGGCTCCGCCGGTCGCGGCCTGGGCACCCGGGGAGATCGCGAAGGCGAGCACCGCGAGGGCGCCGACGAGCAGCGCGATGCGCAGCCAAAGTGCGGTCCGAGCGGGACCGGAGGCTGCCGAATAGTCGTTTGTCCGCTCGAGGCGGTGTGGGGTTTCAGTCATGTCTCTTTACGACGCTTACGGGGTTAGCTGTCGGGCTCGCGCATAAAGAGCTGCGCTACGCGGCAGTCGCCGCGACTCGCCCCAACAAATTGGGTCCCCCGCTCTTCGAGATATGTGGTCGAAGATTCAGCGAGAAGTTGGCGGCAGGTTAGCAAACGCTAAGACAGAAAACTTGCACCCGCCCGGCGTCAGTCCCGCAATTAGGCGCTATATCGACCGGTTCCGGGACCCATCCGAGCATTGCAATCGCCCTTGCAGAGCCGAAAACAGGGGCAGTCACCAAGTCCGCCAGGGCCGCCGCTTGGCGCGTGAGTCTTTTGTGAGCATCGCCAAACATAGGAAGACCCCGCCGAAGCGGGGCCTTCCGACAGCGTGCCTGTAAGCCGGATCCTGTCGTGAGCGGACATCTATCTCGCCGGGGCCGAAACCCTGGCGGGGCGCCGAGGCGCCCTGCGACCTACCTGGACCTCGCCGAGCCGGGTCGACGGTCCTGCTTGGCCTTGCACCGGGCGGGGTTTGCCTGGCCGTCGTGTCACCACGACGCCGGTGCGCTCTTACCGCACCCTTTCACCTTTGCCTGTACGCGACTCACGTGTGGCCGCGCCATCGGCCGTATGTTTCTGTGGCACTTTCCCGCGGCTTTCGCCGGGTGGCCGTTAGCCACCGCCCTGCCCTTTGGTGTCCGGACTTTCCTCGAGGCGGATTTCTCTCCGCCCCGCGTCCGCTTGGCTCGCAATCAAAAGAGTAGGCGCAGCGGCGCCGAAAACCAAGCCTGCCAAGGACGCAGGGAGCGAGTCGAGGGGAGCGCATTAAAAATGCGTGACCCGAAGGCGAGCGACCGAGGACACCGGCAGGCGCCGGTTTGCAGGTGCCGGCTAGACCTTCCTGAAAACTCCGACGACCTTGCCGAGGACTCGGGCCTCGGTCGTGATGATCGGATCCATTTCGTCGTTCTCGGGCTGAAGGCGGATGTGGTCGGGTTCGCGGAAGTAGCGCTTGACGGTCGCCTCCTCGCCGATCAGGGCGACGACGATTTCGCCGTCGGTGGCGTCGTCGGCGGGACGGATGACGACGTAGTCGGCTTCGAGGATGCCGGCGTTCTTCATCGATTCGCCGCGGATCTGGAGGATGTAGTCGCCGTCCAGCCCGCCGATCACGTCGGGGACTTCGAGATATTCCTCGACGTTCTCTTCGGCGAGGATCGGGGCGCCCGCGGCGACCGAACCGACCAGCGGGATGCCGTTTTTCGGCTTGACGACGCTCACCGCCTTGTCGACGCCGTTCATCAAGAGCTCGATCGCTCTCGGTTTCGACGGGTCGCGTTTGAGGAGACCGAGCTTCTCAAGATTCGCAAGGTGCGCGTGAACCGTCGAAGACGAGTGCAGCCCGACGGCTTTGCCGATCTCGCGCACCGTCGGCGGGTAGCCGGTCTTGGCCGCGTACTTGCGGATGAAGTCGAAGATCTCCTTCTGCCTCTTGGTGAGGTCCAGGTCAACCATCGTTATCTCCGTTTTCCTCCATTTGCCGTGTGCGGATCCAGACGAACACTTGTTCGCAGAGTACCCCTTCCAACGGACGCTCGCAATGCAGCAGGCCACGGCTGGGCGCCGAACGTCACCGAATCCCTAGAATGGCCTCCCACCGCGCGGCTGTGGCGGAATTGGTAGACGCGCAAGGTTGAGGGCCTTGTGGGTGGAAACACCCGTGATGGTTCGACTCCATTCAGCCGCATCGACAAAAGCCCCGCCCATGCGGGGCTTTTGCGTTTGAGGGGGTGGTGATCTGGTCCAGCGGCCGTCATCATCCGGTGGATGGCGGACTCGTCCGACAAGTCGCTCGGCCGTGCCGGCCGGAAATTGGGCCTGAGGGTTCCGGAGCCGGAGCTTGAAGAGGGCGAGTCGATCCGCTGGGAAGATCGCGCGAACCGCTTCAAGGGCAAGGTCTGGGCCGTCGGGGGCGGCCTTTTCCTCACCAACCGTCGATTGATCTTCGTCCCCAACAAGATCGAGTCGAAAATCTTTTTCGGCAAGACCTGGAGCGCGGACCTCGGCGACCTTGATCGCGCCTTTGTCGGCGGCGGTCTGCTGAAGACCGTCAGGGTCGTCGACCGAGACGGCGGGGCATCGCGCTTCGTGATCGGGGCACGGAAGACCGCGACGGCCAGGATCAACGCGGCCATCCGGACGGCAAAGCCCCGCGCCGCCCCTCAGGACTGAGTAAGGCCTGCTTCGTCGGATCCTCGCCGCCGTGGCCCTGGACCCCCGAGGTAACCCGGGACGCGGACTCAGGGTTTGCTGAGAAACCGCCGATACACTCGCCGCCACCTGGGCCGAGAGGCCCTGATCCGCAGGAATTCGTGACGATCAGACCACCCGAGGCCAACGCAACGTCAGGCACGCCGCGCCGTCGCGCGGCTGTCGCGCTGCTCGGCGCCCTCGCGTTGCTCGCCTCCCTGGTGGCGGCGGGCACGGCGGCCGCGTCGCCCGCCCCGAGCAACCCCGAGGCCACCGCCTCGGTGATCGGCGGGCACAGCACCGAGATCGCCAACTTCCCGGCGCTCGCCTACATCGAAGGTTCGCGGGCGACCGAGCGCTACTCCTGCACCGGCACCGTCGTCGCCCCCCGCGTCGTCCTCACCGCCGGCCATTGCGTCGAGGACCTCGAATCGAGCGCGATCGTCGAACCGAGCGAGATCAGGGTGGCCACCGGCATCTCCAACCTCGAACACATCCCGCACGAAAAGGTGAGCCTGGTCAGCCAGGCACTCGTCTTCCCCGGCTTCAACCCGGCCCTCGTCCACGGCGACGCGGGCCTGCTGATCCTCAGCGCCCCGGTCACCGCGAAGCCGATCGAGCTCGCCACCAAGGCCGAAGGCTCGCTCTACGGCCCGGGCAGGAATGTCAAGGTCGCCGGCTGGGGGATCAACCGGATCGACGCGCAGGGCCGCGGCCACATCCCCAATCAGCTGCAGTCGGCGGTCGTCCCGATCGAAGCGGCCGAAAGCTGCCGCACCGGGGTCAGCCTCTTCTACGGTTTCTACGAAGCCGAACGCCAGCTCTGCACCCTCGACTCGCCGAACTTCGAAGTCACCCCCTGCAACGGCGACTCCGGCGGCCCGGCGATCGCCACCCGCTCCGACGGCACCGCGGTCGAGGTCGGCATCGTGAGCATGGGCGAATTCACCTGCAGCCCGGATAGCCCTGCCGTCTACACCCGGGTCGACCAGATCTCCGGCTGGGTCAAGCACTGGATCGACGCGGTCGAAAACGGCGGCCCGACGCCGAAGATCAAGGTCCCGGTCGCGCACATCCCGACCCTGACCCAGGAACGCGCCAAAGAACTGAGCTTCCTGGTGCTCGAAGAAGCCTTCAAGGACCGCTTCGGGAAGGGGCAGGAAAAGACCATCCGTTGCGTCCGCCAAGGCAAGTCGAAGCTGAAGTGCGGCCTCACCTGGTACCAGGGGCCGAACGACTACTTCGGCCGCGTCAACGTGTTCTACTCGCTCCGCCACAACGTAGTCCTCGCCGGCGCCCACTACGCCGTCCACTGGGTGAACGACCAGTGCTACTTCGAAAGCGGCGCCCCGGAAAGCTGCCAGGTCCACTCGAAACAGCGCTGATCGCGCCGCCCCCGCCGGCGAGCGACCGCCCCTACCCCCGCGGCGGCAGCCAGACAAAGCGGCGCGCCGCCACCGTCGCCCCGACGACCGCCCAGGCGAGCAGGACGGCGACGTCGACCAGCACAGTCCCGAACGGCACGGCGCCGACGTAGGCGCGGTGGATCAGGTCGGCGACGTGCTCGACCGGGAAGATGCGGGCGATCGTCGCCAGCCAGCTCGGCAGTTCCGAAAGCGGGATCCAGATCCCGGAGATGAAGAAGAGCGGGAACATGATCAGCTGCACCATCGGCTGGACCGAATCGGCCGAGTCCGCGAAGGTGCTGAGCGCGTAGCCGAGGCCACAGAACGCCGCCGCGCCGCAGAGGACGCCGAGCACCAGCGCCGGCACGCCCTTCAGCGGGAAGTGCACCCCGAAGGCGATCGATCCGACGATCAGGAGGAGGAGCACCGTCACGATCGCCATCAGCACCGCGGTCAGCGACTGGCTGAGGATGATCGCCCAGGCAGGCATCGGGGTCGCCCGGCGCCGCTTGAGAATTCCCAGCTCGCGCTGCTGGACGATCGAGCCGACCAGCATCGCCAGCGTCGTGAGGGTGAGCGAGAAGACGATCACGCTCGGGACGAAGAACTGGCGGTAGTCGATCTTCACCCCGCTGACTTCGGTTTCGCCGCCGTGGAAGACGCCCGCCAGCAGGCAGAGCAGGATCAGCGGGATGACCAGCGTGAGCATCCGCGCCCGTTTGTTGCGCAGGAAGGCGCGCAGCTGGAAGCGGGTTACGTGGATGACCAGGTCCATCAGGCAACCTCTTGTTTCGGCGCTGCGGTGAGTCGCAGGTAGACGTCCTCGAGGGTCGGGCGGTGGACCTCCAGGTCACCGACCTCCACCCCGCGCCCCTCGGCCCAGGAGCCGAGCCGGCCGAGGTCGGCCAAGGGCGCGGCGCTGTGCAGTTCGATCCGCCCGTCGCGGCGGGGTGGCTGGAGCAGCGCACGCAGGTCCTCGGGCAGGTCGGCGTCTCCGAACCCGGCGGGCAGCTCGAAGATGATCTCCGAGGCGGCGAGGTCGCGGCGCCCGATCGTCGCCGGCGTCCCCTCGTCGATGATCCGCCCGCCCGCGATCACGGCGATCCGGTCGGCGAGTCGCTCCGCCTCCTCCATGTAATGGGTGGTGAGGAAGATCGTCTTGCCGAGATCGCGCAGGCCGTCGAGCATCGCCCAGGCGTCGCGGCGCGCCGCCGGGTCGAAGCCGGTGGTCGGCTCGTCGAGGAAGATCAGGTCGGGATCGCCGATCAGCGCCAAGGCGACGTCGAGACGCCGCCTTTGCCCACCGGAGAGGAGCGTGGCGATCTTCGCCTTCGCCTCGTCGTCGAGCCCGACCAGGTCGAGCGTCTCCTCGACCCCGCGCGGGCGCCGATACAGCCCCGCGTACAGTTCCATCACCTCGCGCACGGTGAGCTCCTGCTCGCCGGCCGACTCCTGCATCACGATGCCGACCCGCTGGCGCCAGTCCGAGGTCGCGTGGGCGGGATCGACGCCGAGCACTTCGACCTCCCCCGCATCACGCTCGCCGAACCCCTCGAGGATCTCGATCGTCGTCGTCTTTCCCGCTCCGTTCGGCCCGAGGAAGGCGAAGATCTCGCCGTGGCGTACCTCCAGATCTACCCCCGCCACCGCCTCGACGTCGCCGAAGGAGCGCCGCAACCCGCTGACCCGTATCGCCATGTCCATGGGTCGCAAGCTACGGCGCGGCGCGGCGCGTCGCATCGGCTCGGGCGCTGAAATCGCGGCTCAACCCGTGGGTGGAGGCGGCGGACGGCGGCTCAACCCCGGCGCCCATGACGGCGGCGCGCCCGACTCCTAACCTGTGTGCATGCAGGTGTTCCGGCCCAACGACGAACCGAACCGCCCGCACGGGATCATGCTGCTGCGCGATCGGATGCGGAAGGACGGCAAGACCTCGCTGCGGATGCGGCTCTGGCCGGTCGTCTCGATGGTTCTGATCCTGATCTCGGGCCTGATCGGCACGCCGACCCCGGCGCTCCACGGCGAAGGACTGGTGACGCTGCTCGGTGGCGGCACGCTGGCGGCGCTGATCGCGATCGAGCTGATCTGGGATCCCCAGGACAACCGTTCCGAGTTCATCTTCATCAGCCTGCTCGGCTACTCGTCGATCGCGCTGATGACGGTGCAGCCGTCCGGGACCGCGGTGCTCGGCACTTACGCGGCGGTCGCCTCGGCGGTGATCCGGCTGCCGAAAAAACTGGCGCTCGCCGCGATCATCCCGATCATCGCGATCGTCGAGATCGGGATCCTGGCGACCTCGAGCGAACGCTTCCTGGTCTTCTCCTGGACCGCGATCGCCTACATCTTCATGTTCGTCATCGGCCACCTGCTGCGGTTGAGCGAGGAGCACCAGATCCAGGCGCAGGCGCTGCTCGACGAGGAGGAGCGGACGCGGCTGGCGCGCAACGAGGCGGCGGCGCTCGACGAGCGCGGGCGGATCGCGCGGGAGCTCCACGACGTCCTCGCCCACTCGCTCTCGGCGCTCTCGGTGGAGCTCGAGGGGGCGCGCCTGCTGGCGCTCGACCGTGACGTCGACGCCGACGTGATCGCCGCGATCGGGCGGGCGCACCGGCACGCGGCGGCGGGGCTCGACGAGGCGCGGGCGGCGATCAAAGCGCTGCGCGGCGACATGGTGCCGGGGCCCGACAAGCTCGAAGGGCTGCTCGAGGACATGCGGGCGAGCGGCATCGACTGCACCCTTGAGATCCGCGGCGAGGAGCGCCGGTTGCCCTCGGAAGCGGCGCTCGCCGTCTTCCGCACCGCCCAGGAGGCGCTCACCAACGTGCGCAAGCACGCCGAGGAGGCCGAGCGGGTGGAGATCCGCCTCGAGTACGACCCCGAAGGCGTGCAGCTGATCGTCACCGACTCGGCCGGCGACGGGGCCGAGCCGCGGGTCCCGCAGCCGGCGGCGCTCGCCGGGGCGGGCGCGGGCTACGGCGTCAGCGGGATGAGGGAGCGGGCCGAGCTGATCGGCGGGCGCCTGCTCGCCGGGCCGACCGAGGACGGCTTCCGGGTCGAGCTCTGGGTGCCCGCGTGAGCGCGGCCGACGCCGGTGAGGGCGCGCCCGACGCGGGGCGCGAGCCGCTGCGGGTGATCGTCGCCGACGACCAGCGCGTCGTCCGCGAGGGCCTCACCCTGATGCTGGGACTGATCGACGGGATCGAGCCGGTCGGCGCCGCCGCCGACGGCGAGGAGGCGCTGGCGATGGTCGCCGCCGAGCGCCCCGACGTGGTCCTGATGGACCTGCGGATGCCCCGCCTCGACGGGATCGAGGCGACCCGCCGGCTGGCCGAGACCCACCCGGGGATCGGCGTCGTCGCCCTCACCACCTACGCCGACGACGAGACCATAGTCGCCGCCCTGCAGGCGGGCGCCCGCGGCTACCTGACGAAGGACGCAGGCGCCGAGCAGATCCGTGGCGCGGTCGAACGGGTCGCGGCGGGCGAGGCGGCGATCGACCCGGCGGTGCAGCGCCAGCTGATCGCGGCTGTCCAGCGCGGCGATACCGCGGCTCCCCCCTGCCCCGACGGCGACGACCTGCCCGACGGCCTCACCCCGCGCGAGGCCGAGGTGCTCGAGCTGATCGCCGCGGGCCTGTCCAACGGCGAGATCGCCGACCGCCTGGTGGTCAGCGGCGCGACCGTGAAGAGCCACGTCAACCACCTCTTCGCCAAGATCGGCGCCCGCGACCGCGCCCAGGCCGTCGCCTACGCCTACCAGCACGAGCTGGTCGCGCCCGCCGATGACTGAACCCGTTGTCCTTGGTAGCCCAGAGGGCGACCAAGGACAACGGGTCAGAGCCAGACGTGCTCGAAGACGGGCCGGCCGGCTTCGATGCGGAGCGTCCCCAACGAGTGCCGGGGCGAGCGGCGGCGCTCGGTCGGGCTCCCCGGGTTGAAGATCTGGAAGCCGTCGTCTTCTTCGTGCAGCGGCAGGTGGCTGTGGCCGAAAACGAGCCCGGCGGCGTTCGGGAAACGGGCGCGCATCCGCGCCAGGCGCCCACGCGAGGAGCCGGCGTCGTGAATCATCGCGATCCGGGCGCCGTCGAATTCGACTTCGAGCGTCTCCGGCAGCGCCGCCCGCAGCTCGCCTTCGTCGACGTTGCCGTGGACGGCGTGGAGCGGGCCCGGGCAGAGCGCCTCGATCTCGCGCAGGGTCGCGACGGTGAAGAAGTCACCGCCATGGAGCGCCGCCTCGGCTTCGCCAAGCAACTCGACAGCCCGCTTCGGCAGCGCCCGCCCACCCTTCGGCATGTGAGTGTCGGAGAGGACCGCGATCAAGCGGTGCCGAGGGCGCGGTCGATGAACGGGCCGAGCAGGTCGGCGACCGAGGCGGCGGTCGAATCAGGCGACCCAGAGGGGTTGATGATGTAGGAGATCGCCAGCCGGACCAGCGCCTCGGCGAGCAACTGCACGTCGGCTTTCGCCGCCTGCGGCCAGCCTTCCTCGATCACCGCCGAGAGCCGCGTGGTCGCCCAGACGGTGACCGGCATCCCCTGCGTGGTGACGAACGACAGCATGCCGCCGGATCCGTCGTCGGTGACCACCATGCGCAGAAGGGGGTCTTCGGTGGCGGTGCGGAGGAAGAGCTCCAGCGCGGCGCGGATCGCGGCGCGGGGGTCCCCGGTGTGGGCGCGGACCGCGTCCTCGACCGCGCCGAGGAAGCGCTCCCCCTCGTGGATCGTCAGGTTGACCGCGAACTCGCTTTTGTTGCCGAACTCCTTGTAGAGGGTCTGGCGGCTGACCCCGGCGGTGATCGCGATGTCTCCCATCGTCACCTCGGACCAGGGCCGGTCTTCGAGGTGGTGGCGGGCGGCGTCGAAGAGCGTCTGCCGGAGCAGAGCGCGCGCGGCCTCGGGATACGGAGTGCGGCTCGCCATCCCCCCTATCGTCGCAGCGCCGGCGGTCAGGCGCCCGCCTCCACCCGCTCGAAGTCGACCTTCTCGCGCACGCCGCAGTCGGGGCAGGCCCAGTCGTCTGGGACGTCCGCCCACGGCGTGCCGGCCGGAAAGCCCTCGCGCGGGTGGCCGTCGGCCTCGTCGAAGACGTAGCCGCAGCCGGGACAGCGGAAAGCGCTCACGAGACCGCTCCCCCGTAGCGCGCCATCACCTTCGCCCGTTTGCGCGGATTGATGTTCGCCTGGGTCAGGTCGCCTTCGAAGTGGTCGACCAGCCGCGGGTCCATCACCCGCCGCCAGATCGGCGGGAACCAGGCGAGGACGATCATCCCCGCGTATCCGGTCGGCAGCTGCGGCGCCTCGTCGACGTGACGGAGCGCCTGGTAGCGGCGGGTCGGATTGGCGTGGTGATCGGAGTGGCGCTGGAGGTGGTAGAGGAGGACGTTGGAGGCGACGCTGTTGCTGTTCCAGCTGTGCCGCGGGAGGCAGCGCTGGTAGCGGCCATCCTCTTTCTTCTCGCGCAGCAGGCCGTAGTGCTCGAGGTAGTTGACGACCTCCAGCAGCGAGAAGCCGATGATCGCCTGCAGGACCAGGTACGGCAGCACGATCGGGCCGAAGGCGACGGCGAGTGCCGCGAACAGGACCACGGTCATCGCCCAGGCACCGAGGATGTCGTTGCGCAGCGTCCAGTGCGACTTGCCGACCCGGTCGAGGCGCTGGGCCTCGAGGCGCCAGGCCGAAGTCAGGCTCCCCGACACGGTGCGCGGCAGGAATTCCCAGAAGCTCTCGCCGAGCCGCGAGCTGGCCGGGTCCTCCGGGGTCGCGACGCGGACGTGGTGACCGCGGTTGTGCTCGATGAAGAAGTGCCCGTAGCCAGTCTGCGCAAGGGCGACGCGGCTCAGCCACTTCTCCATGTCGTCGCGCTTGTGGCCGAGCTCGTGGGCCGTGTTGATGCCGATCCCGCCGACGACGCCCATCGTGAACGCGAGGCCGATGCTTTCGACGACGGAGAGCCCGCCGTCCCCCCACTTCCAGGCGGCGAAGGTCAGCCCGGCGTACTGGATCGGGATGAACAGGTAGGTGCACCAGCGGTAGTAGTGGTCCTGCTCGAGCCACTTGAGCACCGAGTCGGGCGGGTTCGTCGCGTCGAGGCCGATCGCCAGGTCAAGCAGCGGAAAGATCCCGAAGACCAGCACCGGCCCGAGGAACCAGAACCCGCCGAAGCCGGTGGCTTCGACCGCCCCCCAGGCCATGAACGGCGCCAGCGGCACGAGGATCCCGAGCAGCCACGCGTAGCGCTTCCCATCGCTCCAAGTCGCCGGATTCACCTCCACGTCGTCGTGGTGGTGATGGTGATGATGCGCCTCCTCTACATGCGCCTCCACTTTTCCCCTCCTTGTCAACCCCGAGCCTAAAGTCTGCGTGCTTGACAAATGTACCGGGTTTGTCAACCACGGTTACAGAGCATGCAGCTTTGACCCGTAGGCGGGCAATGCATTGCGGGACCAGCAGAGAGTGCGCCCAAACCCGGGCGCGGGCAGCGCTACTGGATCTTGAGGATGACGATGGTGTTCACGACGAACAGCACGGCGAAGAAGACGGTGGCGCGGTCGAGGTTGCGCTCGACCATCGAGCCGCCGCCGATCGAGCTGCCACCGCCACCGATGCCGAAGGCACCGGAAAGGCCCGCGTCTTTGCCCGAGTGCAGGAGCACCAGGAAGACGAGGACGACCGCGATGATCACCTGAAGGACGCCGAGAATCGTGTACACGAGGCTGAGTGTAGAGAATTCTGACCGCTAATCGCGGTCGGCCATCTCGTCGGAGCTGCCGCTGCGGTTCCCGTTGCCATTGCCGTCGGCCTCGGGATGGTGGCCATTGCCGTTGCCATTCCCGTTTCCGCTGCCGTTGGTCGGAGCCTTGGTAGCGGTGCCGCCGTTCGTCTCGGCGTCGCCGTGGCCGTTCGCATGACCGTTGCCGCTGCCGTTCGTGTGGCCATCGCCGCTGCCGTTGCCGACATGCTCGCCGTCGACCCAGTCGCTCGGCAGGCCCGCGCGCCCGACCCGGGCCGGGCGCGTCTCCCCCGCTCCGGCGCCCACGCCGACCGTGTCGAGGATCCCGACCGCTTCCTTGCGCAGTTCGGAGTCGAGGATCGCGTAGTCCTCATCGGAGAGCTTGCCGGAGACGTGGTCGAGTTCGGCGTCGCGGATCTCGCGGTATTTCGCTTCCTTCAGCTCATCGGCCTCGGTCCGCACCATCGCGCCTTTACGACGGCTGCGAGTGGGCCAGACGGCGATCAGCGCGCCGATCAGACCGATGACCCCGCCGATCCACATCCACATGACCAGCGGGTTGACGATCACCTTGAAGGTCGCGGCGTTGCCGTCTTGGAGGTACCGGTGGGCGATCTGGGCAGCCGCCTTCAGTTGCAGCGCTTCGATTTCGCCGGCCACTCGCGGCTGGATCGAGGGGTTGTTCTGCGCGGCGACCATCAAGGCGTTCAGGTCTTTGCACTGCGGGGGCGTCCCCGGCGCGGCTTCGACGCATTTCCTGAAGCCTTTGTCGGCGCGCGCCAGCTGGTCCTGCACGGGCGTCACGTTGGGCGCCACCGTGACCCAGATGTCACGCAATGGACCGGTCTTCAAGCCGACCTCGGTGGTCGCTTCGCCGCTGAAGTAGTCGGAGATCTGCCCGGTCGAAGCGGCTCCGGTCGCGCGGAAGAATCGGCGGCTGGTGCGCAGGTCGGCGATGAACTTGCCGTTCTGCCGGACTTCGAGTTCGGCGCCGAAGGTGAACTTCTCGCTGTCGACCTGCACGTACGGACGCTTGTAGGTGAACTGACGCCCGTCGACGGTCCGGGTTTCGCCCGGTTTCATGATCACGTTTTCGTTGGTCTGGAAGCTCGAGGAGGCGGCGATCCCGATCAGCAGCGTGGCGATGCCGATGTGGACGATGTAGCCGCCATAACGGCGCCGGTTACGGGCGGTGACAGCGGCCAAGGCACCGGCGAAGGAGCCGCCGGAGATTTTCTGCCGCGCGTGGGCGCCGTTGTAGAACTCCTGCAGGACGCCCGCGATCGCGAACGTGGCGAAGGTGAATAGCGCCAGCGCCCAGAGATGGTCACCGGCATCGGTGAAGGCCCAGAGGACCACCAGGGCCAGCGCCGCGACCGCGATCGGGATGCGGAAGACCCGCCTTGCCGAGGCCCAGGTGACGCGCCGCCAGGCGAGCAGCGGCCCGATCCCGGTGAAGAGCACGAGCAGGATCGCCAGTGGCGTCGTGTACTTGTCGAACCAGGGCGCCGCGAGCGAGCTCTTGTGGCCGGTGAAGAGTTCGGAGATCAGCGGGAAGAACGTGCCCCAGGCGATGACGATGACCATTCCGACCAGCAACAGGTTGTTGATCAAGAAGACCGACTCTCGTGACGCCAAGGAGTCGATTCGCTTCTCGGTCTTCAAATCGTCGAGGCGGGAGACCAGCAAGATGGTCGAGCCGATAACGATGATTCCGATCACGACCAGGAGGTACGGGCCGACGGTGTCGTTGCCGAAGGCGTGGATCGACTCGAGCACGCCGGAGCGGACCAGGAACGTGCCGAGCAGGCACATCGCGAAGGTCGCGACGATCAGCGTCGCGTTCCAGACCTTCAGCATGTTCCGTTTTTCCTGGACCATGATCGAGTGCAGGAAGGCGGTACCGAGCAGGAATGGCATCAGCGCCGCGTTCTCGACCGGATCCCAGGCCCAGTAGCCGCCCCAGCCGAGCTCGCTGTAGGACCAACGCGCGCCGAGCAGCAGGCCGAAGCCGAGGAAGGTCCAGGCGATCAGCGCGAAGCGGCGGGTCGCGCGCAGCCATTCGGAGTCGACTTTGCGGGTGATCAGGGCGCCGATCGCGAAGGCGAAGGGGACGGTCCAGGCGACGTACCCGGAGTAGAGCATCGGCGGGTGGATCATCATGCTCGGGTGCTGGAGCAGCGGGTTCAGCCCGATCCCGTCGAGCGGCGCCGGGTTCAGCGTTTTGAACGGGTTGACGTCGGGCGCGAAGAGCATCAGCCCGACGAAGAAGGAGGCCATCGCCATCATCACGCCGGTCGCCCACGGCACGATCTCGCGCAGCTTGTGGCGGGTCGAGTAGAGGGCGAGCGAGGCGCAGATCGAGAGCACGAACGACCAGAGCAGCAGCGAGCCTTCCTGGCTCGACCACATCGCCGCGAGCTTGTAGAACATCGGCGTCTCGTTCGACGAGTGTTCGGCGACGATGTTCAGCGAGAAGTCGTTCGTCGCGAAGCTGACCTCGATGATGACGACGCACGCGAGGAGCAGGAAGAAGACGCCGTAGACGCCGCGGCGGGCGAGCGTGACGCGGGCGTCGTCGTGACGCCAGACGACCGCCGTTATCGCCGAGGCCACGGCGACGAAAAACGCAAGCGCCAGAAGGACTTTGCCGACGTCAGCCATTACTGCCGGCGGCGATCAGCCATTACTGCTGCTGGAGCTGCTGCTTGCGGTTTCGCTCGCGTTCGTCGTGAACTTCGACGGGCACTTGGTGATCAGCGATTCGGGTTCGCCGACGAAGGTGCCGCCGGACTCGCGCTGGCCGGTGAGGATGATCTCGCGGCCACCGCGGAATGGGTCGGGGATGATGCCCGTGTAGCTGACCGGCATCGCGTTGCCGCCGTCGCGGTCCTCGACTTCGAAGTCGATCGTCTCGCCTTTATGTTTGATCGTGCCGGGGACGACCGTCGCGTTCATCTCGAATTGCTGGCCCGGCGACGCGGCCATGATCTGCGTCGGTTCCGCGGTGTTGCTCGAGGCGTTGAAGCTGACGTAAATCAGAGCGACCGCCAGAAGGACGGCCACGGACAGGGCAACGCCCAACCGAATCTTTCGCTTTCTTGACGGCTCCACTGCGTCCCCAAGTATCGCAAGCCCGGGCGGTCGGTACATCAAGGAGTGCTAAAAATGCCGCGATGCCGCATCAGGAGCGGGTTTCCGAATCTAAAAAACGTGTTTTGCTGATCACCGGGGCCATTAGCGGCATCGGTGCGGCGACGGCGCGCATGGCTGCCGATCGGTACCGCCTCGTGCTCGCGGCACGGCGGCGCGAGCCGTTGGATGCTCTGGCCGCGGAGCTCGGCGGTGACGAGGCGGCGATCGCGGTCGTCTGCACGGGCGCTCGATGGTCCTCACCAACGTTCTCGGGCCCGCCTTGACTATCCGGGCCACCCTCCCACATATGTTGGAGCGCGGCGACGGGCACTACGTCATCACCAGCTCGGTCGCCGGCCGCTCCCCGGCTCGCTCTACTCGGCGACCAAGTTCGCGGCGACGACGATCGGCGAAGCGCTGCGCCAGGAGCTCCGCCAGATGAAGGAGAACGACCGGATCAAGGTGACGCTGATCGAGCCGGGGATCACCGACACCGAGTTCTTCGACGACAAACCCGCCGAGTGGGCGCTGCGCGACGAGGACATCGCCCGCGAGGTGCTGCACGCGCTGAGCGCGCCGCCCGGGGTCGAAATCAACGAGATCCTGATCCGCCCCACCGCCCAGCGCGGCTAGCGAAGCAGGGCGCGGACGACGCGCCAGTACGTGCGCAGGGCCAGACGCGCGGGAAGCGAGCGGGCGACCTCCGGGATGAAGGGCGAGTCGAGGTCCGGAGTCAGTGCGGCGGCGAAGTCGGCGGCGGAGATGCGGCGTTCGCGGCGGATCGCCCGGCGCTCGCCGAGCAGGCGCGGCAGCCAGATCAGCACTTCGGCGTTCGCGCGCAGCTTCTGTCCTCCCCAGCCGCCCGCGACCGAGGCGACGAGCAACGCGAGCTCGGTCGCCAGCAGCGCCGGCGCAAGCAGGAGGAGGAGCGGGCCGGGATAGAGGCGAACGAGGGTGGCCAGGCGGTTGCGCTCCATCCAGCGCCACTTGTTCCCCGCCGAGGCGGTGAACTCGTAGTCGTGGGCGACCACCGCCGCCGGTTCGATCCCCGGCGTCTCCCCCGCCAGCCGCAGCCGAAGGGCCAGGTCGACGTCCTCGTGGTACATGAAGAACTTCGGCGCCAGTCCGCCGATCCGACGCCAGACCTCGAGCGGCACCGCCAGGCAGGCGCCCGAGAGCGCCGACACCTCGACGGGCGCCGGCGCCGCCGAGAGCGGCTCGCCGTGCTTGCCGGCCCAGACGATGCCGGTGAAGTGGACCGGGTTACCGGCCGAGTTGATCGTCGTCCCGTCGGCCTCGGCGACGAGCGCCTGCCAGGCCGACCAGCCGCGGCCGTCGAGCCAGGGCCGGCGGATCGCCTCGCCCCAACCGGGCAGCGGCATCGCGTCGGGGTTGAGGATGACGAGGAGGTCACCGGTCGCCGCGCGCGCGCCGACATTGACGCCACCGGCGAAGCCGTCGTTGCGCCCCATGGTCACGACCTTCGCCGCCGGCGCCAGCTCGGCGACCACGGCCGCCGAGTCGTCGGGCGACGCGTTGTCGACGACGATCAGCTCGTCACCGTCGCGCAGCTCGGCGAGCAGCGGCGGCAGCGTCCGGCGCAGCTCCTGGGAGCTGTTCCAGGCGACGATCAGGACGGAGACGGAAGGGCGCACCGGCGCGGAGGCTAGTCAGCCTGCCGTGCCGGTGCGCATCCGAGCCCTCCCCAGGGCTACTACTTCTTCTTGCTCCCGCAAGATGCGATGTTCAGACGGAACTTGTTGTTCTTGACCGTCTTCCCGTTCTGACCCTTCATGTTGAGGACGGCGAGCTGAGATTTCTTGCAGAGGTTTTCCGAATTCTGCAGGAGGCTCTTCTTGCCGCCCTTCATGTTGAGCACGAACGACTTCAGCGGCACGTCCGGCGTTTCGTTGAACACCGTCTTCAGCCCGCCGTGGCTGGAGCTGATGACGCCGTCGAGCTGGATGTTGATCTGGCCTTTGAGGTCCGCCAGGAGGTCCGGAAGCTTGTGCTTCGAGGACACCAGGTAGACCGGACCCTTCAACTTCTGCTTGAGCAGCGGTGAGCCCGCTTCGGCGTAGCCGTAGATCGAGTTCTTCGGACATGCCTGCGCCGCAAGCTGGACCCTCGTGCAGTTGGTCTTGATGTGACTCTGATCGAGGAACAGCGAGTGCGGCAGGTTGAGCGCCGTGCGGGCGATGTTCGCCTGCCCGGCCTTGGCCTGGACGACGACCCGGATCTGCGGGTTCTTCGCCCGCGTGGTCGGGCCGGAGATCCGTGCGTGGAACGTCGGCTTGAACGCCAGCTTGTTGCAGGCGGTCGCCTGGAAGGCGGCCGAGATCGCGTAGCTGGTCCAGTTGCTCGCGTTGGCCGGGTTCGAGCCGCCACCGTTCAACGTCCCGGCCGTCGCGCCTTTGGCGCAGTTGGTCGGATTGAGCATGAACTTGTAGCGGTTCATGTTCAGGTCGATCGAGCGGACGTCCAGTTTGACCCCGCCGAACACGTTCGGGATCGGGTCGGACACGGCGTTGACCTGGGCGGTCGCCGGGTTGACGTTCAAAGCCGCCCGGACGACGACGGTGCCGAGGTCGAACGGACCGGCGACAGCCGGAGTGATGACCGCGATCCCGAGCGGCGCCCCCTTATATGGACCGGTGAGGTAGACGGTGCCGCCGAGACTGAGCGGCTTGCCGCCCGTGCCCGCGGAGGTGACCGCCGTGCCGATCGCGCTTTCCGAGGAGCAGCTGGCTTTCGCCTGCTGTGCCTTGCCGCTGCTAGCTGCCGCGGCGGCGAGTTCGGCTTCCCCGCAGTAGGGGATCCCGGCGAGCCGGCCGACGAGGCCCTTCGGCAGGGTCACGTTGACGGCTTTGATCTCCTGTTCGCCGTCGTTACGACCGATGTGGATCTTGAACGGGCTGAACTGGGCCGCCTTGGTCGATTCGCTCGCGGCCGTGTAGCCCGGGGTGAACTTACGGGCGGCGAGGCTGGTCGGGCAGGTGCCGCCGCCAGGGACGCTGGTCAGCGACGTATTGGTCGTCGGCTTGTTGTTGTCCGGGTTTTCCGACCACGGGGTGAATTCCGTCGTCGTCGTGTTGGTCCCGCAGGTCGACGCCGAGGTGAGGACCCCGTTGTCGCCGCCCTTGAAGTGCAGGCGGAAGTTGCGGAAGGTGGCCTGGGGGTTTTCCGGCACGACGGCGGTCAGCTGACCAGTCGTCGCGTTCGGGAACACCTTCCCCTCAAGCCTCACGTTGACGCCGTAGCGGACCGAGTGGGCGTAGATGAAGATCCGGAATTGTTC
This sequence comes from Solirubrobacterales bacterium, assembly GCA_025964255.1. GTDB lineage: Bacteria > Actinomycetota > Thermoleophilia > Solirubrobacterales > 70-9 > VAYN01. Next base: position 4,913 of record JAOPZF010000122.1, on the reverse strand, counting down.
GCCTGATTCAAAGGCGCCAGGACCGTTCTTCAGCGGTTCGCCGACGTAGACCTCGCCGGTGATCGAGCCGTTTGGCAGCGACGGCGTTTCGATGTTGACCGTGCCGATCTGCGAAGCCGTCGGGCACGACACCGTCGAGGCGGTGTGGTAGCCGAACTGCGCGTCGCTGCACGAGGTGATCGTGTTACCGGACGACGGATTGATCCCCATCCCTTCCGGCAGCGTGACTTTGGCGACCTTCAGATACGAGTTGGCGATCGGCGCTTCGGGGTTCCATGGAATCCCGACATCAACCGTCGTCGCTTCCGGACTGTCGATGGCCTTGGGCCCGTCGGCGGTCACCGCGATTTCAGGGTTGAACGGAACGTTCGCGCAGCCGGTCGCCCCGGTCGGGGTCGTGTACTGAGCTGACGTTTCCGAGGCCGGTTCGGTTTCCCCCGGGTAGGCGTTGAGATGGAGTCCCGAGACCTGGCCGCCGGCGCAGTTGCTCGGCATCGTCAGGTACGTGCCGTCAGCCGCCGGGTTGAACACATTCGATTCTTTCGCGCTGAAGAAGACCAAGCGCGACTCGATGATCGCGTTGCCTTTCGGTGGCGGCGTGATGTTGCTGATCGTGAAGGTCACGTGCTGGTCGACAGGGCTCAGCGAGCCGACAATGAAGGTCGGTCCTGAAGCCGTCTCGAATCCGACCATCGACGGCACTTCATTGAACGGTTCGAGGTTGTAGACCGGAACCGCGACACGAGCCTGGAGACATTCGCCCGCGGGGGGGCACACCAGGTTTTCCCCGGCTTTTTCCGGCGCCTGGCCTGCCACCGTCAGATAGTTGATGCCAACCAGAGAAGTCGGCGGGCAGGCGTTTTTTTCGAGTTCAGCCACCTGGCACTTAGGCAGGGCCTGCGGATTCACGCTGAGCCCTTCCGGGGTGTCAACCTGGATTCGACTGAGGAACGAGGTCGGGAAGCCGCCGACGCCGAACAGTTTGGGGTAGGTGTCGATCTTGAAGTCGGTGACCCCGTAATTCGGATGACCGCCAGCCTGGGTGTAGAGCGATTCAAGGTTTTCGCCTCGGCACTGACCGGCCGGCTCGGTCATTTCTTTTTCGTACTTCACTTCCGGTTTGCCGAAATCTTCTTTCGGATTGGTGATCGCGGGCAGGTCTTCGTTGCTTTTACACGTGAGGGATTCCCATTTCTGAATTCCCACGGCGGCGTTGGCCGTCGACGCCATGAAAGCGGCACCGAGAACCCCCACCGCGACCAGAAGCAGCAACAGACGCTTCATCTTCAATCCTCCTTCGTTCGACGCGGTCGATTTCCGGTGCATGTCACTTGCCGCGCGGCAGTTGCACCGCGCGCCCTGAGGTCTGCTTCTTCGCCCTGCCCTTGTCTTCGATTACGAGCTGGCCGTTGAGATTCTTCTTCGGGTGCTTGCCGCTGGTCATTTCCTTGACCACGTTGCGGCCCGTCTTGGTGAGCGGCAGGCGGACCGTCATGGTCTTGCCCACCGGGATCGAGTAGCTGGCGCTGCCGATCGTGGTGCGGTTCTTCTTGCCCTTCTGCTTGATCGAGAAGGAGTCCTTGCCGGAGCAGGCTCCTACGTCACTGCAGGACATAGGCACGAGAATCGCGGAGCCGTTGGCGGTGAGCTTCCCCGCCAGCGATCCGACACCAACCGTTACCGGTGCCGGGGCCGGGGCGGGGTTGGATTTCGAGCCTCCGCCCGAATTGCCGCCGCCGCTCGATTTCGTTTCGAATTCCTTCGCGAGCGTGTACCCGGCAGGGACGACCTTCGGCGCCGGCGTCTGGACCAGGCCGCCGAGCGCGCCCGGCTGGTCATTCACCGGCAGGCGCAGTTCCAGGCTGTTGACGGTGACGTTCGTCTGCAGGTTCGACCAACGCCCGTAGGGGTTGTCCGAGGACAGCAGTTCGAGCTTCGCCACGTGGCCCGCGGCGAAGTGGTAGGCCTGCGGGTGCAGCTGGAACACCATCTGCTGCCTACCGCCTTCCGGCCGGTAGAGGCCGCGGGCGATCAGGGTCTCGGTGCCTTCCGGCGAAACGTCGACAAGCCGCGCCGCGATCTCCGAGTTCGGGCTCGGGACATCGATGTTGGCGATGATCGTCGGCGACCCCATCAGCGTGTAGCCCCCGGCCGGTGCCGCGCCGAGGCGGTAGTTGGCCGACTGAGGCTGTTCCGTGTCGGGGACGGACGAGCACACCGTTTTGCCGATGATCGGCCCGATGATCGGGTCGAAGGTGGCGCTCACCGGGTTGAATTTCGCCGGGTTCACAAACCCTTCTTCGGCGGTTTTCTGTTCTTCGGCCGCGGCCCGGTGCCCGATGACCTGTGGGGCGTTCGACTGGAGGCGGACTTCACCCGGCTGCAGGCCGGCCCACTCGGACGCCGTGTAGGGGCCTTCGGAGGCCGCTGAGGACGGACAGGTCGTGGTCCGCGCTTCGACGCTGGAGCTCGGCGCCGAGCCTTGGCCCTTCAGATAGTGGGCGAACCAGGCTTCGAGTCGAACGTTGAACGCGGCGACGTCGGCGGCCTTGTTCTGACTGCGGCTGTGGCCGAAGTCGGCGAGGGCCAAAGAGATCGGATCGCCGGGGTACTGCGCCCGGGTCCGCTGGTAGTAACGCAGCGCTTCGTCGACCGGGAAGAGGTCGTCGTTCCAACCGTTCTGCAGCAACATCGGCGCGGGCTGAACTGAGGGGTCGATGCCGAACGCCGAGTGGTAGGTCGACAGTTCTTCGACAATTTCGTCGGTTCCGCCAGCGCTGTACGGGTCGCCGCCACGGAAACGTTCCCGCCAGAGCGGGATGCTGTCGAATTTGCTCGGGGAATACCTGCCGACTTCAGCGCCAGTTTTGTAGAGACCTTCGGTGTAGCTGAATTTCATGACCCCGATCGGGAGTTTGCCCGTCGGGCCGCGGTACGGAGAGTTGGTGACGTAGTCGAGGTTGCGACCGTTCGGCGCCAGCGAGTAGGAGATGTCGGACCAGGCCCACTGCGGAACTGCGGCTGCGATTTCCATCGGCGTACCGTCCGGGCTGGTCCAAGGGACCAGCGTGCCGTCTTCTTCCATTTGACGATTTCGGAGCGCGCCGAGGGCAATCGAGAGCCCCCCGCCGTAGGACACGCCGGTGACGCCGATCTTGGTCGGCTGCGCCAGGCCTTCTTCGGCGAGCAGCGACATCAGGTACTGGGCGTCGCGGACTTCGTAGCGATCGTCCATCAGGTGGTTCCAACCCTGTTCACATTCCGGTGCGTTCTGGTCGGGGTCGTAGAGGCCGCAGGAGAGGCCCCAACCACGGTCGGACATGCTGAACACCGCGTAGCCCTCTTCGGCCCATTTCTGGATCCGGGGATCGGCCTGTTCGGAGAGCGGCGTCGCTTTCCCCGCTTCAGGAGCTTTGAGGACTTTGGTGTTGAGCCCCTGCTTCGCGGCGCCCCAACCATGGAAGTCGCCGATCAGCGGGAAGGGACCCCCGCCGAGCGATTCCGGCGGCAGGAAGACGTTCACGTCGATTTTCGTGCCGTCCCAGGTTTTCGTGGGGCCACTGCAGGAAGTGATGTTGCCGTTCGCGGGAAGCACTTTGCATTCGACTTCCCCACCGAAGGCTTCTTCCGGGGGCGCAGCGTGCGCCAAAGGTGCGATCACTAATGACAACACGACCGCCACTGCGGCCAACAAACCTCGATAACCCTTCATCCCATCCTCCTCTGCGGCGCTCCCAGCGCCGCTGTGAAACAGCGTTCCTGAAACTTGAAAGTACGAGTGGGTGCGCGCGGACCAAGGGCCGCTGCGCCGGCCCGTTTAGGTGATGACCGCCGTGGCAAGGGGCGCACACGTGCCTTGAGGCATCGGTGCTGCCGAACGCTTGAACATCTATTCCTCCTCCGTTAACGCAATTCCCCAAAAGCGATAACGCCGCCCCTGCATGGCGGTACTGCTTCTCCCTGGCACTGCTTTCCCAATACAGACACTAGCGGTCCGAGCGGGCGAATCAAGCTAACCGGGTGAGGTAAATAGATCGGGATTCAGAATCGGGTAGGACTTGGTTCGGCAACCGGGTAGATCCCGGCTCGGCAATGCGCGCTACTGCTTCGCCTTCTGCTTGTGGCCGCCGCCCTTGGCGTCTTTCTTGCCGCCCTTGTGCTTCTTCCCCTGCTTGGAGCCCTTCGACTTCTTGCCCTTCTCGGCGCCCTTCCCCTTGCACGGGGTCTGGATCTTCTGGTGGCGGTTCGACCTGCGGCTGTTGTGGCCGACGAGGCGGAGGATGCCCCTCACTGGCTTCGCGCAGAGGTTGGTCGAGTTCTGCAGCAGGCCGTGCTTGCCGCCCGGCAGGACGAGGACGAATTTGCTGACGGGCAGGTCGGGGATGCCGGTGAAGGTGGTGCGGATGCCGCCCTTGTAGCTGTCGATCTTGCCGTCGAGGTCGATGTTCACCTGGCCTTTCAGGTGGGCGACCATGTCCGGCAGCGTGTGATTGGAGGAGCGCAGGACGACCGGTCCTTTGAGCGGCTGGGACAAGAGCGGCGAGTACGCGATCGCGTGTCCGTAGACCGATTTCGCCGGGCACGCTTCGGCGGCGAACTGGGGCCTGGTGCAGACGGTGCCGAGGCTCGCCTGGTCGAGAAAGATCGAGTGCGGCAGAGCCACCGAGGCGACTTCCACGTTCGCCTGGCCTTGCTTCGGCGTCAGCGTCGCCTTCAGCTTCGGGTGCTGCGCGCGGTGGGTCTGGCCGAACAGCCGCAGCTTCAGGCCCGGCTTGAAGGCGAGCGCCTTGCAGCCTTCCCCTTGCGCCGGGGTTGAGACCGAGTAGGAGGACCAGGCGGCCGGATTGGTCGGGTCGCCTCCCCCACCCTGAACCGTCCCGGCGACCGAGGACTTCTTGCAGTTGGTCCCGTTC
>JAOPZF010000111.1 GCA_025964255.1 Solirubrobacterales bacterium | reverse complement strand
AGGTCGGCCAGCCGATCCCCAACCGAGACTTCCTGATGGGCGCCTTCGGCTCGCTCGGCGAGAACCGCCGCGAGGCCCTCAAGCTCGCCGCCGGCTTCCGCGGCGAGGAGGCCGTCGACGCCGGCGTGACCGAGGACGACGCCCTGGAGCTCGTCCTCAGCCTGCTCTCTGCTCCGCGCTTGATGGAGCTGGCGGTTGAGGCAGTAGAGCTCTACATCTGGGACCGGGCCGGCAGCGACAACTAAAGACGCTTCACACGAGCCGAGGGGAGGACCCTGAGCGAACCTCCCGCAGTTCGTGAGTGAAGGGTCCTCCCCTCGGCTCCCTCGCTACGCACTCGGTCCGCCGCGTTCGCGGCTGAGCACGCGCAGCAGTTCCTCGTACGGGCCGAGGAGGTAGGCGCGGTCGCCTGCCGCGAGGCGGGTGTCGCGGCGGGGTGGGTACTCGAGGTCGCCGTCACCGCCGCGGGCGATCGCGACGACGCGGATGCGGGCGCCGAGGTCCTGCATCGCCAGGCTCGCGAGGCCGCCGCTCTCGTGGACCTCGAGGCGGGCGACCAGGAAGGGCTGGTTGCGGACGTAGAAGGTGGCGAGGATCTCCAGGCCGAGGACGGCGCCGACGAACCAGGGGGAGGCGAGCGCCTCGGTCGACCAGACGTGGTTGAAGTTGAAGGTCCCCTGGAGCTGTCGGCCGAGGGAGCGGTCGAAGACGCGGAGCACCACCGGCACCTCGCTCCAGCGCTCGCCGAGCTCGTCGCGCACCGCCAGCCCCGTCTCCAGGTTGACGAGGTCGTCGCTGGTCAGGATCGCCACCGCGGCCGCCTCCGCCACCTTCACCGAGCGCAGCGTCTGTCCCAGGGTCGCGTCGCCGTGCACGACCGGTACGCCGAGGCCGCGGGCGTGCTGGACGTAACGGTTCGTCTCGTCGCGCTCGACCACGACCACGTCGCGGCCCTGGCTCCGCAGCCCCTCCAGCACCCGCAGTCCGACCGCCCCGAGGCCGACCAGCACCACGTGCCCGTCCATCCCCTGGATGCTCCCGTGGCCGAGCGACTGCTCGATCCGCCGGCTGACGAGGGCGTTGGTAATCAGCGCCAGGATCACCGTGCTCAGGGTCACGCCGCCGACGATCAGGAGGATCCCGAAGACCTGCAGCGCGGTCGACTGGTGGGCGAAGGAGAAGTCGCCGAAACCGACCGTGGCGAAGGTCTCGATCGTGAAGTAGATCGACTGGGTCAGCGAGAGGTGGCTGCCGTCGCCCTGGTGGTAGGCGAGCCGCAGCACGATCATCGCGACGATCAGCATCGCCAGCGAGAGCACCAGCGTGATCGCCACCGCCCGATCGGTCCCCTGCGCGAGCGAACGGCTCACCCGCCGCAGCCGCTGGCGCAACGGCCCGCCGCCTTGGTGCGGCGCCCGCTCCGGCTCGGCCGCGTGCGACAGCTCCGCGTCCTCGAGTTCCTCCGGCTTGCCGAGCAGCGTCACGCGGTCGCCGGGGGCGACGCCGAGGTCGCGCCCCGGGCAGACGAGGAGCTCCCCTCCCGACCGCACTACCCCGACCGGGACCAGGTCGCCGAACAGCTCGCGCAGCGTCCCGGCGCCGCCGACCCCGACCTCGGCGGCGACGAAGCGCTCACCGCCGAGGACGACATCGTGGGAGCTCCGGTACATGCAGGCGTCGATCACCGCAGGCGCGAAGAGCCCGGCCACGTCGAGCGCCGACCCGACCCCGGTCGCCTCTTCGACCGCCCGCCCGACGGTCGGGTTGTCGAGGTGGGCGACGACGTCGATGTCGGCCCGCAGGTCACGGGCGAGGAGGGCGGTCTCGACGTTCCGCAGGTCGCGGTCGGAGGTGCAGACGACCGCCCGCGCCCCGGGCAGTCCGGCCCACCGCAGCTGCGCCTCGAGCCCGCCACCGTCCCCGGCGCCGATGTACGCGCAGCCCCAGCCTTCGACCGTCGCCCCGTGCGCCCCGGCCGGATCGTCGTCGACGATCGCCACCGCCACCCCGGTCGAACGCAGCTGCTCGACGGTCCGCAGCCCGACCCCCTCGAGGCCGCAGACGATCACGTGGCCGCTCCAGTCCGAGGGGGCGTTCGCTGCGGTGACGGCGGCGTGGCTGTCCAAGAAGCGCGGCAATCTATCCGAGCCGGCGGCGTCCGCCAACAAATCCGTCACGACTCGGGGTACCAGATGGTTACTCTCAATTGCGATGACTGACGGAAATCACAACGGCGTCGTTCCCGATTCCTCGCACCGCGTCCAGGACCAGCACGTCACCGAAGAAATGGACGCGCGGATCGTCCAGCGCCTGCCGCCGTACCTGATCGTCATCTTCGGGGCGACCGGCGACCTCGCCAAACGCAAGCTGCTGCCGGGGATGCTGCGCCTCTTCCAGTCGGCGCTGATGCCGGAATTCCGCGTCCTCGGCACCTCGATCGAGGAGATCGGCAACGAGGAATTCCGCGAGATCGTCCACGACGCCTGCGAGGAGTTCGGCCGCCACGACTTCTCCGAGGCCGACTGGGCCGAATTCTCGCGGCGGATCGTCTACGTGCCGGTCGGGGACGGCCCGGAAGCGCTGAAGACGGCGGTCGACCACGAGGTCGAGCTGCTCGGCCCCGAAACGCACCTGCTCCACTACCTGAGCGTGCCGCCCGCCGCCGCCACCGAAGTGATCCACA
>JAOPZF010000101.1 GCA_025964255.1 Solirubrobacterales bacterium | reverse complement strand
CCGCGAAGGGCTCGCTGGTCGTCAATCGAGTCGGCGGCTGAGGCCGCCGACGCGCACGCGGGCGGCGCCGAGCGGCCGCGTGGTCGACAATCGGCGGCGTGCCCGTCGCCGTCGCTGCCCCTGACATCGAGCTGAGCGCCGCGCAGGCGCGCCGGGCGGCGATCGCGGCGCAGGGGCTGGCGCGGGCGCGGCCGACGGGGCGGGTCGACGTCCGCCACCTGCGGCGGGCGCTCGACGCGCTGGGGATCGTCCAGCTCGACTCGGTCAACGTCTTCAGCCGCTCCCACTACATGCCGCTGTTCTCGCGCCTCGGGCCCTACCCGAAGGAGACGCTGGACGAGCTGACCGTCCACCAGGATGGCCGCGACGGATGGACGCGGCCGAGTCGGCGCGAGCTGTTCGAGTACTGGGGCCACGAGGCGTCCCTGATCCCGGTCGACATGCATCCCTTGATGCGCTGGCGGATGGCGCGCGCCGACGACCTCGCCTGGGGCGGGGTCGCGCGGATCGCCAAGGACGACCCGAAGCTGGTGCGGCGGGTGCTCGAGCTGGTCCGCGACCAGGGGCCGATCCGCGCCGCCGACGTCGGCGGTCCGAAGCGGGTGCGCCAGGCGGGCGAGATGTGGAACTGGAACGAGGGCAAGCGAGCGCTCGAGTACCTCTTCTTCACCGGCCAGGTGACGGCCGAGCGGCGGGTCAACTTCGAGCGCCTCTACGACCTCCCCGAGCGGGTCCTCCCCGCCCACGTTCTGGCGATGCCGACGCCACCCGAGGACGAGGCGCAGCGGGAACTCCTGCTCTTCTCCGCCCGCCGGCTCGGGGTCGCGACCGAGCCCGATCTCGGCGACTACTTCCGCCTCCCCCGCGCCGACTCGAAAGCGCGGCTCGCCGAGCTGGTCGAGGCCGGGGCGCTGCGTACGGTCGCCGTCCAGGGATGGAACGCGCCCGCCTACGCGCCCGCCGACCTCGCGGTGCCGCGGCGGATCCGCGCCCGCGCGCTGCTCACCCCGTTCGACTCGATGGTCTGGGCGCGCGAGCGCACCGAGCGGCTCTTCGACTTCCGCTACCGGATCGAGATCTACGTGCCGGCGCCGAAGCGCGTCCACGGCTACTACGTCCTCCCATTTCTGCTCGGCGACCGGCTCGCCGCCCGCGTCGACCTCAAAAGCGACCGCCAGGCGGGGGTGCTGCGGGTGGTCGGCGCCTTCGCCGAGCCGAAGGTCGACACCGACGTCGTGGCACGGGAGCTGGCCGACGAACTACGGTTGGTCTCCGAATGGCTGGGACTTGGCGGAGTAGAGGTGGCGCGCAAAGGCGATCTGTCGGGAACGCTGCGAAAGGCCGTGGCTGATGCCGCAGAGTGATTACACCTTCGGCGACTCCGATCTCGCGGCGCGCCGGCTCGAGCTGCTTGGGTCGACCTTCCAGGACACGACGCGGGACTTCCTCCGCGCGGCGGCGCCGAACGAGCCGGCCCTGGCGGTCGACCTCGGCAGCGGAACGGGGCACACGACGGTGCTGCTGCGCGAGACGCTCCACCCGACGCTGACGATCGCCGTCGACTTCTCCCCCGCCTACGTCGAGCAGACCCGCGAGCGGGCGGGCGAGGACGGGGTCGAGGCGATCGAGGCCGACGTGCTGAACCTGCCGGAGCGGATCGGCGGCGCCGAGGTGATCTTCGTGCGGATGCTGCTGACCCACCTGCGTGAGCCGCTCGCCGCGGTCGCCCTCTGGCGCGAGCGGCTGGCGCCGGGCGGCGTGCTGCTGCTGGAGGAGGTCGAGTCGATCGCCACCGAGGAGCTGGCGCTGGCCCGCTACCTCGAGCTGCAGGAGGAGATGCTGCACGCCAACGACAACACGCTGAAAATCGGCACCGAACTCGACGCGGCGCTGCGCGACGATCCGGGGCTGCGCAGCAGCGAGGTGGTCGAGTTCTCGCCCCCCGCCGCCACCGCCGCCCGCATGTTCGGGATGAACTTCACGACCTGGCGCGAGCGCCCCGAGGTGACCGACGCGCACGCGCCGGAGGAGCTCGACACGATCGCCAAAGGCCTCGGCCGCGTGGCGACGGCCCCCGAGGACGCCGCCCCGATCACCTGGCGCATGCGCCAGATCGTCCTCGGGTCCTACTAGCCGCGAGGAGCTGCGCCCCGATCCGCGGATCGGGGCGCCGAACGTTCGCGTAGTCGACGGCGAGCGTCGAGCAATCGGCGTCGTCCCAGTCCGGCATCAGGTCGGCCGGGACGTTACCGAGTCGTCCTTACATCGAGCCGCCGTTGGAGCCGGCGTAGCCCTTCGCCAGGGTCGGGAAGGTGTAGACGAAGCCGCCGGCTTTGCCGCCGACCACCAGGTAGGCGGTCTTGGTGCCGGGCTTGATCGCCAGGTTCGTCCCGCCCATCTCAGGCGCGCCGAGGTTCTGTTTGATCTTGATCGTCTCCTGCAGTTCCCCGTGTTCGTTCCAGACGAGGACCTCGCCGTCTTCGTTCAGGCACTGGTAGACGTTGCCGGCCGAGTCGACCATGTTCGAGTCGAACTTGCCGATGCCGGGGCTTCCGTGCATGCCGACCTGGGCTTCGGCGACCGCGGTGTGGTCTTTGCTCAGCGTCAGCAGGTCCTCTTTCATGCCGGTGTACTCGCTGACCCAGAGTCGTTCGTAGTTCGGGGTGAAGCTGACGCCGTTGGTGCCGGCGAAGCCGCTCATCAGCACCTTCACGCCCTTGCCCTGCGGGTTCGCCCAGAGCAGGTCACCGGTCGGGCTCCAGGGATCGCCGGTGGTGTCGGTGATGAACATGTTGCCTTGCTTGTCGAAGGCGAGGTCGTCGGCGCCTTTCGCCAGCTTGCCGCTGTAGACGGTCTTGAAGTTGGAGCCGTCCGGCTTCATCTCATCGATCGCGCCGTTGAAGTCGGTGACCCAGAGGTTGCCTTTGGAGTCGAACTGGGTCGAGGAGTAGAGGCCGGTCTTGTCGGTGTAGACCGTCGTCACCTTCTTCGTCTTCGGGTCCAATTTGATGATTTTCGGTTCGCCAGGCTTGGCGAGGATGCTGTCGAAGAAGAAGTCGCCTTCGGGGCCGAAGGCGCCGCCCTCCATCGCCACCCCTTCCTTGCTCTTGGGCACCACCATCGCGAGCTTCTTCGCGTAGACGACGGGCGCGCCGCCTCCGCCGCTGCTCATCGCCGCGCCGGCGGAACTCGCCGCCACCGCCGCCGTCGTCGCCAATACCGCGACCGCTCCCACCAGGAGCCGGCCGCGCCGTCCGGAAAACTGCATGTTCTTGAAGGTCATGGACAGTTCCCTACCCAGAACTCGTGTCCTAAACAAACAACCGGTTGGGTGGGGGGATCGGGACGGTTGCATAGGGCGGTACTCATGGGTACCATGCTCGCCCATGCCTACCGATACCAGCGAGTACCGCCTACCGCCTGGACCGAAGACGCCGAAGTTGTGGAACGGGATCTCTTTTCTCGTCGCCCGCAACGCGATGATCAAGCGTCTGCAGAGGCGGTACGGGGACTCGGTGTTGATCGCGATGCCGGGCTTCGGCCAGATGGTGCTCGTCTCCACCCCGGAGATGGTCAAAGAGGTCTACACCGCGAAACCCGACGTGCTGCACGCGGGCAAGAACCCGCTGGGCGAAGTTCTCGGCAAGGGGTCGCTGTTCTCGATGGACGAAGAGCGGCACCTGCGCGAGCGCCGGATGCTGCTGCCGCCCTTCCACGGCGAGCGGATGCGGTCCTACGAGGCGATCATCGAGGAGGAGGCGACGCGGGGGATGGCGGGCTGGGCCGACGGGGTCGAGTTCGCCTCGATCGAGTCATTCCAGGCGATCACGCTGCGGATCATCCTGCGCGCCGTCTTCGGAGCCGAAGGCCGTGAGCTGGCCGAACTGGAGGGGCTGCTGCCGCCGATGACGAAGATTGGCCAGCAACTCGTCACGGCTCCGATCCTGCGCCGCGACTGGGGACGGCGCAGCCCCGGCGGTCGCTGGCGGCGAATGTTGGCGCAGTATCAGCGGATCGCCTTCAAGCTGATCGACGACCACTTCGCCGACCCGAACCTCGATGAGCGGATCGACATCCTCGCGCTGATGCTGCGGGCGCAGCTCGACGAAGGTGGCGAGGTCGACCGCGCCGACACCGCCGATGAGCTCCTCACCCTGCTCGTCGCCGGGCACGAGACGACCGCCTCGGCGCTGGCCTGGTCGGTCGAGCGGCTGAGCCGCCACCCCGAGGTGCTCCACCGCCTCGAAGACGAGGCGCGCGGCGACGACAACGCGCTGCGCCTGGCGACGGCCGAGGAGACGCTGCGGGTGCGTCCGGTGATCAACGCGACGGCGCGGCTGGTGATGAAGCCGTTCGACCTCGGGCCGTGGCGGGTGCCGCCGGGCCACCGGGTCGTCACCGGGATCGCGCTGATGCATCGCGACGACCGCTTCCACGCCCCCGCCCGCGCCTTCGATCCCGACCGCTACGTCGGCAAGAAACCCGACACCTACGCCTGGATCCCCTTCGGCGGCGGCGTGCGGCGCTGCCTCGGCGCGGCGTTCGCCCAGTTCGAGATCGACATCGTGCTGCGGACGCTGCTGCGGAACTTCGAGCTACAGCCGACCGACGCGCCGAGCGAGCACGAGGGCTTCCGCGGGGTGGCGTTCGCCCCGGCGAAGGGCGGCCTTGCGGTCGTGCGCCGGCGGGCGCTGCCACTCGACGAGAGCGCCGAGGCCGAGCCCGCTGCGGTCGCTACGTCGTAGACGCGCGGAACGTCAGGGTTCCACAACGCCGTCACGACGACTGGTCACTTAGCCCCCCTCTGGTGTGGAACAGTGACCAGTCGTGCCTCGCCCGGGACGCATCTCGGACAGCCAGGGCGGCCGCGAAACACCGGACCCAGACCCGCCGCAAACTCGCCTAGCCCGCGGCTCCCGAGAGCACCAGCTTCATCACCGCTTTGAACTCGGCCGACGCCGGGTCGAGGTCCTCTCCACGCACCAGCGCTCGAACCAGGGTCTGGTGCAAGCCGCTGACCAGCATGTAGGCGCGCTCGACCGAGATCGGCGCGACCCGCGGGTCGCGCGCCGAATCGCTCTCGACCACGGCGACGATCAGCTCCGCGTAGCGCTCGAACCCGTCGCGCATCGCGACCACGGTGCGCTCGCCGAGCGCCGGGCTGGCGAAGGTCGCCGTCAGGTCGGCGTCGCCGGTGACGAGGCCGAGGTAGGTGTCGATCGCCTGGTCGATCTGCGTGTCGATCGGCCTCTCGCGGTCGATCGCCCGGTCAACCTCCTCGAGGAACGCGTCCGACAGCGTGTTCATCAGCTCGACGAAACACGCTTCCTTGTCCTCGAAGTGTTTGTAGAAGGTGCGCCGCGAGGCGTGCGCGTGGCGGACGATGTCGGAGACCTGCGTCTGCGCCAGCCCTTTCTCGCGGATCGAGGCGGCGAGCCCCTCCATCAGCCGCGCGTGCTGGGCGACGAAGGCGTCGTCAGCCGCGCGCGCTTCAGCCCCGGTCCCTTGCTCGGCCTCGGTCGTCATTCCCCCACGCTACCCGCCGAGGCGCCACCTCAGCGGCGGAGCATCTCGCTCGGCAAGCGCCCGAACTCTGCTCGGTAGCGCTCGGCGAGGCTCTCTTCGCTGCTGGGGAGCGCAGGCGCAGGCGCCGCGGATGACGCGGCCGACGAGGAGCGCATCCCGCCTAACTTGACTATATGGGTCAACTTTGTATTGTTCCGCCTGCGCGGCACTTTGCCGGGTGGCCGCGCCACCCGAGGGTTGGGCTGTCTCCAACATGACTCATCCCTCTCACCCGCCGCCCGCTTTCGCGGGCGGCGGGTCCCTTAGGTGTCCTGCTGTTGGATGTGCCAATGAGTGAGCGCACGCGCGAGGCGGCGGCGACACTGGCGGCCACCGATCCGGCGATGGCCGGCCTGGTCGAGCGCTTCGGCACGGTCGACCTCGTCGCCCGGTTCCGGCGCCGCGTGCCGGCGATCGCGGGAGACCCGTTCGTCGCATTGCTGCGCTCGATCGTCGGGCAGCAGCTGTCGACCACCTCGGCGGAAGCGATCTTCGGCCGCTTCGTCGCGCTGGCGGACGACGGCATGCTGACGCCGGTCGTCGTGCTGGCGGCGAGCGACGCCGACCTGCGCGAGGTCGGGCTCTCGGGGCGCAAGGTCGAATACGTGCGCGACCTGGCGGCGCGGGTCGAAGACGGGCGGCTCGACCTGCGCGCCCTGCGCCGCCAAGATGACGACGAAGTGGTCGCGGCGATCTCCGCGGTGCGCGGCCTGGGCCGCTGGAGCGCCGAGCTCTTCCTCCTCTTCCACCTCCGCCGTCCCGACGTCTTCCCCGCCGGTGACCTCGTCCTCCGCCGCGGCGTCCGCGACCTCTACGGCCTCGAGCTGATCCCGGTCGAGGCCGAAGCGCGCGAACGAGCCGAGCGCTGGCACCCCGAGCGCAGCCTCGCGGCGCTGTACCTGTGGGAGCTCGTGTCGCAATCGCGCCCCCGCCGGTGAGTTCGCACTATTGGCCGCATACTTATGCTGGCGATTCTCGCGACGGGGGTGACCAAGGCGTGCGGCGGGCCGACGGTGGGTGCTCCCTAGCATTTGGGCCATGAACGTAGATATCTGGTCTGACGTCGCCTGCCCCTGGTGTTACCTCGGCAAGCGGCACATCGAGGAGGCGCTGGAGAAATGGGACGGCGACGACGTCGCGGTCACCTGGCGCTCGTTCCAGCTGCAGCCCGACGCGCCCCGCTTCGGTGAGCCCGGCGCGGGCGCGCCGACGAGCGAGTACCTGGCAGCGCGCGGCTACGAGCCCGCGCAACTCGCCGAGTCGCAGGCGCGACTGACCGCGATGGGCGCGGCGGCGGGCCTCGAGTACCACCTCGACCAAGGCAAGCACGCGAACACTTTCGAGGCGCACGCTCTGATCAAGGCGGCGGAGCGCCAAGGGCTCGGCGACGCGATGGTCGAGCGTCTCTTCAAGGCCCAGCACGAGGAGGGCCTGCGGCTCGACGACCCCGAGGTGCTGACGGCGCTCGCCGCCGATGTGGGCCTCGAAGGCGACGCCGCGGTCCCCACCGACGAGGACCGCGAGGCGGTCGCGACGGAGATCGAGACCGCCCGCGGGATCGGGGTCAACGGCGTCCCCTTCTTCGTCATCGACCGTCGCCTCGCCCTCTCCGGCGCCCAGCCGGCGGAGGTCATCGTGCAGGCGCTGGAGCAGGCGGCACAAGAACCGGTCTGACCTGGGAGGATCCCGGGCCATGGACGTCACGATCAGACAGAACCCGGCCTTCGCGGTCGCCCGCTGCAAGCTCGCCTCCGGCGAGGGAATGAAGGCCGGCGCGGGGGCGATGATGGCCCACTCGATCGGCGTCGACCTCGAGGCCAAGGTGCAGGGCGGCCTGATGAAGGGGCTGAAACGCAGCATCCTCGGCGGCGAGTCGCTCTTCCAGACGACCTGGACCGCGCCCGACGGCGGCGGCTGGGTCGACTGCACCGCCAACCTGCCCGGTGACCTCGCGGTGCTCGACGTCGACGGCGTGATGAACGTGACCCAGGGCGCCTGGCTCTGCTCCGACACGGAGATCGAACTGGACACCAAGTGGGACGGCTTCAAGAACATCGGCGGCGGTGAGGGCGGCTTCCTCATCCGCGCCAACGGCCGCGGCAAGATCGTCGTCGCCTGTTACGGCGCGATCGAGACGATCGAGCTCGCCGAGGGCGAGGGCGTCGTCCTCGACTCCGGCCACCTCGTCGCCTTCGACCCGACGGTCCAGTACAAGACCCGCAAAGTCACCAAGGGGATCATGCAGACGCTGAAAAGCGGCGAGGGCTTCGTGATGGAGTTCACCGGCCCCGGCCGCATCCTCAGCCAGACGCGGAACCCCGGCGAGCTGATCGACTGGCTGACGGTCGAGCTCCCCTTCACCCGCGAGAGCTAGCGCCGCCCGCCCGGGGACGGGCTCCCGAAGGGGCCTAAGCGCCCGTGTCGCCCACCCCAGTGGTTCCAGTGGGTGATCTCGGTGACCGGCGGCCGCTTGGCCGGGCGGAAGCTCGTGCCCTTGGTGTAGGCGACCGGGATCAGCGCCACCTGGGTGACGCCGGCGGGAATGCCGAGCAGGTCGGCGACGGCCTTGGCGTCGCCGAGGTGGAGCGTGGTCCAGGTCGAGCCGAGGCCGCGGGCGCGGAGCGCGAGCTGGAAGCTCCAGCCCGCCTGGATGATCGAGCCGAGCGTGCCGATCGAGGCGGTCCCGCTCTTCCCCGCCAGGTCCTCTTCGATGCAGGGGATGACGTAGGCGGGGGCCCGCTCGAAGTTCTCGGCCAGGTAGAGCGCGCTGTCTTTGACTCGCAGTTGGGATGAGTCGCCGTCTGCCTCGGAGTCAGCCAGCCCGTTGCGCAGGTAGTCCATGCCCTGCTCGCGGTAGATGTCGGCGATCTTCGTCTTCAGCTCGGGGTCGGTGACGATCATCCAGCGCCAGAGCTGCCGGTTCGACGCGGTCGGCGCCTGCACCGCCAGTTCCAGGCATTCGAGCAGCGTCTCGCGCTCGACCGGTCGCTCGAAGTCGAGCCGCTTGCGCACCGACCGCGTGGTCGAGAGCAACAGGTCGGCGTTGGCGACGTCGATCGTCGGCTTGTCATGGGAGCGCTGGTTCTGGTCCATGCCGCCGATCGTACGGACTTATCTCACAGTCTGGGATCGCCGGCGCAGGGGTACCCGCACGGGGTGATGACCTTCCGCAGTTTCTCCCCCATCCGGCCCTCGTGAGTGACCTGAAACGGCTGTTCGAGCCGATCAGGGTCGGGGAGCTCGACCTCCCGAACCGCATCGTGATGGCGCCCCTCACCCGCAGCCGCTCCGACGAGGAGGGCCGCGTGCCGACCTACGCCGCCGACTATTACTCGCAGCGCGCCGACGCCGGCCTGGTGATCACCGAGGCGACGAACATCTCCCCCGGCGCCGTCGGCTACGCGCTCACCCCTGGCATCTGGTCGGACGCCCAGGTCGAGGCCTGGAAGTCGGTGGTCGAGGCGGTCCACGATCGCGAGGGGCGCTTCGTCCTGCAGCTCTGGCACACCGGGCGGATCTCCCACCCCGACCTCCACGGCGGCGAGCTGCCCGGGGCGCCCTCAGCGGTGAAGCCGGAGGGGCAGGCGTTCACCGCCGACGGGATGAAGGACATGGTGACCCCGCGCGCCTTCGATACGGCGGAGATCCCGGCGATCCTCGAGGACTACCGACGCGCCGCCGTCAACGCCAAGGAGGCGGGCTTCGACGCGGTCGAGATCCACTCCGCCAACAACTACCTGCTCGAACAGTTCGTCCGCGACTCGACCAACCAGCGCGAGGACGAGTACGGCGGCTCGCTCGAGAACCGCCTGCGCTTCCCACTCGAAGTGGCGGCGGCCGTGGTCGAGGTCTGGGGCGCCGGCCGGGTCGGCATCCGCATCTCCCCGGGGACGACGATGCCTGGTGAGACGCCGATCGACAGCGAGGCCACCATCACCTACGGCCGCTATCTCGAGCACCTGAGCAGCCTCGGCCTCGCCTATACCCACGTGATGGAAGGGCTGATCCGCGAGTCCCGCGACTGGCCGGATGAGGTCGACGGCGCCGAGCTCCGCCGCCGCGCCCCGGGCGCCTACATGGCGAACAACGAGCTCGACCCCGAGGCCGCCGCCGAGCTGTTGGAAAACCGCGAAGCCGACCTCGTCTCCTTCGGCCGCGCCTACATCGCCAACCCGGACCTGGTCAGCCGCATCGCCACCGGCGCCCCGCTCGCCGAGGCGCCGCAAGAGTACTGGTACGGCGGCGATGCGACCGGCTATTCCGACTGGCCGCGGGCGTCCGAGGGGGCCGCCGCGCGCTGAGCGCCAGCGGACCCGCGCCCTCGGGAGGAGAACGGGATCCGCCCCAGCCGTGACTCCGCCTGGGCCCGCTCGCCGGTTAGACCCGGGTCCACTCCTCGGCCAAGCGGACGATCACCGCGGCGGCCGCGGCCATGTCCTGGACCGAGATCCACTCGCGGACGCTGTGGAACTCGTGGCCGCCGGCGAAGATGTTCGGCGTCGGCAGGCCCATCGCGCTGAGCATCGAGCCGTCGGTGCCGCCGCGGATCGGGTTGCGGATCGGCTCGATGCCCTCGGCCCGGATCGCCCGCTCGGCGACGTCGACGATCTCGGGCATCGGCTCGAGGTAGCTGCGCATGTTGGGGTACTGCGGGGTCACCTCGACGGTCACTTTGGCGGTCGGCTCCTCCCCCACCACCCGCTCGGCGATCTCGCGCAGCAGCGCCGCGTGCTCGGCCAAGAGGTCGTCGTCGAAATCGCGGACGATCGCGCGGATCTGCGCCGAGCCGGCGGCACCGCTCATCTCGTAGACGTGGATGAACCCTTCGCGGCCGGAGGTGGTCTCCGGCGAGAGGCTCTCGCCGGGCAGCTCGGCGACGATCTGCGCCGCGAGGCGGGTGGCGTTGACGAGCTTGCCGGTGGCGAAGCCCGGGTGGACGTCGACCCCTTCGATGTCGATGATCGCCTCGGCGCCGGTGAAGGTCTCGTCCTGCAGCTCGCCGAGCGTCGAGCCGTCCATCGTGTAGGCGCAGCTCGCGCCGAAGGCCTCGACGTCGAAGAGCGAGGCGCCCATGCCGATCTCCTCGTCGGGGGTGAAGGCTATCCGCAGGTTCGGCCGCGGCAGCTCGGGGTGGGCGGCGAGGTGCGCGACCGCGGTCATGATCTCGGCGATCCCGGCCTTGTCGTCGGCGCCGAGGAGCGTGTCGCCGCTCGAGGTGACGATGTCCTCGCCCGCCTTGCCGTCGAGCGCCGGCATCGCTTTGGGATCGAGAACTGTCCCGCCCTTCGGCAGGCTGATGACGCCGCCGTCGTAGTCGCGGTGGACGAGCGGCTCGACGCCCGTGGCGGGCGCGTCGGGGCTGACGTCCATGTGGGCGATGAGGCCGATCGTCGGCATCGGCGCGTCACCGGTCGCGGGCAGCGTCGCGGTCACGTAGCCGTTGTCGTCGAGTGCCGTGTCGGCGAGGCCGATCTCCTCCAGCTCACCGACCAGCAGGCGCCCGAGGTCGAGCTGGCCCGGCGTGCTCGGACTGCCGTCGCGTTCCCGGCGGGCCTGGGTATCGACACGGACGTAGCGCTGGAATCGATCGAGCGCTTCCCCAGATAGGGACTCTGCAAGCTCTGAAGTGAAGGCGGGCATCGGGGGAGCGTAGTCTGCTCGCCATGCCGATCCGTGTAGGAGTTCAAATCCAGCCCCAGCAAGCCGATTTCGCCCAGATGCAGGAGGCGTGGAGGACCGTCGAGGAGCTCGGCGCCGACTCGATCTACACCTGGGATCACTTCTATCCGCTCTACGGCGATCCCGACGGCAAGCACTTCGAGGGCACGACCTCGCTGGCTGCCCTGGCGGCGGCGACCGAGCGGGTGAAGATCGGCGCGCTCGTCTTCTGCAACTCCTACCGCAACCCGCAGCTACTGGCGAACATCCACTCGACGATCGACCACCTCAGCGGCGGCCGCGTGATCCTCGGGATCGGTGCCGGCTGGTTCGAGCGCGACTACGACGAGTACGGCTACGAGTTCGGGACCGCGCCGGAGCGCCTCAAAGCTCTGGGGCGCGACCTGCCGCTGATCGAGGAGCGCCTGACGAAGCTGAACCCGCCGCCGGTCGGCGACATCCCGATCATGATCGGCGGCGCCGGCGAGAAAGTGACGCTGAAACTCGTCGCCAAACACGCCAAGCTCTGGCACACCTTCGCCGACCCGGAGACCTACGCGCACAAGTCCCAGGTCCTGGCCGAGCACTGCGAGAAGATCGGCCGCGACCCCGGCGAGATCGAGCGCGTGATCGGCAGCCGCGAGCCGATCATCGAGCACGCCGACGCCCTCGCCGACGCCGGCGTGACCGAGCTGACCGTCGGGGTCGGTGGCGGCGATGACGGCAGCTACGACCTCGGTGAGGTCCGCGAGCTGCTGCAGTGGCGCGACGCCCGCGGGTAGGGGACGGGAGGTCCGGAGGTAGCAACGAAAAACGTCCACCTGCAGCCGAGAGCCTCGGTGACGTAACCAGTCACGGGTAGCGACCGTCCAGTGGGCGGTACTGGGCTCGAACCAGTGACCCCTTCCTTGTAAGGGAAGTGCTCTCCCAACTGAGCTAACCGCCCGCGCGGCGCCACGCGCCTGGCGCAATCGTAGCCCTGATGGCGCGCGCCGTCTGCGAGAGTTCCCGGTTCGCATGCCGACTGACGAGAAGCCATCCATCTCCTTGCCCCGCAACCAGTTCATCGCACTGGTGATCGGCGTCTGCGTGCTGAGCGCGGCGATCGGCTCGGGGTTGGCGCTGCTGGCGCAGACCGGGCCGGAAGGGCCGGCGGGCAAGCAGGGGCCGCGCGGGCACGCGGGCAAGCAGGGCAAGCCCGGGCCGTCGGGCGAATCGGCCGGGGAAGAACTCGGCGAGCTCGAAAGCGAAGTCGGCGAACTGCGTGGTGCGATCGAAGAAGTCGGCGAAGTCGCCAACGAAGCCG
>JAOPZF010000051.1 GCA_025964255.1 Solirubrobacterales bacterium | reverse complement strand
CGCGGCACTGGGGGGAGAAGAGCGTGACGACATGGTCGCCGGGCTTCACCGAGGTGACGTCGTCGCCGACCTTCTCGACCACGCCGGCGCCCTCGTGGCCGAGCACGGCCGGGGCGTAGCCGGACGGGTCGGCGCCCGACGCGGTGTACATGTCGGTGTGGCAGACGCCACAAGCTTCGAGGCGGACGAGGACCTCGCCGGCGCGCGGCTCGGCCAGCTCGACCTCCTGCACTGCCAGTGGCTGCCCGAACTCCTCGAGCACGGCGGCGCGAATCTTCACTTGTCTCCTCCTCCTGGGAAAAACGCTCTCTGGCGCCGATCCTAGTCTCATACTTCCGGCCGACGAAGGCCTCCGCTATCTGTCTAGGCCGGTTAATCACTTCTAAGTAGACGGGGTAGACCTGCCGACATGCCATCCATGCCCTCACCCCGCTTGTCCCACGCTCCCGTCCGTCTCGGTGCCGCCCTGCTGGCGTCACTCGCCGCGCTCGCGGCGCTGCTCGCCTTCGGCGTCCCGCACGCGGGCGCCGGCGACCCGACCTGCCAGGGCAAGCCGGCGACGATCGTCTCCGACGCGGCGACGATCACCGGCACCAAGGCCCCCGACGTGATCGTCGCCGGCGAAGGCGACAACACGATCCACGGCGAAGGCGGCAACGACCTGATCTGCGGCGGTGGCGGCAACGACACGATCTACGGCGAACGCGGCGTCGACACGATCTACGGCGAAGGTGGCGACGACGTCATGTACGGCGAACGCGGCTCCGACAAGCTCGACGGCGGCGAAGGCAACGACAAGATCTACGGCGGGCGCGGCTCCGACAAGATCGAAGGCGGCGGCGGCACCGACCTGGTCGAGGGCGAACAGGGCAACGACGAAGTCAACGGCGGCGAAGGCGACGGCGACACCGTCGAGGGCAACCAGGGTGACGACACCCTCGACGGTGGCAGTGGCAACGAAGACGTGATCATCGGCAGCACCGGCAACGACAAGATCAACGGCGGCCCCGGCGAACACGACATCGCCGACTACCAGGGCACCGGCGGCGCGGTGACGATCAACCTCCAGACCCAGACCGTGTCCGGCGCCGAGAACGAGCACCTCGAAGGCATCGAGGACGCGATCGGCGGCTCCGGCGCCGACACCCTGATCGGCTCCTCGGCGAGCCCCAGCCGGCTCGACGGCGGCCCGGGCAACGACCACCTCGAGGCGGGCGGCTCCGGCGACGAAGCTTTCGGCGGCCCCGGCAGCGACCAGTGCACCGGGGGCTTCGCCCAGGAAACCTCATGCGGCCCGACGGCGGGCGCCAACGGCCTCGCGGTCGAAATCTACGAGTCGATCGACGGCCAGTCGACGCTGATCCTGACCGGCACCTCCGGCCCCGACCAGGGAACGGTCGACTACTCCGGCGGCAGCTTCGTCATCTCCGGATCCGACGTCACCAACGGCGATCCGACCAACCCCGATTGCAGCGGCAGCGGCACGATCACCTGCACCGGCAAAGTCAGCGCGATCGAAGCCACCATGGGAGCGGGCAACGACGAATTGGTCATCGGCCAAGGCGTCCCGCATTCGATCCCCTCGACCCTGGAAGGCGGCACCGGCTCCGACAAACTCGTCGGCGGCCCGGCCAACGATGTCCTCTACGCGGGCGAAGACAGTGATCCCGACACCCTCGAAGGCGGCGGCGGCAACGACGTCCTCTACGGGGTCAACATCTTCCACCCGAAAAAAGACTCGGGCGCGGCGACGATGAACGGCGGCCCCGGTAGCGACCTGATGATCGGCGGCCAGCCGTGCGACGGCGACACCTTCAACGGCGGCCCCGGCGCCAACGACAGCGCCTCCTTCGCCCGTGTCCACAACTCGGGCAGCGTCGCGGTCGAAGCGACTATCGGTGGCGAGGTCACGACGCCCGGCGTGGGGGGCTGCACCCCGGGTCACATCGACTCGAGCACGGAGAAGATCGAGGGCTCGCCCGGCAACGACATCCTCACCGGCGACAACGGGCCGAACACGCTGCTCGGGCGCGGCGGCAACGACAAGCTCGATGGCAAAGGCGGCTTCGACGACTGCGTTGGCGGCGGCGGCAACAACACCGCGGTCAACTGCGAGAAGGAAGCGGAGATCCCGTAACTTCGGGATATGCCCGATCCCGAGATTGAGGTCGTCCTCGCCGCCTACGAGGCCTTCGCCCGCGGTGACATCGCCGCCGCGGTCCGTGACCTGGATCCCGAGGTCGAGTGGGTCCCGCCCGCCGCTTCTGCGGACGACGGCCGGCGGATCGGCCCGGAGGCGGTCGCCGAGTACCTCGAGGCCTCCCGCGCGGGCTGGAAGCACCTCACCTCAGATCCCACCGCGGAGCGCGTCGGGCCGGAGATCGTCGTCGTCCACCGCCTCCATGGCAACCTCCTCGACGGCACCCCGCGCGAGGTCGAAACCGCGGACGTCTTCCGCTTCCGCGACGGCCGGATCGCCCGCATGCGCGCCTACTCGGCACCCGAGGAGGCCTTCGCCGCGGCGCCCCTACGGCGCTGGGTCGACACCTACCGCGCCGCTTCGGAGAGCAATGACGCCGAGGCGGTCGCCGCCCTCTTCACCCTCGACGGCGTCTACAAGGCCGAGCCCTGGGAAGCCTGGACGGGCCGCGAGGCGATCGTCGCCGGCTGGCTCGCGCACGCCGACGAGCCCGGCGACACCGCCTTCCACTGGTGGCACGTCGCCCGGGACGGCGACCTCTGGATCCTCGAGGCCCGCACGCGGTACCGCTCCCTCGACAAGGACTACGCCAACCTCTGGCTGGTCGAGCTCGATGACGAGGGGCGGGCGCGGGGCTTCAGCGAGTGGTGGAAGCAGTTGCCCGACGGCGCAACCGGTTGAGCCTGCCGTCCTTGAGGATCCGCTTCGCCGCGTTGTGACCTGACGCGGCCATCACGCCGCCGCCCGGATGGGTTCCGGCGCCGCACAGGTAAAGGCCGCCGACTGGCGTCGCGTACCCGGCGAGGTAGGGGGAGGGGCGCATGAACGCCATCTGGTCCATCCCCTGCTCGCCCTGGAAGATCGAGCCGCCGGTGAGACCGAAGATGCGCTCGATGTCCGGCGGCGCGAGTACCTCGCGCTCGAGGATCGCGTCGGGGATGTTGGGCGCGTACTTGGCGAGGTGCTCGACGCAGGCGTCGGCGTATTTCTCCCGCGCGCCCTCCGGCCAGCCCGCCTCGTCGGGCGGCCCGTACTGGGTGAACATCGTCATCACCCAGGTGCCGTCGTCGGTGAGGCTCGAGTCGATCGCCGAGGGCAGCTCCGCCTCGACGTACGGTTCGGCGGCGGGCTTCCCCGCCTGCGCTTCCTGCCAGGCGCGCTCGAGGTAGTCGATCGAGGGGCAGAGGTTGACGCCGGTGTGGCGGAGCGTCTCCTGCATCTCGGCGTCGACGCCGATGTATGTCGGCGGTTCGGAAAGAATCATGTTGATCTTCACCGAGCCACCGCGGGTGCGGAAGCGGCGCATGTCCTCGACGATCTCGTCGGAGAAGTTCTCGGCGCCGGCCATGTCGAGGATCGTGTTCTTCGGGTGGGCGCCGGAGGCGACGATCGGCGCCCGCAGCACCTCGCCCGAGGCGAGGGTGACGCCGACGACCCGTTCACCCTCGATGTCGATCGAGGCGACCTCGGCTTCGGTCCGGATCTCGGCCCCGGCGGCGCGGGCCGAGGCGGCGATCGCCTCGGAGATCGCGCCCATGCCGCCCATTACGTGTCCCCAGGCGCCTTTGATCCCGTTCAGTTCGCCGAGCGCGTGGTGGAGCAGGTTGTAGGCGGTGCCGGGGGTGTTCGGGCCGGCCCAGACGCCGACCACGCCGGTCGAGGCGATCGACCCCTTGATCGCGTCGTGTTCGAAGTACTCGTCGAGCATGTCGGCCACCGACATCGTGAACATGCGGACCAGCTCGTGGACGTCGCGGCGCGAGAGGCCGGCGGCGCGGGCGCCCTCGCGGGCGAGGCTGAGCAGGTCACCGGGTTTCTTCGAGCCGAGCGCCGGCGGTTCGCGCAGCAGCATCGGGGCGAGGAAGTCGGCGACGCGGAAGAGGCGCTCTTCGAAGGCGACGAAGTTGTCGGCGTCGTGGGCGTTGATCGGGCGGATCGAGTCGGCGGTGGCGCGCGGGTCGTCGTAGAAGACCACCGGGCCGTCCGGGGTGAGCGCCGCGTAGGCGGGGTCGAGCGGGACCGCGTGATAGCCGAAGTCTTCGAGCCGCAGGTCCTTGACGATCCGCGGCTGCAGCATCGAGACGACGTAGGAGGCGCGCGAGACGCGGCGCCCGGGCCAGAGTTCCTCGGTCACGCAGGCGCCGCCGAGGATGTGCCGCCGCTCCAGCACCAGCACGCGCTGCCCCGCTTTGGCGAGGTAGGCCGCAGTGGTCAGCCCGTTGTGGCCGCCGCCGACGACGATCGCGTCGTAGTTGCCGGAGCTGCCGCCGTTCGAGGAATTCGCCGCAACGCGGCCGGGCGCGGGGGACTTCGCATCGGTGGTCGCCATGGCGGCAAGCTACCACAAGTTTGTACAATTGACCACAAGATCAACGGGGATACACTGTCGGTCCATGGACACCCGCCTGCAGCAAAACGCCAAAGAGCACCTGATGCTCCACTTCACCGACATGCAGTCGTTGGTCGAGCAAGGGACGACGCTGATCGACCGTGGGGAGGGGGTCTTCGTCTTCGACACCGACGGCCGCCGCTACATCGACGGGCTGTCCGGCCTCTACTGCACGAACCTCGGCCACTCCTACGGCGAGGAGATCGGCGCCACCGCCGCGGCGCAGATGGCGCGGCTGCCGTTCACGACGAACTGGACTGTCGCCCACCCGGAAGCGGTCGAACTGGCGACGAAGCTGGCGGAGCTGGCACCGGAGGGGATCGAGCGCGCCTTCTTCACCTCGGGCGGCGCGGAATCGGTCGAGTCGGCCTGGAAGCTCGCCGTCCAGTACCACGCGGCGAACGGCGAACCGGCGCGGCGCAAGGTCATCGCCCGCGAGGACGCCTACCACGGAGTGACCCTGGGGGCGCTGGCGATGACTGGCCTGGCCGAATGCCGGGAACCGTTCGAGCCGCTCGGCGTGCCCGCCGTCCACGTCGCCAACACCAGCCCCTACCGGCACCCGGAGGGGGCCGACCCGGCGCGGATGCGCGACGCGCTGCTGGCCGAAGTGGAGGCGACGATCGCCCGCGAGGGGGCGGAGACGATCGCGATGCTGATCGCCGAGCCGGTCCAGAACGCGGGCGGCTGCCTGGTCCCGCCGGACGGCTACTGGGCCGGGTTGCGTGAGATCTGCGATCGCCACGGAATCCTGCTCGTCTCAGACGAGGTGATCTGCGCCTTCGGCCGGCTCGGGACCTTCTTCGGCGCCGATCGGCTCGGCTACAAGCCGGACATGATCACGGTCGCCAAGGGGCTGACCGGGGCGCACTTCCCGATGGGCGCCGTGCTGATCTCCGAGCGGGTCGCCGAGCCCTTCATCGAAGGCAGGACGATGTACATGCACGGGATCACCTTCGGCGGCCATCCGGTCGGCGCGGCGATCGCGCGCAAGACGCTGGAGATCTACGAGCGCGACGGCGTGATGGAGAACGTGATGGCGAACGAGTCGATCCTGCGCGGCTCGCTGAACGCCCTGCGCGACATCCCGATCGTCGGCGACGTGCGCGGGATGGGCCACTTCTGGGCGATCGAGCTGGTCCGCGACCAGGAGAGCAAGCTCACCTTCGAAGGCCCGGCGGCGGAATGGCTGCTGAAGGACGTCCTCTCGGCCGAGCTCTGGGGCCGCGGCATGATCTGCCGCCTCGACGACCGCACCGAGCCGATCGTGCAGATCGCCCCGCCGCTGGTCAGCGACGCGGAGACGATCGGGGAGATCGCCCAGATCCTCCGCGAGGCCCTCGAGGTCGCCGCCGAACGCATGTCCGAGCGCCCCGAGCTAACCGCCGCCTAACCTCGGTGTTGATGGGTCGAAAACCCGTCAGATAGTCCGGTTTTCGGCCCATCAACCTGGGGTGGGGCGGATGGCGACGGCGTCGAGGGCGACGCAGCCGCTTGGGGAGGCGAGGGCGGGGTTGACCTCGAGCAGGTCGAGGCCGTGGTCGAGGGCCAGCTCGCCGAGCCGCGAGCCGAATTGGGCGGCGGCGGCGAGGTCGACCGCCGGGCCGCCGCGGGCTCTGGTAAGTAGCGACGCGGCCCGCAGCCCTCGCAGCGCCCGCTCGACTCGCCCGGCCGAGGCGGGAAGGGGGACGAGCGCGACGTCGTCGAGCGCCTCCGCCCAGATCCCGCCGACGCCGATCAGCAGTGCCGGCACTACCCCGTCGCGCCGCACCGCGAAGATCAGCTCGACCCCGTCGCCCGCCATCCGCTCGACCAGCAGCGTCGCCCCGGCCGCGGCGGGCAACCCGAGCAGCCGCTCCGCCGCGTCCCGCACGTCCTCCTCGGTCCGCAAGTCGAGAGCCAACGCCCCGGCCTCGGTCTTATGCAGCAGTGCCGGCGACGACAACTTCAGCGCGACCGGCAGCCCGACCGACAGCGCCACATCGACGGCCCCCGCCACATCCACCGCGACGCTCCCGTCCGGCACCGAAAGCCCGCCCTCGGCCAGCATCCGCTTCGCCTCCGCCTCGCCAAGCGCCCCGTCGATCGAATCGCGAGCGCCATCCGGCGCACCTCGGTCCACCGCCTCTTCGGTGCCGGCAGTTCGACCCTGAACCGCGGGCCCATCCCTTCCGCTTTCCGCCGCCCCGGCGATTTCCCGCAGCCTCTCGGGATCGGCGAGCGGCGTGCGCAGCGCGGCAGCGCAGGCGATCGCGGCGCCGAGGCCGGCGGCCGTCGCGACGCGGGCACCCTTCATCAACTCGGTCGCGGTGTCGGGGTCGAGCAGCTCGGGCAAGGTCGAGGCCAGGATCGTCGCGGCGTCCCCTCGCGCCGCGCCCGCCAGCAGCGCCCGGCGGACCGCTTCCCAACCCCCGGCGACCTCCGGGTCGAGGCCACGCGGCCGGTCGAAGAGCAGCAGCAGCTGGTCGATCGCCGGGTCCGACGACACCGCCGCGGCGACCTCCTCGAGCGCCTCCTGGTCGTCCCAGAGCATCGAGGTGTAGTCGAGCGGATTGCCGACCGTCGCCGCGCTCGGCAGCACCGCCCCGAGCCGCTCGCGCACCGTCGGCGACAACTGCGGTAGCTCCAGCCCCCGCTCCGCCGCGAGGTCCGCCGCCATCCCCGAATCCCCGCCTGAACAGGTAAGGATCGCGAGGCCTGTCTGGCGCTCCGGTCCCGCCGAGCCGACCGTGGACACGTCGTCCAGACCCGCTCCGGCCGCAACGGGCGGCGTTGGTGCGAGTGCGTCGCCGCTGCCCGCTGCCGCCGCGACTCTGCCGCCGCTTCGGATCGGCCGCGCCGCGGGGACGGCCAGCGCCCGGGCCAGCTCGAGGAGCTCGCCGGGCTCGGTCGCCTGCGCGGCGCCCGCTTCCTCGAGCAGCGCGGCGAAGACCCGCTGGTCGCCGGCCAGGGCGCCGGTGTGCGCGCCTGCCGCCCGGGCGCCGCCCTCGGAGCTGCCGACCTTCAGCACCGCTACGCCGATCTCGCGCTCGGCGCAGGTCGCGAGCGCCCTGGCCAGGCGGCCGCCGTCGCCGTCGGACTCGAGCATCAGCCCGATCGAACCGACGCCCTCGGTCATCGCCAGCGCTTCGAGCCAGTCGCTCGGCTCGAGCACCGCCGAGTTGCCGGTCGAGACGACGGTGTGGAAGCCGAGGCCGCGGTCGGAGCCGAGGGCGTTGACGCCGAAGTTGCCACTCTGGGTGATGACCGCCACCGGGCCGGGGGTGAGGCGTTCGACCGAGTCGCCCCAGAGCGGGGCACGCGCCGCGAACGAGACGACGCCGTTGCCGTTCGGCCCGCAGACGGGGATGCCGGCGACGTGCGCCGCCGCCCGCAGCTCCTCTTCCAGCGGCCGCCCCGCCACGGTCTCGCCAAACCCCGCGGCGAGGACGATCGCGCC
The DNA here is from genome assembly GCA_025964255.1 of Solirubrobacterales bacterium. Lineage (GTDB taxonomy): Bacteria > Actinomycetota > Thermoleophilia > Solirubrobacterales > 70-9 > VAYN01. The sequence continues at coordinate 6,117 of JAOPZF010000051.1, read as the reverse complement.
GCCGCAGCCGCGCTCGCCGGCTTCGATCAGCACCGGCGCGCAAGCCGCCGCCGGGATCGCGACGACCACCGCGTCGACCGGCTCCGGCAGGTCGGCGACGGTCGGGACGCAGGGCTTGCCGTGGACCTCGTCGCGCTTCGGGTTGACCCCGTAGACCGCGCCCTCGAATCCGGCCGCGGCGAGGTTGCGGAAGATCACGTCGCCGTATGACCCGGCCCGCTCGTTCGCCCCGACCACCGCGACCGAGCGGGGGTGCAGGAGCGGCGCGGGATCGGGCGCGGCGCTCACCTCAGTGGAGCATCGACTCGACGCCGCGCTTCTCCAGGCCGCGGGCGATGATCAGGCGCTGGATCTCGGAAGTCCCCTCCCAAATCCGATCCACCCGCAGCTCGCGCAGGAAGCGCTCGGCGACGTTGGAGCGCAGGTAGCCGCGGCCGCCGAAGGCCTGCACGCAGCGGTCGGCGCAACGCCAGGCCGCCTCGGAGACGAAGAGCTTCGCCATCGAGGCCTTGGCGTGGACCACCTTTGGGTCGGCGCCTTCGTCGGCCAGGCGCGCGACCTCCAGGGTAAGCAGCCGTCCCGCCGCCGCGTCGGTCGCCGAGTCGGCGAGCGGGAAGCTCACGCCCTGGTAGTCGAGGATCCGACTGCCGCCCTGCTCGCGGTTCGCCGCCCACTCGACCGTCTCGCCGAGCAGCCGCCACATCGCGCCGATCCCGTGCGCGGCGATCCCGAGGCGCTCCTCGCTGAACCACTGGCGCTGCAGGTCATCGCCACCGCCGACCCCGCCGATCACCGCGTCGGCGCCCAGCGCGACCTCGTCGAAGCGGAAGGTCGGGTGGAGGTCGGGGTAGCTGTGGGTGAAGCGCGGGTTGTCGACGATCGAGACGCCGGGCGCGTCGACGTCGACCAGGAAGAGGGTGGGGAGGCGCTCGTCGCCGTCGACCACGTTTGCCATGACGATCAGCACCGAGGCGACGTCGCCGGAGGTGACGAACCACTTCTCGCCGCTCAGCCGGTAGCCGCCGTTGCCGTCGCTCACCGCGACCGAGGCGATTCGCGAGGGGTCCGACCCGGCCTCGGCCTCGGTGACCGCGTAGGCGTCGCGGATCTCACCGCGCAGGAGCGGGCGGAGGTAGCGGTCGATCTGCTCGGGCGAGCCGTGGGCCCAGACGTTGTAGCCGTTCGGCACGTGCCAGTGGATCGCGTTGGTGCTGCGCCCGAACTGCTCGGCGACCAGCGCCCACTGCAGCCGCGTCCATCCCTGGCCGCCGTGCTCCTTCGCGTGAAGACCGCCGGTCAGCCCCGCCGCCAGCGCCTCGGACTTGACCCGTGCGATCGCCTCGTCGGGGAGCTTCCCGTCGGCCATCTCGGCCTCGACCTCGAGCGGGATCAGCACCTCGTCGGTGAAACGGCGCGCCCGTTCCTGGAGGTCGAGCGTGGCGTCGTCGAGGCGCTCCGGCGTCATTGACGACGAACGTATCATGCGATTAACTACAAGGTCAATCAGTCCTTCTGACAAGGAGAGATCGGCGTGGGCGTTGCGAACGGAGACGGGATGCACGGGGCCGAGCTCGGCCTGCGGGACGCGGTGAGCGGGACCGACCTGGAGGCGACGCTGCAGCCGCTGGAGCGGGCGACGATGCTGCCGCCGGCCGCCTTTCTCGAGCGCGGCGTCCTCGATTGGGAGCTGGAGAACATCTTCATGGGGGGCTGGATCTGCGTCGGCCACCTCTCCGCCGTCGCCGAGCCCGGCGCCTACATCGCCCGCGAGCTCGCGGGCCGCTCGTTCTTCGTCGTCGGCGGTGAGGACGGCGCGCCGCGCGCCTTCCACAACGTCTGTCGCCACCGCGGCGCCCGCCTCATGGAGGAGGCCGAGGGCAAGGTCCGCCGCCGCATCCAATGCCCGTATCACGCCTGGTCTTACGACCTCGCCGGCAACCTCCGCGCCGTCCCTCATATGGACGGGATCGAGGGCTTCGACACCTCCTGTTACGGGCTGCGGGAGATCCGCACCGCGGTGATCGGCGGCCTCGTCCTCGTCGATTTCTCCGGTGAGGCGGCCGCGCCCGAGGACCACGTCGGCGAGCTCCTCCCGCACCTCGACCACTACTCGAACGCGGCGCTCACCCGCGCCGGGATCGTCGAGTACGACGTCGCCGCCAACTGGAAGGGGATCGCCGAGAACTACAACGAGTGCCTGCACTGCCCCGGCGTCCACCCGGAGCTGAACGCGCTGTCGGACTACATGAGCGGCGAGGGGCTCTATGGCCCCGGCGCCTGGTGCGGCGGCACGATGACGCTGAACGACGGCGCCGAGACGATGGGCAAGGAGGGCGGCCACCTCGATCGCCCGCCGATCGCCTCGCTCGCGGAGGCCGACCTGCGCAACATCCTCTACTTCGCGCTCTTCCCCAACGCGCTGATCTCGCTCCATCCCGACTACGCGATGCTGCACACGCTCTGGCCGCGCGAGCCCGGCCGCACCGAGGTCGTCTGCGAGTTCTTCTTCGAGCCGTCGACGATCGCTCGGCCCGACTTCGATCCCACCGACGCGATCAACTTCTGGGACCAGACCAACCGCCAGGACTGGCACGTCTGCTCGCTGGCGCAGAAGGGGGTGAGCTCGCCCGGGTACTCGCCGGGGCGCTACTCGGTCGAGGAAGAAGACGTCCACGCCTTCGACTCGATGGTCGCCGCCCGCTACGCCGAGGGCCTGCGCGAGGTGGTCGCATGAACCCGGTCGCGGAGCAGTTCGGCGAAGTCGGCCTGCCGGCGCCGCTGTCGGAGCTGGCGGGGCGGGACTGGGATGCGATCGTCGTCGGTGGCGGCCACAACGGCCTGACCGCGGCGGCGTACCTGGCGAAGGCCGGGCGCAGCGTGCTGGTGTTGGAGCGGCGCGAGCGGCTCGGCGGCGCCTGCACCCTGGAGCGCCCGTTCGCCGACCAGCGCTTCGAGGTCAGCCCCTGCGCCTACGTCGTCGGCCTGCTCGATGAGCTGGTGATGAAGGAGCTGGGCCTGCGCGAGCGCGGCCTCAAATTCTTCGTCGCCGACCCGAACCTCTGGGTCCCCTTCGACGACGGCACCTCCTTCGGCCAGTGGCTCGACGACGACCACACCCAGCGCGACCTCGAAGCGATGGGAGTCTCGAAGAAGGACATCGACGGCTACTGGGCCTACGAGCACCTCTTCGACGACGTGCGCAAGAAGCTCCGCACCGGCCCGCGCGACACCTGGGTCGGCGAGAGCCCGACGCGGGAGGAAATCGAGGCGCTGCTCGGTGGCTCGCAGGAGCTGATCGACCTCGTCTACACCGCCTCGATCGCCGACGTGCTCGACGAATACCTCGATGACCAACGGCTCAAGGACGCGCTCTTCGGGCAGGGAGTGATCGGCACCTGGGGCGGCCCGCGGGAGCCCGGCACCGCCTCGATCAAACTCATGCACTACCAGGGGGACTTCGAGGGCCAGGGCCCGGTCTGGGGCTACGTCGAGGGCGGCATGGGGATGGTCAGCTTCGCGATCGCCGACGCGGCGCAGGAAGCCGGCGCGACCCTCGCCTGTGGCGTCCCGGTCGAGCGGATCATCCCCGGCGAGGGCGTCGAAACCGAGGATGGGACGTTGATCCGTGCGACCAGCGTCGTCTGCAACGCCGACCCGAAGGTGGCGCTCCGGCTCCTCGGCGACGCCGAGATCGACGCCGACTACAAAGCCCGGCTCGAGGCCTGGAAGGTGCGCAGCCCGGTAGTCAAGTTCAACGCCTCGCTCTCGCGGCTACCGAACTGGACCGCGGCCCCCGGCGAGAGCTGGCCGGCTCAGGCGACGATCGACCTCACCGCCGGCCTCGAGGCCTCGCAGAAGGCGTTCGAGACCTGCGCCGCGGGCGAGCCCGCCGTCGGCTTCGGCGAGATCTACATCCAGACCGGCTACGACCCCACGCCCGCCCCGCCCGACAAGCACCTCCTCGCGGTCTTCGGCCAGTACGCGCCTTACGACATCGCCGATGGCGACTGGGACAGCCGCCGCAAGGACGTCGAGAAGCAGTTCGTCGACCTGATCTCCCGCTTCGCCCCCGACTTCCCCGACTGCCTGGAGGAGTCCGAAGTCCTCGGCCCGCCCGACATCGAGCGGCGGATCGGCCTCACCGGCGGCAACATCTTCCAGGGCGAGGTGACGCCCGACCAGATGTGGGAGGGCCGCCTCCCGTCCCGCACCCCGGTCCCTGGTCTCTATATGTGCGGAGCGGCGACCCACCCCGCGGGCAGCGTCATCGCCCTCAATGGCCGCAACGCCGCAACGGCGCTCCTCGCGGACCTAGGCGAGCCCGCGGTCACCGCATAGTCCGAGATCTCGCCGCCGGGACGGGCACCGAAGGGGGGAGACCGAGGCGCGTTCGTCGCTTGTAGCCGTATGCGGCAAGAGCGACGAACGCACGACGGGCGGGGGCTGGCCGAGCTGGCGCGACGGCAACATGGTGTGGTCTCGGCACGTCAATTGGCGGAGTTCGATTTCCCGCCGAGGACGATCACCCGCTGGATGCAGGACGGGAAGCTCCATCGAATCCACCGCGGCGTCTACGCGGTCGGGCACGAGGGGCTCGGCTGGAACGGCCGCTGCATGGCGGCGGTGCTTGCCAACGAGCCCGCCGTCGCCAGCCACATCACCGCGGGATGGGCCTGGGGACTGCTGCGCTCCCGGCCGGGCACCTTCCACCTCACGGCACCGACGAGGCGACACCGGAAGGAGCGCGTCGTCGTCCACTTCGCGCGGCTCGCGCCGGAGGACGTGACGACGGTCGACGGGATCCCGTTGACCTCGCCGGCGCGCACCGTGCTCGATCTGGCGGCGGACGGATCAAGGGATGTCGGTCGCCTTCTGGAGCGAGCGAAGGAGCACCGGCTGCTCGACCGGCGCCGCTTCGAGGCGACCGTTGCACGGGCCGGCGGGCATCCTGGCCGCCGCAGGTTCGAAGCGGTGCTCCGCGCCTACAGGCGGGAGCCGGCGACCCTGCGCTCCGACCTCGAGAAGCGCTTTCGCCGCCTCGTCCTCCGCGCCGGGCTCCCGACTCCCCAGACGAATGTCGTCATCGAGGGCTACGAGCTCGATGCCTACTGGGAGGCGGAGGGGTTCGCGGTCGAACTCGACGTTTACGCGACGCACGGTTCGCCGCGGTCCTTCGAGGCCGACCGGGAACGAGCCGACGACCTGCTTCTCGCCGGGATCGAGCTGATCCGGGTCACCGACGTCCGCCTTGCTCGCGAACCGCGGGAGACGATCGCCTGCGTCGCCGCCCACCTGGCACGCCGCCGACGGACGTCCGGGCCGCGCCGCTCGGTCGCATAGGGTCGTCGGATGGCCGAGCGAGACGCGCGCGAGCGGATCCTCGAGGCAGCCTGTGACCTGATCGCGGCCGACGGGATCGACGACGTCCGAATCGCCCGGGTCGCGATGAAGGCCCGCGCCTCGACCGCCCTCGTCCACCACTACTTCTCCACCCGCGAGGAGCTGCTCGAGCAGGCGCTCCTGCACTCCTTCGAGCAGGCCGCCGACGAACGCTTCGCCGCGGCCGACGGCGAGGCCACGAACGCGACCGCGGCCCTCGCCGATGCGATCGAGGACTGCCTGCCGGTCCCCGGCCGGCTCGAGCGCGACTGGGTCCTCTGGGTCGAGCTCTGGCTCCGTGCCGCCCGCGAGCCCGACCTCCGCCCCCTCGCCGCCAGCCTCTACGCCCGCTACCACGAGTGGCTGGAAGACGTGCTGAAACGCGGCATCGAGACGGGCGAGTTCACCCCCCCCGCCGACCTGCCCGCGCTGACCGACCGCACGATGGGGCTGCTCGACGGCCTCGGCCTCCGCGCCCTGCTCCACGACCCGACGATGGACATCGACGCCGCCCGCGCCCAGGTCGCCGACTTCGTCGCCCCCCAGCTCGGCCTCGACCCGAGCGCGCTGCTCGCCAAGACCAGCTGAGCTGGTCGGTTCCAGGACAGGGCGTTCTGTCCGCCGCTCCGCCCGTCCGACGTGCGTCCCGGGCGTCTCGTGGCGGCCCGGGCAGGCTGTGGCCGCCCCGAGACGCCCGGGCCGGGAGGATTCCGCCGAGAAGGTCCAGGGTTCCGCACG
>JAOPZF010000047.1 GCA_025964255.1 Solirubrobacterales bacterium | reverse complement strand
CGCCGAAGCTCGACCCCGACGCCTAGGGCCTGGGCGGCGTGGTTCGCCGCCGACTGCGCCCGTCCGAGGCGCGTCCCGGGCGTCTCGTGGCGACCCGGGCAGGCTGTGGCCGCCACGAGACGCCCGGGACGTGAGGGAGTTTCAGGGAAGGTCGCGGGTTCGGCACGATCTCCGCTCTTCCGTGACGGGTACGCATCAGGCGCGGGCGCGTGGTCGACTTCAGGGGCCCCATAGGGGACTCAAAGTCGACCGCGTGATCTCGGCGGATGAGGAATAGTGACGTTCGCGGACTCATCGTCACGAGATACGCGCAGTTCGTGGAGAAACGCGAACGCTCCTCCGCACTCGACACGACGCTTCATCATTTCCCGCACTCCGGCCGTCTCGGCCACGGCCACAGCCTGCCAGGGCCGGGGCCGAGACGGCCGCGTCCTTTCAGCTCCGGGCGCCAGCTCGGCGCCATACCTGTTATTCGATCTGAAGCGGGGGAGACTGCGCCGGGAGGTCGCTGGCGACCGCCTGCGCGGGTGCCGCGGCTACGACTTCGGGCTGCTCGATGCCAAGGGCCTCGCCAAGCTCGCCGGACTCGTACATCTCCTCGATGATGTCGGCGCCGCCCAGCAGCTCGCCGTTGACGTAGAGCTGGGGGAAGGTCTGCCAGTCGGAGATCTCGGTGGTGACTTCGCGCAGCGGCTGCAGCGCGGGCAGCACGTCGATCGCCCCGTACTCGGCGTCCATCGAATCGAGGATCTGCACGACGCGCATCGAGAACCCACAGCGCGGCGCCTCCGGCACCCCTTTCATAAACAGCAGCACCTGGTTGGCTGCGATCAACTCTTCGACTTTGGACTTCAGCTCTTGGTCGGCCATCCGCAAAGAGTAACCAGTCGAGTTCGCCGGCTCAGGAGTGCAGGACGATCAACGTGATGATGAGTCCGAGGATCGCGGCCAGGAAGGCGATGAACGCCGCGAAGAGGCTGCCGCCGACCATGATGATCGCGTGCTGGAGCTTGTCGATCCGGTCACTCATCGCGTCGATCCGGCCGTTCGTCCCGTCGATCCGCTCGTCGAGCCGCGCGAAACCGGCGTCCATCTTGTCATCGAGGCGCGTGAAACCCTCGGCCATCTTCTCGTCGAGCCGGACGAATCCCGCATCCATCTTCTTGTCCATGCCTTTCACCTGCCCGTTCAGGTCGTCCAGCCGGGAATCGGTCCACGTTGCTCTCGCTGCCTCCATGTCAAGAAGCGTAGGGAGGAAATGCGCGCGTGTGGTGCGCGAAAGTGTGACTTTTCCAGACTCTTTGTCCCGACCGGTCAGGCCGGGCTCAGCCGCGCTCGCGTCGGGCCGAGTGGGCGCTCAGGCCGGGCGGGTCTTGACCGACAGCGCATGGACCGAGCCGTCGTCGAAGCGCGGTTTCACCGCCGCCTTGACCAGCCGGTGCTGCTCGATGCGCGACAGCCCCTCGAACTGCGGGGCGGCGACAGTGGCCAGCAGGTGCTGACCGCCGCCGTCTTCGTCGGAGACCTCGACCGAGGAGCCCGGCAGGGCGGCCTCGATCATCTCCTGCAGCTCTCCCAGATCAACTGCCATGACTCAGCCGACCCCCTCGCCGACCGTGTCGAGCATCTCGTCGACGCGGACGAACTTGACCCGCGGGCGGCCGTGGGGCTCGCCGCGGCCGATCTCGGCCTGGTTGATCGCCTGCCAGTCCTCGAAGGTGATGTAGCGGACGCCCTTCTCGGCGAGCAGCGCCTCGACCGCCTCCGGCGCCGGGTTCGCCGGCTCCAGGAGCGTCTGCGACCCGACGTCGGCGAGCAGATGCTGGACCGTCTCCGATGCGTCTTTCTTGTTCGTGCCGATGACGCCCGAGGGGCCACGCTTGATCCAGCCCGCGGTGTAGGCGCCGACCTTGTGGCCCGAGTCGTGGGAGTCGAGGATCCGGCCGCCCTCGTTGAGGATCAGCCCGCGCCTGGTGTCGAAGGGGACGCCCTCGATCGGGATGCCGGTGTAGCCGACCGACCGCAGGATCAGCCCGCACTCGATCTCCTCGCGCTCGCCGGTGTCCTTGGCCACCAGCCGCCCGTTCTCTTCCACCAGTTCGTTCTTGCCGACGACGATCGACTCGACCTTGCCGTTGCCCTTGATCTCGACCGGCGAGGTGAGGAAGCGCAGCACGATCCGCTGGTCCTTGCCCTCCGGCGTGCGCTCGGAGAACTCCCGAAGCGTCTCGACGTTGACCCGCGTCGTCTTGTCGGCCTCGTCGGACTCGAGGAAGGCCTTGCTCGCCGCGTCCAGCTCCATGTCGGCCGGGTCGACGATCACGTCGGCGTCCTCCATCACCCCGAGCTCTTTGATCTCCGGGTTGGTGAAGGCGGCCTGGACCGGCCCGCGCCGCCCGAGCACGACGATCTCCTTGATGCCCTTCTTGTCGAGCATCTCGATCGCGTGGTCGGCGGTGTCGGTCTCGCGCAGCTCGTGGTCGGTCAGCGCCAGCATCCGCGCGACGTCCATCGCCACGTTGCCGTTGCCGATCACCACGGCGCGCTCGACCGAGAGGTCGAAGTCCTCGTCGGCGTAATCGGGGTGGGCGTTGTACCAACCGACGAAGGCGGTGGCGGCGTGGCTGCCAGGCAGGTCCTCACCGGGGACGCCGAGCGCGCGGTCGGTCTCGCAGCCGACCGTGTAGACGATCGCGTGGTAGAGCCCTTCGAGCTCCTCGACCTCGATGTCGTGGCCGATCTTCACGTTGCCGAAGAAGCGGAAGCCCTCGCGCGCCGCCGTTTTTTCGTAGACGCGGATCACCGACTTGATCTTCGGATGGTCGGGGGCGACGCCGCCGCGGACCAGCCCGTAGGGGGTCGGCAGGCGGTCGAAGAGGTCGACCTGGGCGTGGACGTCGCCGTCTTTGAGGATGTGCTCGGCGGCGTAGAAGCCGGACGGGCCGGCGCCGACGATGGCGACTCGAAGTGGGTTCTCAGGGGTACCGATCTTGGGCATGTCTCTCAGGATTCCGGTCGTGGGCGGGGACGAGAAGGATAGGAAACCCTAAAGGGCGGGCGCGGTGGCGGCGCTGGCGACGCCGTCGAGGGCGTCGAGGGCGCGGCCGACCGACATCGAGACGCAGGTGAAGATCGGCGTCTCCGACTCGGTGTACTCGCTCGACTCGGTCGGGCGCAGCTCGTTCACCAGTTCGAGGAATTCGCCCGGGTCGTCGCCCTCGAAGCAGACGACGAACTCCTGGTCGTCGAGCCCGTACGAGTAGGTCGTGTTGACCGTGATCTCGGGGTAGCTGCGGCCGATGTCGATGTGACTTTTCATGATCCGACCACGCTCGGCGGGCGGCAGGCCGTACCAGCGGCGCTGCTTGACCATCGGGTAGAGGAAGAGGTATTTGCGATCGGAGACGGCGATCTCCGGCCGCGCTTTCTCGTCCGAGTACGGCGATTTTTTCGTCATCGACAGGTACGAGTAGGGCGTCGTCGACCATTTCGCCAGCCCCGACTGCCCCAGCACAACGTGGAAAGTGTGGATGTCCTCGAGGTTCGGGCTCTGGCTGAGCAGCACGAGGTCGACATCGCCACGCGTTCCTATGGTTGAGTAGGCGCGCAGCGACCGGTCGATGCCGAAGTCCTCGCAGGCGGCGAGGAATTCCTGCTTGTCCGTGGCGCGAAGATCGGCGTCGCGACGGCGCCAGGCAGGATCGACTTTGAAGAAGCTGAATTTGGCGAAAGTGCGGTCGGCGGGCATAGCGCTGACGATAGCGCTGTGCCTGTTTCTGGTGGCCCCTCCGGGAGCGTCCGCGGCGACCAAGGAAACTTGGGTGACCGTCGGTCCTCAGGGTCGCGTGGTCGAGCTCGTCTTCGTCCCTTCGTCGACCACGGTCACCCAGTTCGCCAAGGCAGGCTTCTCGCCGGGGCTGATGAGCGCGGGCCTGGGAACGGTGACCCCGGAACAGACTTACCTGGACGTCGGTGCCGGGAACCGGGTCTTCAACTCGCTCTACGACCACGAAATCGGCCCCGCGCCGCAAGCTGCGGGCGCCTGTCGCTCCTGGTTCGCGCAGGCGGTGGAACGGGCCGAATCGGCACCGGACGAAATCGAACCGGGCCTGATGGTGGAACGGCTGGAAAAAGCGGGGGTCGTCGTCTTGGGGGCAGGAGCCTCGGCCTGCCCGCTCGGGATCAGGCCCCGCGGCAGCGGCTTTTTCGGCTCGTTCCGGGAAGCCAAGCGAGGGGTGCTCTCGGTGACCGAAGCCTCGCTCGCCGAAGCCACGGCGATGGCTCGCAGGGCCGGCCCGCATCAGCTCGTCATCGCGATCTCGACTCCGACCGACAAGAGCGACGAGCCGATCCCGATGGGGATCGCGGGCAAGGGCTACGACGGCGACCTCACCTCGGACACGACCCGGACCAACGGCTACGTGCTCTCGACCGACATCGCGCCGACGATCCTCGAATTCTTCGGCCTC
>JAOPZF010000264.1 GCA_025964255.1 Solirubrobacterales bacterium | reverse complement strand
CAACGTTCGGTAGGAGGCGCGTTCCGGATCGGGCCCGGGCTCGAAGCCGGACGGGCCGAGATGGAAGAGGTCGCTGATCTCGACGCCGCGCTCGATCATGTCGGCGCGAGCCGCCTCGATGTCGGCGACGACGAGCTCGAGCCGCTGCGCCGAGCCCGGCTCGGCGGTAGTCAGGCCATTGCCGAAGGCGACCGAGCAGCCCGAGTGGAGCGGGGTGAACTGCACCGCCCGGATCTCCTCACTCAGGTGGATGTCGGCGTCGAGGCGCCAGCCGAGGCCTTCGTAGAAGCCCTTCGCCCGGTCGACGTCGGCGACCGGGATGGTGACGACCTCGATCCCCATCTCGACCGTCGCCGGTCTCATGGTCAGACCGCTCCGGCCGTGCCGGCCGCCTCGCCCCGCGCCTCGATCGCTTTCACCGAGCCGTCGAACGCCTTTTTGAGCCTGCCCTTGCCGACCGTGTCGATGACGACGCCGAGGACCTTTCCTTTGAAGGTCTTCCCGTCACGGACGACGGTGTAGTCGACTTTGGTCTTGCCGTCCGGTAGTCGGGTGAGCGCGTAGGTGTGACCCGAGTTGCCGCCCCAGGTGTTCGAATCGGTGGTGGTGAGGACGACGCGCTCCGGATCCGACCAGTCGTAGTGGAGGCGCTCCCAGATACCGCTCGAGCCTTCGGTGACGTCGGCCTCGGTCGGCCCCTGGCTGTGCACTTTCAGGTCGTCGTCGGCGCTGTTTTCGAAGATCTTCGACCGGCCTGGGCCGAAGTCGGTCAGCGCTGCGACGAACTGCTCGGGCGTCGCCGTGGTGGTCGCCTCGAAGTGGAGAGTTGCCATGTCCTGCTCCTTCCTTCGTGATGGATCTCCGGCCTACCCTCCCACGATCCCACGCCAAATCAAACGTGGACGCGGTCAGAGAGTGGGGAGCGGGTCGATCGACCTTTCGGGTTAACCCCCAGCCGGTTCTGAAGCTGGCCGTGATGGCACGGGTCCGTGGCCCTGCGAATTTGACATTGCGAATTTCAGCGACCAGAAGGAACCGGGATGGACCGCATACGACTGAGCAGAACCGCGTCGCCGCGCCTGGCCTTCTGGCTGGTCGCTTTGGCGCTGTCGGTGACGATGCTCGGGACGACCCTTCCCACGCCGCTTTACGTGATCTATCAGGGGGAGCTGGGCTTCTCCGCCCTGATGCTGACGCTGCTGTTCGCCGCCTACGCGGTCGGCGTCCTGTTCACGCTCGTCGTCGTCGGCCATGCCTCCGACGATCTCGGCCGGCGGCCCCTGTTGCTCGCGGGACTTGCCTGCGCCGCGCTATCGGCAGTCGCCTTCCTGCTCGCCCACGACCTGCCGCTGCTCTTCGTCGGTCGGGTGCTCTCGGGCTTCTCGGCAGGCATTTTCACCGGCACCGCGACCGCGACGCTGGTCGAGCTCGCGCCGAGCAAGCGCGGCCCCCAGCCGACCCTGGTGGCGACCGCCTTCAACATGGGCGGCCTCGCCATCGGCCCGCTACTGGCCGGGTTGCTCGCCCAGTTCGCGCCGCTGCCGCTGCGGTTGCCGTTCTGGATCGTCCTCGGGTTCGTGCTCGTCGCGGCGCTCGCCGTCTGGGCGACCCCGGAGACCGTCCCGGCGGGCAACCGCACCGGCTTCCGTTTCCGGCTCCCCGAAGTGCCACCGGAGGTGCGGCCGACGTTCGTGCCCGCGGCCACCGCCGGGTTCGCCGGCTTCGCCGTCCTCGGCCTCTTCGCCGCCGTCGCGCCCTCGTTCCTCGGCGAGCTGCTTCACGAGCCGAGCCACGCCCTCTCGGGGGCGATCGTCTTCGCGGTGTTCGGGGCATCGACCCTCGGCCAGGTTGCCCTCTCCAGGCGGATCGGTCCCCGGGCCCTGCAGATCGGCTGTGCCCTGCTGATCGCGGGGATGGGACTGCTCGCCGCGAGCCTCGCCGTCGAGTCACTGGCGCTCGTCATCGCCGCCGCGATCGTCGCCGGGCTCGGACAGGGGTTCAGCTTCCACGCGGGCCTCGACGCGGTCAACTCGAAGGCGCCCGCCGAGCGCCGCAGCGCCGTCGCCTCGAGCTTCTTCATCGTCATGTACCTGGGGATCTCGATACCGGTGATCGGCGAGGGCATCGCCGAGACCGGCCTCGGCCTGCGGACCGCCGGGATCGCCTTCAGCGTCGTCGTCGCCGCGATCGCCGCGGTGGCCCTGGCGACGCTGATCCCCTCGCGAAAAGCTACTTCGCCGCCACGCCTTGACCCGTCACCTCGACGACAAGGTGCTTGGTGACGGGCTGCTCGCTCTCGGTGCTGTAGTCGGCGATCCCGCACAGCACGTTGAGCTCCGGCATGTAGCCGATCGTGCAACCGCGGGGAATGTCGTGGGACACCGCTCGGTAGCCGTATGCGCTGCGCCTGCTCCCGTCCTTGCTGACGCTGGTGATGTCGATGAGGCCACCTTCGTCGAGCCCGCGTTCGCGCATGTCCTCGTCGTTCATGAAGAGCACCGTCCGCAGGCCCTTGAGGCCGCGGTAGCGGTCGTCGTTGCTGTAGATCGTCGTGTTGAACTGGTCGTGCGAGCGCACCGTCCCGAGAGTGAGGCGGCCCTCGCCCGGATCGACATCGTCGGGCAGGGGCGCTTGGGAGAACTCGGCTCGGCCCGACGGCGTCAGGAAGATCCGTTCCCGGGCCGGCTGGGCGAGGCGGAAGCCATGCGGGTGCCGGGCGCGTTCGTTGAAGTCCTCGAAGCCGTCGAGCGCCTCTTCCATCTTGTCGCGGATGCGGTCGTAGTCGTCGACGTAGGACTGCCACGGCGTCTTGCTTTCCGGCAGCGTGGCCGTCGCCATCCCGGCGAGGATCGAACACTCCGAACGCAGCTCGTCGGAGTGCGGTTTCTTCATCCCGCGGGAGATGTGCACCATCGCCATCGAGTCCTCGACCGTGATCCCCTGCTCTCCGCCCGCCTGGACGTCGATCTCCGAGCGCCCCAGGCAGGGCAGGATCAGCGCCCGCTTGCCGTGCACGATGTGGCTGCGGTTGAGTTTGGTACTGACCTGCACGGTCAGCTCGCAATTGCGCAGCGCCTCGTAGGTGTAAGGGGTGTCGGGCGCGGCGAGCGCGAAGTTGCCGCCGAGGCTGACGAAGGCCTTGACGTCGCCGCGGTGCATCGCGTTGATCGTCCCCACGGTGCCCAGCCCGTGCTCGCGCGGCGGGTCGATCCCGCAGGCGGCGGCGAGCCGGTCGAGGAAGGCCTGGTCGGGTCGGTTGTTGATGCCACAGGTCCGGTTCCCCTGGACGTTGCTGTGCCCACGGACCGGGCAGGGGCCGGCGCCTTCGCGTCCGATGTGACCGCCCAAGAGCAGCAGGTTGACGATCTCCCGGATCGTCTCGACGCCGTGCTCGTGTTGGGTGATGCCGAGGCACCAGGCGATGATCAGCCGCTCCGATGACACGTAGATGTCGGCGATCCGGCGGATCGTCTCCTCCGGAACCCCGGAGTCGCGGACGAGGTCGGCCCACGGGGTCGACTCGCAGAGGGCCTTGTACTCGTCGAAGCCCTCGGTCTTCGCGTCGAGGAAGTCGCGGTCGATCGCCACGGATTCTGATCGCTCCTTCTCCAGCACGCCCTTGGCGACGCCCCGCAGCAGGGCGAAGTCGCCGCCGATCCTCACCTGGGCGTTCAAGGTGCCCGTCGAGGTGGTGTGGAACGTCGCCATGTCGACGAACTCATGGGGCACGATCGTGCGCCGCGAGGCGGCCTCGATCAGCGGGTTGACGTGGATCAGCGCCGCTCCCCGTCGGTCGGCCTCGGCCAGCCAGGTCAGCATCCGCGGGGCGTTCGTCGCGGCGTTGTCGCCGAGCAGGATGATCGCGTCGGCCACCTCCCAGTCCTCCAGGGTGACGGTGCCCTTGCCGGTGCCGATCGCCGCGGTGAGCGCCCGCCCGCTCGCCTCGTGGCACATGTTCGAGCAGTCGGGGAGGTTGTTGGTGCCGAACTCGCGCACCCAGAGCTGGTAGAGGAAGGTCGCCTCGTTACTGAGCCGGCCCGAGGTGTAGAAGCAAGCTTCGTCCGGGCCGGCGAGCCCTCTCAGGGTGTCGCCGACGAGGGCGAACGCGTCCGCCCAGGGGATCGGCCGGTAGGTGTCGGTCGCCTCGTCGTAGCTCAGTGGCTCGGCGAGCCGCCCGGCGGCCTCCAGGTCGTAGTCGGTCCAGCCGTCGAGCTCGGCGACTGTGTGCGCGGCGAAGAACTCGCCGTCCACGCGCTCGGGCGCCAATTCCCAGGTGACGTGCTTGCCGCCGTCCCTCCTGGTTCATGGTCAGCAGCGCGCGCATGCCCTCGAGCGGTTCGCCCGCCCGCTCGAGCACTTTCGCCACGCTCCGCGCCGCGCCCCATCCCGCGGCCGGGTGCTCGTATTCGTGGCTGGTGAAAGCCTCGTCGGTGACCGGCCCGCGCCCCACGGCCGGCGCTCCCGGCGACGCGGCGAGCATCGCCTGCTCGCGATCCACATGATTGTGTGAGGAGATCTCTTCCCTCCCTCGTCGGTCCGCGCCGAGTCTCCCTCCGGCGGGCCCCTTTGTCCAGGGGCCAGGAAGGCCGTCCCCCTAGGAGCCGGTGAACCGGTATTCGGTCTGCCAGGCGTCCTTCGGATCGGTGTGCGCGGTCCAGAAGAGCTCGGCGATGTTGCCGCAGCTGTGTGGGACGATCGGCGCGATGAAGCGGGCCGCGGCTCCGCGCCGCCTGTCGCCTGGGCACGGGCTCCTCCTCGGCGTCGCCGCGGTCGCCTGCCTCCTGGCGCCGGCGGGCGCGCGCGCCGCCGGCGCGTCGCCGCTCCCTCCGCATTGGCGCCCGGACGTCGCGGCCGCGCGGCGCTACGCCCGCCACCGCGAGGGCGACATCGCCTTCGCGGTGATCGATCAGCGGGGGCGGTATTACGGTTACCACGCGGCGAGCACGGCGCCGGCGGCGAGCGTCTTCAAGGTGATGCTGCTCGCCTCGTTCCTGCGGATGCGCGACGGGCGCGGGATCTCGGCGCGCGACCGGGGGCTGCTCGGGCCGATGATCCGCCGCTCCGACAGCGTCGCGGCGACCGAGGTCCGCGACCTCGTCGGCCGGCGTCGGATCGAGCGGCTCGCGCGCGTCGCGGGGATGCGCGACTTCCGCTACGCCTGGGTCTGGGGCGAAAGCCGGACCAGCCCGCGCGACCAGGTCCGCTTCATCGACCACCTGATGTCGTACATCCCAAAGGACCACCGGGCCTACGCCCGCTACCTGCTCTCCCGCGTGATCCGCGCCCAGCGCTGGGGGATCGGCCGTGTCGTCCCCACCGGCTGGCGGCTCTACCTGAAGGGCGGCTGGGGGAGCGGCAGCGGCCGGGTCGACCACCAGGTGGCGCTGCTGCGGCGCGGCCACCACCGCATCGCCCTGGCGCTCTTCACCCAGTTCGACCCCGACCACGCCTACGGCAAAGAAACTCTTCGCGGCCTCGCGGTCCGGCTCCTCGCCGGCCTCGACTACTAGGGGTACCGCTCGAGGGGAGGAGTGAGGCGCGGTCGCTGACCTGAGTGGCCCTCTCAACTTGCCCGGCGCGTCTTGACACTCCTCGGCGCGTCGGCTCTACTCGGGAAAGGCAGGGATCTCGCCACTAAAACCGCATAAACACGCCTGGAGGCGATGATGAGCGCGACCGAGATCGACCCGCAGAAACTGGAAGCAGTGATGGGCCAGGCGGTCCTCGACATGGGCGCGGCGATCAGCGCGCCGCTGTTCGTGATCGGCGACCGGCTCGGCCTCTACAAGGCGATGGCCGACGCCGGCCCGCTGAGTTCGACGGAGGTGGCCGAACGCGCCGGCGTCGCCGAGCGCTCGGTGCGCGAGTGGCTGCGCAACCAGGCCGCCGCCGGCTACGTCAACTACGACCCCGGCGCCGACACCTACGAGCTGCCGCCCGAGCAGGCGCTGGCCCTGGCCGACGAGGAGAGCCCGTACTACCTGCTCGGCGCCTTCGAGTTGATCGCCTCGCTGTACGCCGACGAGGACCGGATCCTCGACGCCTTCCGCAGCGGCGAGGGGATGGGCTGGCATGAGCACGACCACCGGCTCTTCCGCGGCACCGAGCGCTTCTTCCGCCCCGGCTACAAAGGGAACCTGGTGGCCGAGTGGATCCCGGCGCTCGACGGGGTCGAGGAGAAGCTGGCGGAGGGAGCGAAGGTCGCCGACGTCGGCTGCGGACACGGCGCCTCGACCGTGCTGATGGCGGAAGCGTTCCCCGCCTCCGAGTTCCACGGCTTCGACTACCACGGTGCCTCGATCGAGCGCGCCCGCGAGGCCGCCGACGCGGCCGGGGTCGGTGGCCGGGCGAAGTTCGACGTCGCCACGGCGAAAGACTTCCCCGCGGGCGGCTACGACATGGTCGCCGTCTTCGACTGCCTGCATGACATGGGCGACCCGGTCGGCGCCTCCGCCCACATCCACGAGACGCTCGCCGACGACGGCACCTGGATGATCGTCGAGCCGTTCGCCGGCGACCACCCCGAGGACAACTTCAACCCGGTCGGCCGGATCTTCTACGGCGCCTCGACGATGATCTGCACGCCCGCCTCGCTCGACCAGGAGGTCGGCCTGGCCCTCGGCGCTCAGGCCGGGGAGGAGCGGCTCACCGAGGTGATCAAAGAGGGCGGCTTCGCCTCGGTGCGACGGGCGACGGAGACGCCCTTCAACCTGATCCTCGAAGCGAAGCCGTAGGGGCGGCGCGCGCGTGTCCCGTCCGACGATCCTCGCCATCGACGCCGACGAGGGGTCGCTGCAGGACATCGAGGGCGAGCTGCTCGAGCGCTACCGGGCGAGCTACCGGGTTGTCTGCGTCGGCACGGTCGCCGAGGCGGAGGCGGAGCTGGGACGAGGGGCCGACGCGGGCGAAGAGGTGGCGCTGGTGCTCGCGGGCTCCTCGCTCGACGGCACGCCGGGACGGGAGATCCTCGGCCGCGTGCGCAAGCTCCACCAGCAGGCGCAGCGGGCGTTGCTGATCGACTACGGCAGCTGGGGGACCGGGCCGACCGGCCGCGAGATCTTCGAGGCGATGGCGCAGCGGCAGATCGACTACTACGTGATCCGCCCGACCCGCTCACCCGACGAGCTGTTCCACCAGGCGATCTCGAGCTTCCTGCTCGAGTGGCAGCACGCCCGCCGCCTCTCCTCGCACACCGTCCACATCATCGGCGAGTCCTGGGCCGGGCGGGCGCACGAGCTGCGCGAGGTCCTCGGTCGCTGCGCGCTGCCCCACAACTTCCTCCTCGCCGATTCCGACGAAGGCCGGCAGCTGGTCGAGGAGGTCGGCGACGACGCCTGCCTGCCACTGGTCGTCTTCCCCAACGGCGAGCATCTGAGCGACCCGTCGAACGCCGAGCTGACCCTCGCCGCGGGCGGGCCCGTCGACCCGATGGGGCGGGACTTCGACCTGATCATCGTCGGCGCCGGCCCGGCGGGTCTCTCGGCGGCGGTCTACGGCGCCTCGGAAGGGTTCCGCACGCTGGTCGTCGACCAGGGGGGGATCGGCGGCCAGGCGACGCTCAGCTCGCTGATCCGCAACTACCTCGGCTTCCCGCGCGGGGTCAGCGGCCGGCAGCTTGCCGAGCGCGCCTACGAGCAGGCCTGGGTCTTCGGCGCCCAGTTCGCCTTCGTCCAGCATGCGACCGGCCTGCGCGCCGAGGGCGACCGGATCCTCGTCGGCCTCTCTGACTTCGACGACGTGGCGGCGCGCGCCGTCGTCCTCGCCACCGGCGCCGCCTATCGCCGGCTCGAGGTCGACGAGCTGGAGGCGCTGGCAGCCCGCGGCGCCGGGGTCTTCTACGGCAGCACCGCGACCGAGGCGCCGGCGATGCTCGGTCGCGACGTCTTCGTCGTCGGCGGCGCCAACTCGGCCGGCCAGGCGGCGCTCCACCTGGCCGAATACGCGCGCCGGGTGACCCTCGTCATCCGCAAGGACTCGCTCGCCGCCGGGATGTCGCACTACCTGGTGCAGCAGGTGGAGGCCTCGCCGAACATCGAAGCGCGGACGGAGACCGAGATCGTCGGCGGCGGCGGAGACGGCCGGCTCGAGGATCTGCGCCTGCGTGACCGGGCGAGCGGGGAGGAGGAGTCGGTCCCTGCCGACGGGCTCTTCCTGATGATCGGCGCCCGTCCCCACACCGACTGGCTGCCGGCCGAGGTCGAGCGCGACGTCGCCGGCTTCATCCGCACCGGCCGCGACATCGCCGGGACCCCTGCCTGGCCCCTCGACCGCACCCCCTTCGGCCTGGAGACGACGATGCCCGGCGTCTTCGCCGTCGGCGACGTCCGCGCCGGCTCAATGAGCCGCGTCGCCTCGGCCGTCGGCGAGGGCTCGATCGCCGTCCGCTTCGTGCACGAGCTGTTCGAGTCCCGCCGCCGCGCCCCCGCCGAGACCCGCGCCAGCTCCTAGATGGTCGATTCGCCGAGCGGCGCCAGGACCCGCGCAGCGCGGTCGACCCTTCCGACCGTCCTCCAGGCGCGGTCGACCCTTCCCACCTATAGCGCCGCTTACGACGACCGCGCCGGGGCAGGCCGCGGGTTAGGACGACCGCGCCTGGAGGCGCAAGGCATCGGATCGATCACCTCGAGAGACGTGCTGACCGTCGAGCAACTCCGATCCGATCCGCTCCGCTGCCGGTTCGTCCGCGAGGAAGGCCAGTAGCGCCCAGCCGTCAAAGACGGCCGACGCCGCGATCCTCGGCCTTGCGCTCCTCGAGCTCGCGTTCGCGCCGGCACTCCTCCAGAAGGACTTGGGTGCCCACGCCGTCGTTTGCCCAGATGCCGCGCAGCGCTCTGATCCGACTCGCCTGTCTCGCGTTCGCGACCCGCCCCTTGGCCGAGTGGACCGTTCGGAGGACGTAGATGACCTCCTCGCCGGGGTGGAAGAGGCGCGTCGCGCCTCGGGCGAGATCTCGACGCGGTTCTGGATCACCCCGCGCCCGGGCGCGCTGAGGTCGTGGCGCTGCAGGTCGACTCGGCGGGGGAGGGCGAGGTGCGCGACCCGCGCCTCTACCAACTGGTCCGCCGCCCCGGCCGCGGCGGCGACGCCACCCTTCGAGGTGACCTTTGACGCACCCGGGGTCGAGGCCTACGTTTTCACCTTCGGCTGAGCCCGATCCCCCCAGCTCGGCCGCTCCTCATCGACGCTCTCGCGGTGTAACTTGGGAGCCATGGCTGAGCCGAATCGACGGATCAACGTGGACTTGGACCCGAGCTATGCGCGGAAGCTGTCCAGCCTCGCGGAGCGCATGCACGTGCAGGAGGACGCGTTGGCGGGGTCGCTGCTTTCGGGCGCGCTCGACGAGGCAGATCCCGAGGCATCCCGGATCACCGAGATCCTGGACGGGATTCCCGGCGCGTGGGAGAGGGCCCAGGAGTCGATCGAGCAGGCTCGGCGCGGCGAGACCGTGCCGCTTTCCGAGCTCTAGTCGTGGCTGCCATAGAGGTCACGCGCCAGGCGCGTGAAGAACTTCGTGACCTCATCGAGACGCGAGCCTTACCGGATGACACGCGGGCTCGCGTCACCCGCTCGTTGCGCATCCTCGGCGAGTTTCCTCGCGCAGGAAAACGACTGTCGGGAGTGTGGCGAGACTGTCGCGCGGTGATCGGTCCGTGGGGCTGGCTGATCGTGGTCTACGTCTACCTGGAGAACGACGATCGCGCGGTCGTCATCGCCTTTCACGATGCGAGGACTTCAAAGTCAGCGATTTCCCGACGCTGAGATGGATGGCGCCCGCCGAGATGAGTCGAATCAGCCGCGGAGGGCGGGGAGGCGGGTGACGATCTCCTCGACCACGGTCGGGTCGGCGGTCGGGTTGGTGTCGGTCGGCGGCCAGTGGAAGGTGAACTGGTCGATGCCGATCTCGCGGTAGCGGCCGACGAAGTCCTCGAAGGCGTCGACCGACTGCCAGATCGGCTCGCGGGTGAGGGCGGCGCTGCCGCAGAGGAGGCGGCGGTGAAGCGGTCGGCCCGTGGCGAGCTCGGTGAGGATCTCGCTCCGTTCGCGGGTGAGGGCGAAGTTCGGGTCGGGGTCGAGTTCGAAGCCGCCGAAGGAGGCCCAGGTATCGGCGTGCTCGGCGGCCACGGCGAGGGCGCCGCGGCCGTGGGCGGCGATGGTGAGGGGGACGCGGGGCGAGGGCTCGCTCGGCGTCGCCGCCGCGACCTCACCGGTGCCTCCGTCGAGCGTCTTCTCGATCGTCGCGACGGCCTCGCGGAACCGGCGCAGCCGCTCGGGGCCGCTCCACATCTCGACTCCGACGCCCTCGTGGTCGCTCGGCGCGTAGCCGGATCCGACGCCGAGGTCGACTCGCCCGCCGCTCATCTCCGCCACGGTCAGGGCCTGGCGCGCCAGCAGCGCCGGCGGGCGCAGGACGATGTTCGATACCAGCGGCCCGAGCGTGATCCGCTCGGTCACCGTCGCCAGCCCCGCCAGCGTCGTCCAGCACTCGAGCCAATGCGCCTCCGGCCGGGCCGGGTGGACGATGTGGTCGTCGATCCAGAGGGCGTCGAAGCCGGCGGCCTCGACCGCCCGCGCCCGCCTGACCATCTCCGGCCACGTCTGGCTCGGCAGGAGGAGGGCGCCGAAGCGCACTCCGTCGTCCCCGTTCCACGTCATCGAACCGCCCCTGTCCCCGAGTCCTCATCGACATCAACGTTCGCGTTGACATTGTGCCATACTGCCGCGCCATGGGAGCTGGGTTCACCGCCGAGCAAGAGGCCGTCCGCGATGCCGCGCGCGCCTTCGCCCAGGGTGAGCTGGCCGCCGGAGCCGCCGAGCGCGACGCGGGCGAGCACATCCCGGCCGAGATCATCGAGAAGGTCGCCTCGCTCGGCTTCCTCGGCGGCGTCATCCCGGAGGAGTACGGCGGCGCGGGCCTCGACTACGTCTCCTACGCGCTGATGCTGGAGGAGCTGTCGAAGGTCGACCACTCGATCGCCTGCCTCGCCAGCTTCCCTTCCGGCCTCTGTGGTGGTGGCATCTACCGCTATGGCAGTGAGGACCTTAAGCAGCGCTACCTGAAGCCGTTCTGCCAGGGCGAGGCGCTCGGCGCTGCCGCGGTCACCGAGCCCGGCTCGGGCACCGACGTCGCCGGCATGCGCACCACCTGCCGCCGGGTCGACGGCGGCTACCTGCTGCAGGGGTCGAAGATGTGGATCTCCAACCTCGAGCACGCCAGGTGGTTCATCACCTTCGCCCGCCTGGTCGAGGGCGGCGAGCGCGGCGGCGTCTGCGCTTTCGTCGTCGACCGCGACAGCGAAGGCGTCGGCACCGCCCCGGTCAAGGACAAGCTCGGCTTCCGCCCGCTCAGCTCCGGCGAGGTCGTCTTCGACGACGTCTTCGTCCCCGACGAGAACCTGGTCGGCGAGCCCGAGAAGGGCTTCGCGGTGGCGATGGCGGCGGTCGAGAACGGACGCCTCGGGGTCGCCTCGCGGGCGGTCGGCGTGCTCGCCGCCGTGGTCGACGAGGTGACCGAGTACGCGCGGACACGCGAGACCTTCGGCAACCCGATCGGCACCTACCAGCTGGTCCAGTCGAAGGTCGCCGACATGGTCGTCGGCCTCGAGACCGCGCGCCTGCTCACCTATCGGCTCGCCGAGCTGAAGGACGAGGGGGTCGAGCGGCTGCGGCGCGAGTCCTCGCTGGCGAAGATGCACGCCTCCGACGCCCTGATGCGGGCGTCGGTCGACGCGGCGCAGATCTTCGGCGGCTACTGCGCCAGCCCCGAGTACGCGATCGGCCGCCATCTGCGTGACGCCAAGATCTTCCAGATCGTCGAGGGGTCGAACGACCTGCACAAGCTGCTGATCGCCGAAGACCAACTCGGGCTGCGCTCCTCGGAGCGGGAGCGCAAACGCGCGCCGGCGGCAGCCTGAGGGCGACCGTGCTGCGCGCCGGTGACTTCAGCACGATCGCGGTCGCCGTCGAGGACGGCATCGCCACGCTCACCCTGAACCGCCCCGAGTTCGAAAACCGAGTCGACGACAGGATGCATTCGGAGCTGTCCGACGTCTTCACCGCGGTCCGCCGCGACAAGTCGATCGCCGCGGTGGTGTTGACCGGCGCGGGGGACACCTTCTGCGCCGGCGGCGACGGCGGGCCCGACCGCAAGTTCGAGACCTTCACCGGCCTCACCGCGATGGAGGAGGGCCAGGCGATCGTCGATGGCATCCTCTCGATCGACCAGCCTCTGGTCGCCGCGGTCAACGGCGACGCGATCGGCCTCGGTGCGATCCTGGCGACGCTGGCCGACGCCGCCTTCGCGCTCCCGACCGCCCAGCTCGGCGACCGCCACGTGATGGGCGGCGTGACCGCGGGCAACGGCAGCGCCGCCCTCTGGCCACTGCTGGTCGGCATCAACCGCACCAAGCAGCTGCTCTTCGGCGCGGAGCTGCTCGACGCCGCGACGGCGGTCGAGGTCGGGCTGATCACCGCCGTCGCCGACGACCCGCTCGCCGCCGCCCACGAGCAGGCCGTCGCCTGGGCGGCGATGCCCGCCTACGCGCTGCAGACGACCAAGCGGGCGCTGAACCAACACCTCCGCGCCGCGGTCGCCAACGTGATGCCGCTCGCGCTCGCCCTCGAGGAGCAGTCGCTCGCCCGCCTCGACCCGCGCTTCCGTCCCTGGGAAACCGACGAGAAGTCCTAGCGCTGCCGTCGATGGGCCGAAAACCGGACTATCTGACTGGTTTTCGGCCCATCAACCTCTGAGGAGGGCGTCGAGCTCGGCCCAGAGGGGGTCCGGGAGGGGGTGGCGATCAGGGCGAGGTCGGAGGCGAGCGTCGCCCGCACGCCGGCGGCGCTGAAGTCGTAGGCGCCGCCACCGCGGGCGGCGTCAGGAGTCAGACGAGATTGCCAATCTGCAGACGTTTCATGGTTTGTCAGCATACGTGTTGACGGACGCCGTTCCATCCTGTACCGTCAGCGTCAACGTTGGCGCAGATGGAGGGAACCATGACCGACAACTTGAGGAGAGCCACGTCCGCGTTGCGCGACGGTCAGTTCGTCGTCGTCTCGGACGCGACCGATCGTGAGAACGAGGCTGACCTGATCCTCGCCGCCGAGCACGCGACCGCCGAGCGCCTCGCGTTCCTGATCCGGCACAGCTCGGGGATCGTCTGCGCGCCGATGCACGCCGAGCGCGCCGACGCCCTTGGCCTGCCGCCGATGGTCGTCGACAACACCGATCCGCACCGGACCGCCTTCACCGTCTCGGTCGACGCGGCGGCCAACACGACCACCGGGATCAGCGCTTCCGACCGCGCCGAGACCCTGCGCGCGCTCGCCGCGCCAACTTCGGTCCCGGCCGACTTCGTCCGGCCCGGCCACGTCTTCCCGCTGCGCGCCCACGCCGAGCTGTTGAGCGGTCGCGCCGGCCACACCGAGGCCGCGGTCGAGCTGATGGGGATGGCCGACCTCACCGCGGTCGCCGTGATCAGCGAGCTCGCCAACGACGATGGCACCGTCATGCGCGGTCCGGAAGTCGCCGGCTTCGCCCGCCGCCACGGCCTCGTCCCCCTCGGCGTCGACGAGATCGCCGCCGCGAGCGCCACCCGCGAGGGAGCGCCGGCGATCACCGTCGAGCCACTGGCCGAGGCGGCCCTGCCCAGCCGCTACGGCGACTTCACGATCGAGATGCTGCGCACCCTCCCTGACGGTGGTGAGCACGTGGTGCTGAAGCTCGGCGACCTCGAGGCTGAGGGGCCGCCACCGCTGGTCCGGATCCACTCCGAATGCGCCACCGGCGACCTCTTCGCCTCGCGCCGCTGCGACTGCGGCGAGCAGCTGAAAGCCTCGCTACGGGCGATCGGCGCCGCCGGCCGCGGCCTCGTGATCTACGAGCGCGGCCACGAGGGCCGCGGGATCGGCCTCGTCGACAAGCTGCACGCCTACGTCCTCCAGGACCAGGGAGCCGACACCATCGACGCCAACCTGCAGCTCGGCCACCCGGCCGACGGCCGCGACTTCCGGCCCGCCGCGGCGGTGCTCGGCCAGCTCGGGGTCACCACCGCGGTGCTGTTGACCAACAACCCGGAGAAGATCGGCGCGGTCCGCGCCGCCGGGATCGACGCGATCGCCCGCCCGTTGCGGGCGACTCCGCACGAGGACAACATCCACTACCTGGAGACGAAGCGGCTGCGCTTCGGCCACGACCTGCCCGCTCCGCGGACCCGGGGAGCGGTGGTCTGATGGCCGCCGCGACGAAGGCCGAACCGGTCACGTCCGTCGAGGCTGGCGCGGCGCCGAGCGTCGACCCGCGCCGGTTCCGCGACGTGATGGCGCAGGTGCCGACGTCGGTCTGCGTGATCGCCGCCACCCACGCCGACGGCCCCGCCGGCCTCTCGGTCGGCTCTTTCGTCTCGGTCTCGCTCGACCCGCCACTGGTCGGCGTCTTCGTCGCCTCGACCTCGACCAGTTGGCCGCGGGTCGAGGAAGCCGGCTCCTTCTGCATCAGCGTCCTCGCCGACGACCACGAGCACGTCTCCCGCCGCTTCGCCGTCAGCGGCGGCGACAAGTTCGCCGGCCTCGACTGGGGCCGCTCGCCGGGCGGCGCGCCGATGCTGCCGGGCGCCGTCGCCTGGGTCGACTGCGACCTCGAGGCGACCTACCCGGCGGGCGATCACGTCCTCGTCCTCGGCCGCGTCCTCGATGTCGACGCCGGCCCCGAGGCCGCCCCACTCGTCTTTCACCGCGGTGGCTACAGCCGCCTTTCCAACGACAACCAACGGGAGGACTGAACGCCATGCGCGTCGGTTACACGACCATTTTTCAGGGCGGGGGCGACGCCGCCGTCGACCATGAGGTCTACAAGAACGAGCTGGCGTTGTGCGACCTGGCAGAGCCGCTGGGCTTCGAAATGTTGTGGGCCGTGGAGCACCACTTCACCTCGTACACGATGTGCCCCGAACCGCTGCAGTTCCTCTCCTACATGGCGGCGCGCACGAAGAACATCCAGCTCGGCTCCGGCGCCGTGATCCTGCCCTGGCACGACCCGGTCCGCGTCGCCGAGTGCGTCGCGATGCTCGACCTTCTGTGCGACGGGCGCTTCATCTTCGGCATGGGCCGCGGCCTCGGGCGGATCGAGTTCGAGGGCCTGCGAGTCCCGATGGACGAGTCGCGGGCGCGCTTCGTCGAGTCCGCCGAGATCGTCGTGCGGGCGCTCGAGACCGGCATCCTCGAGGCCGACGGCGAGTTCTACAAGATCCCCAAGCGTGAGCTTCGGCCGCGACCGGTGCGCGGCTTCCGCGATCGCCTCTACGCTGCCGCGGTCTCGCCCGAGTCGGTGCGGATCATGGCCGACGTCGGCGCCGGGATCCTGATCAACCCGCAGAAGGACTGGGAGGACGTGGCCGAAGACATGAAGGCCTACCGCGCCCAGTTCCGCGAGCTGAAAGGGACCGACCCGCCCGCGCCGATGGTCACCGGCTGGGTCTGCTGCCACGAGGACCACGACACCGCCGAGCAGATGGCGCGCGAGTACATCGGCGCCTACTACGAGTCGGTGATGGACCACTACGAGCTCGGCGGCCGCCACTTCGAGAGCACCCGCGGCTACGAGTACTACCGCCGCCTCGCCTCCTACATCGGTGAGAACGGCTCCGACAAGGTGATCGAGAACTTCATCAACCTGCAGATCTGGGGCACGCCGGACGAGTGCTACCAGCGGATCGTCGACATCCAGTCGAAGGTCGGCAACGACGGCTTCAACGCGGTCTGCTCGTTCAGCGGCATGTCGCCGGAGACCGGCGAGGCGAACCTGCGCCTCTTCGCCACCGAGGTGATGCCGCGGGTGAAGGAACTGGCGCCGATCGACACCGCCGAGCTCGACGCGGCCGTCGGCGCGGGAACCGCGGAGCGGGCCTGATGGCGGCCGAGCCGCGGACGGTCGCCTCGGGCCTGCGGTTTCCCGAGGGGCCGAGCCTGCTCGACGACGGCTCGGTCGCCGTGGTCGAGATGCAAGGTGAAGCGGTCGCCCGGGTCGCCCCGGACGGCACCGTCTCGCGGCTCGGTGATTGCGGCGGCGGACCGAACGGCAGCGTCCTCGGCGCCGACGGCGCGGTCTACGTCGCCAACAACGGCGGTCTCTCGCTCGGCCCGGAAGGGATCGTCCACGCCGACCGCGAGTTCGACGGGATCGTCCAGCGGATCGACGCCGACGGCACCGTGGCGACGCTCGCCGACGCGCTTCCGGGGCCGAGCCCGCACCGGCCCAATGACATCTGCTTCGCCCCCGACGGGCGCCTGCTGGTCACCGACTCGGCGAACTGGAACGAACCGCGCGACCTGAAGACCGGGCGGCTGATCGCGATCGCGCCCGACGGCGCCGTCACGGTGCTCGCCGAGATCGAGGGGGTGCCGAACGGGCTCGCCTTCTCGCCCGACGGGTCGACGCTGTACCTGGCCCAATCGATGACCCGCAAGATCCTCGCCTTCGAGGTCGATGCCGACGGGGAGCTCGGCGAGCCCTCCACCTGGGTGAAGCTGCCGAGCGGGATGCCGGACGGGATCTGCGTGGCCGCCGACGGTTCGCTTTGGGTATGCGGCTCGATCGACGACTCTTTGCACTTGTTCAGGGACGGTGAGCTCGCGGAGACCTACGCGTTGCCGGAGGGCAGCCAACCGACGAACTGTTGTCTTAATGGGAAGGGAGAGGTTCTGGTGACGCTGGCTAAAACTGGCGAACTGATTGCGCTCGGGGTTGGCGCGGAGCAGTTGGCATTGCATCGGGGTTCGATCGTCGCGGAGGCGACGGCATGAAGCTCGCACTGATGTACGAGATCCCGGTCCCGCGTCCGTGGGGGCCCAACAGCGCCTACGACGCCTTCCAGAACACGCTTGAGCAGATCGAGCTGGCCGACCGCCTGGGCTTCGACAGCGTATGGACGGTCGAGCATCACTTCCTCGACGAGTACTCGCAGTCTTCCGCGCCGGGCGTCCTCTACGGGGCTATCGCCGAGCGGACCGAGAACATCCGCATCGGCCACGGGGTGCGGCTGCTGCCGTTCCCGTACAACCATCCGGTGCGCGCCGCCGAGGCGGCGGCGACGGTCGACCTGCTCTCCAATGGCCGGCTCGAGTTCGGAACCGGGCGATCCGGCACGCGGATCGAGATCGAAGGCTTCGGCATCAACCCGGCCGACACGCGACCGATGTGGGAAGAGGCGCTCGAGGTCGTCGTCGGCTGTTGGACCGAGGACGAGTTCAGCTGGGACGGCGAGTTCTTCAAGCTGCCGCCGCGCGGCATCGTGCCGAAGCCGATGCAGCAGCCGCACCCGCCGCTCTGGGGCGCGACCTCCTCGGCCGAGAGCCACGAAATCGTCGGCCGCAAGGGGATGGGGCTGCTGTCGTTCTCGGTCGCCGTGCCGCCCGAGGCGCTGACCAAACGGATCACCCGCTACCGCGACGGGATCAAGGAAGCGGTGCCGGTCGGCAAGTTCATCAACGAGCGGGTCGGCACCTTCTGCCAGACCCACTGCGCCGAGACCACCCAACAGGCGCACGACGACGCCCGCGAGCCGTTCCCTTGGTACATCCAGACCTCGCTCGAGCAGGTTGCGGGGCTCGGTGCCTGGACCGACGGCGGCAACCTCGGCAGCTACGAGTACGCGAAGAAACTCCTCGACGGGATGTCGATCGAGGACCTCACCTTCGACTACCTGACCGAGAACGAAACGGTGATGTGCGGAGATCCCGACCACTGTCTCGAGATGTGCCGGCGCTACGAAGCGGTGGGGATCGACCTGCTGCTGCTGCACGTGCAGTCCCATGACATCCCGCACGAGAAGGTGATGCGCTCGATCGAGCTGCTCGGGACCGAGGTGCTGCCGCAACTGTCGACCCCGGCCACCGCCGCCGCGAGCTGAGATGAGCGGGCACCAGAACAGCAGGGTCGCGGACTGGGTTCGCACCCACGCCGAGTGGACCCCGGACAAGCCTGCGCTGGCGACCGACGACTACACGCTCACCTTCGCCGAGCTCAACTCGCGCGTGAACCGGGCGGCGACCGGGCTGCGCGGGCTGGGGGTGAAGCAGGGCGACCGGGTGGCGCTGTTCGCCACCGACTCGACGATGTTCATCGAGACGCTGCTCGCCTGCGCCAAGCTCGGGGCGATCTACGTGCCGCTGAACTTCCGCCTCGCCGAGCCCGAGCTGGAGCTGCTGCTGCGGGTCTCGGGGGCGGAAACGCTCTTCTTCTCGGACCGCTACACGGACCTGATCCGCTCGGTCGACGTGCCCGGGCTGCGGACGACGATCAGCTTCGAATCCGAGTCGGGGGACCTCTCCTACGACCAGCTGCTGGAGCGCGGGACCGACGAGGAGATCGACGTGCCGGTCGGTGAAGAGGACATCATGTGCATCGCCTTCACCAGTGGCACGACCTCGCTGCCGAAGGGCGTCATGCACTCGCAGCGGATGGTCAAGCACATGGTCAACCAGTGCATCCTCGAGCGGCGGATGACCGGCATGGCGTCGCACTACTCGCCCGCGCCGCTGTTCCACGTCGGCGGGATGCTCTACGCGCTGTCGGGGATCGCTCACGGGCACATGACCCTGGTTATCCCCTTCGACGCCGGGACGGTGCTGCGCTGGATGGGCTCCGGCCGGCTCGACGGCGTCTTCTTGGTGCCGACGATGATCGACATGGTGCTCGCCCATCCCGACCTCGAGAAGGCCGACTTCAGCCGGCTCCAGTCGATCGCCTACGGGGCGGCGCCGATGTCGCCATCGCTTCTGCGGCGGGCGATCGACACCTTCGATTGCGAGTTCCTCAACATGTTCGGCGCGGGGACCGAGGCCGGGTTGCAGACGGTGCTCGGGCCGGAGGACCACCGGCGCGCCTTGGAAGGGCACGAGCACCTGCTCGGCTCGATCGGCAAGCCGGGGATCGGGATCGTGCTGCGCCTCGTCGACGAGGACATGAACGACGTGCCCGATGGTGAGGTGGGGGAGATCGTGACCCGCTCGGATGCCTGCATGAGCGGATACCTCGACCAGCCGGAGGCGACCGCCGAGGTGCTCGTCGACGGCTGGTTCCGGGGCGGCGACATGGCCCACCGGGACCCCGAGGGTTACCTCTACCTGGCGGGCCGGCGCAACGACATGATCATCCGCGGCGGCGAGAACATCTACCCGATCGAGATCGAGGACGTGCTGCTGTCGTTCCCCGGGATCGAGGAGGCGGCGGTGGTCGGTGTTCCCGACGAGCGCTGGGGGGAGGTCGTCCGCGCCCACGTCGTCTACAGCGAAAACGGCTCGGTCTTCGACGAGGAAGCGGTGCGGGTGTACTCGCGCGAGCGGCTGGCAGGCTACAAGGTCCCGGCCCACTTCTCGATCCACGACGAGCTACCGCGCAATGCGAGCGGCAAGATCCTGAAGCGCGAGCTGCGCAAGCTCTGAGCCGGGCGGCCGCCCGTGACTGCGGGCTGCCGCCTCGGCCCATATGCTCAGCATCAACACTCGTGCCGACCAAACGAAAGCAAGAGGAGGAGCCGCCGAGCGAGATCGGTCGCCGACGCGCCGAGCGGCGCGAGGCGGAGGGCCGACGCTCGGACGAGCGCTGGCAAGACGTGCTCACGGCGGCCGCCGAGGTATTCAGGCGTCTCGGGTACAGCCAGGCGCGCCTCGAGGACGTCGCGCAGGAGGTCGGGATCAGCCGGGCGACGCTCTACTACTACGTGGGGACGAAGGAGGAGCTCCTCGTCGCCTTGCTCGAGGATCCGATCGCCGCGGTCACCGCGAGCCTCAAAAAAGTGGCGGCCGAGAAGATTCCCGCCGAAGAGAAGCTGGTCGCGTCGCTGCGGGAGTACCTCCACCTGTTGGAGGAGCACCCGACGCTCTTCATCTTCCTCTCCGAGAACATCCACAAAGTGATGTCCGGGCCCGAGGCCGACGAAATTCGCGCCAACGCCGACTCCTACGGCCGCGTCCTCACCAAAATCGTCTCCGAAGGCATGAAGTCGGGCGAATTCCGCGACGACATCCGCCCCCAGGTCGCCGTCCTCGGGATCATCGGCATGTTCAACTGGATGCACCGCTGGTACGTCCCCTCCGGCAAAGAATCGCTTTCGGCAATCGGCGAGGACTTCGTGACGATGTCCCTCGCCGCCCTCCAGCCGCCGAAGTAGCCGCGGACCGTCACAGTTCCGCACGTGTCCCGGCACCCTTCGCGGAGGGTCGGGACAGTGCGTTCGTCGCTTGTCCCCCTATACGGCTACAAGCGACGAACGCCGTATTCCGAGGCATGAAGGAGACGGGACGAACCGTGACGTTTCAGGAGCCTTCGTCACGAACCCCGGGCCTCGGCGCCGACCCTCCCGCCGATTCACGCGACGAGGTCGAGCACCGCGCCGGTAAGGGTCCGCGACGCGGGCCAGGCGATCAGCGCGGCCACCTCGATTGCGTCCTCGGGCCGAGCGCAGATGAGCGCGTTGACCCGGCGCCCCGGGGCCCACTCGAGCGCGAGGGTGCGGGTGAGCGAGCCGATCGCGGCGCGGGCCGGATCGGTGTCGGCATGGTCGGCCGAGGCGTCGGCGAGCACGAAGAGCAGGCACCCGCCCGGGCGTAAGCGCGGGAACGCGTCACGCGCGGCGGCGAAAGCCTCGGTGAGTCCCGCGGCGAGCGTTCCATCCGCGGCGGCGTCGAGCGAGGGTGCCGCGACCGGCTGCGGATCAGCGTCATCGAGCGGGGGAGCCGTGACCGGTCGCGGATAGGAGGCGTCGAGCGCGCGTGCCGCGACCGGCTGCGGCTCATCGGGATTCGATCGCCGGCCGACGCCGTCGATCGCGACGACGGCCAGGTCGACCGGCCCCTCGTCGGTGACCAGATTCGCGCCGAGCGCGATCAGGCCGTCGGTCAGCGTCGCGGCCGCACCCGTCTCTTCGGCGGCGGCGTTCGGCGCCACCGCGACCGCGATCCCGGCGAGGGCGTCGGCGGCGAGGGCGCTCATCCGGTCAGCCCCTCGACGCCGTGGATGCCGGCGCCGCCGTCGAGTTGGAGGACGGTGCCGGATGGAAGGGGGCCGACGCCGGCGGCGAGCGCGGCGACCCACTCGGCGATCTCCCAGGTCGCGGTGTCGGTGCGGAGGGGCGTGTTGCGGAGGGTCTCTTGCAGCGCCTCCGCCGACATCTCGCCGCGGACGCCGTCGGTGAAGACGGTTCCCGGCGCGACGCCGTAGAGGCGGATCCCGCCCTCGCGCCACTCGCCGGCGAGTCGGCGGGTGAGGGCGAGGAAGGCGGCGCGGGCGGTCGCCGAGTGGGCAAGGCCGGTGATCCCGCGCTCGGGCGAGGAGAGCGAGATCGTCACCACCGTCCCGCCGCTCTCCGCCAGCGAGGGCCGCGCCGCCCGGGTCAGGTTGGCCACCGCGGTCAGGTTCAGGTCGAGCACGGCAGCCATGCCGCGGTCGGAGATCTCGGTCGCGGGAGCGATGAACTGGCCGCCCGCATTGTTGACGAGGAGGTCGAGACCGCCCGCGCCGGCGACCTCCGCCACCGCGGCCGTCGCCGCGTCTCTGTCCCGTAGGTCGAGAGCTCGCCACGAGAAACCACCCGTGGTCGTCCCCGCCGTCGCCGCGGCCGCGAGGCAACCGGTCTCGATCAGCGGCTCGACCCGCCGGCCGACGCCGACGACGTCGGTACCGAGCTCCGCCAGGCGGATCGCGATGCCGCGGCCGATCCCGGTCCCGGCACCGGTGACGAGAGCTCGCTTGCCGCTGAGCGAACCGGGAACGAGGCCGAGAGGCCGAGGCCGGTTCATGCGACCCCCGCGATCTGCGCCGTGAGGCCGCCGTCGATCGGGATCAGGGCGCCGGTCAGTTGCGGCGGGGCGTCGAGGAGGAGCCAGGCGACGACATCGGCGACTTCCTCCGGTGTCACCGGGCGCCCGCTCGGATGAGCGGCTACGAATCGGTCGACGTCGAGGTCGACGGCATCGGTCATGACGAGGCCGGGGGAGACGGCGTTGACGGCGATTCCGCGCGCCGCGTACTCGATCGCCGCGGTGCGGGTCAGGCCGGCGACGGCGTGCTTGGCGGCGACGTAGGCGGAGCTGCCCGCGACGCCGAGGGCCGCGGCGCCGGAGGCGACGTTCACGACCCGGCCTCCGCCACGCGTCGCCATCGCCCCGAGCTCGGCCCGCAGGCAGGCGAAGACGCCGCCGGCGTCGACTTCGAGGACGCGGCGGAAAACCGCCTCCGGATACTCGGCGAGGTCGGCCCGAACGCCGGTCACTCCGGCGCAGTTGCAGGCATCGTCGAGTCGCCCGTGTCGTTCGACGATCCAGTCGACGAGGGCGTCGACCGCGTCGAAGTCGCTGACGTCGATTCCGCGGACCTCGACTCGGCCGACACCGGCGACGCGCGCCCTCGGCTCCGCGGAAGCCTCCGCGCGGATCCGCGCCGCGGTGCGCTCGGCGCCTTCGAGGTCGCGGTCGGCGATCACGACCGTCACGCCGCTCGCCGCCAGCCGATTCACGACCGCGGCACCGATCCCGTTCCCGCCGCCGGTAACCAGGGTCACCCGCTCGTCGCGAGGAGTTGCGTCAGCGCTCACGTTGACGACGGTAGCGCGATGCGGTTCGCCGGTCAACGCCCGGCGATGACCTCCGCATTTCCCCGAAACGAGGGCGATCGGAAAGTCTTGCTTGACGATCTCCTCATGACCCGTTAGCGTCAACGTTGACGTTTAGGTCGGCCCTTGGGATGGGTCGATGAGGGACGAACAACCGGGGTCTTCGAGGGATGGAAACCACTTATCCGAGCGCACAGTCCGAGGGGAGCCGAACCGGTTCCCAGTTGCTGCAGGTCGAGGGCCTGACGGTCCGGTTCGGCGGCGTGACCGCGCTCGAGGACGTCAGCTTCGGCGTCCGCCAGGGCGAGATCTGCGCGCTGATCGGGCCCAACGGCGCCGGCAAGACGACCGCCTTCAACGCGATCAGCCGCTTCGTCCGCCCGGCCGCCGGGACGATCGACTTCGACGGCACCCGCCTCACCGACCGCCGCGCCGCCGACCTGATCGGCCTCGGCATCAGCCGCACCTTCCAGAACCTCGCGCTCTGGCCGGCGCTGAGCGTGATCGAGAACGTGATGGTCGGCGCCCACGGCGGTGGCGGCGCGAGCTTCGTCGCCCAGATGGTCGGCGCCGCCCGGCGCTCCGAACGCGACCTGCGCGCCCGCGCCTACGCCGCGCTGGAGCTCTTCGGCCTCGGCGAGATCGCCTTCGACCCCTGCTCGGGCCTCCCCTACGGCACGCTGAAGCAGATCGAGCTCGCCCGGGCGATCGTCTCACGCCCACGCCTGCTGATGCTCGACGAGCCCGCCGCCGGCCTCAACCACGGTGAGGTCCGCGAGCTCGGCGAGACGATGCGCCGGCTGCGCGACGAGGAGGGCATCACGATCCTCCTGGTCGAGCACCACATGGCGCTAGTCATGGACGTCTCCGACTACGTCGTCGCGCTCGACTTCGGCCGCGGACTGGTCGAGGGCACGCCCGCAGCGGTGCAGGCCGACGAGCGCCTGATCGAGGCCTACCTGGGAGGCAGCGCGTCATGAACGCCGCCACCGACACGGCCGCCGCGCCGACCGCGCCGCGCACCGGCCCGCCGCTGCTCGAGGCCCGCGGCCTGCACGCCTCCTACGGCGCCGTCGAGGCCCTCCACGGGATCGACTTCCACGTCAATAAGGGGGAGACGATCGTCTTCCTCGGCGCCAACGGGGCGGGCAAGACGACGATGCTGCGCTCGATCTGCAGGCTCGTCTCGACCAAGGGCGAGCTCCTGTTCGACGGCGAGTCGGTCGTCGGCAAGTCCGCCACCGCGGTGATCCGCAAGGGCATCGCGACGGTCCCGCAGGGACGCGGCACCCTCACCGACCTGAGCGTCGAGGACAACCTCCGCGCCGGCGCCTACCTGCGCAAGGACCGCGGCGCGATCGGCGCCGAGATCGAGCGTTGGTACGAGGTCTTCCCGCGTCTCGGCCAGCGGCGCCGCATCTCCGCCGGCAGCCTCTCCGGTGGCGAGCAGCAGATGCTCGCCGTCTCCCGCGCGCTGATGAGCGCGCCCCGCCTGCTGCTGCTCGACGAGCCCTCGCTCGGCCTCGCACCGCTGATCGTCGAGCAGGTCTACGCGGTCCTCGCCGACGTCCAGAAGCAGGGCCAGGACCTGGCGATCGTCCTGGTCGAGCAGAACGCCAACATCGCCCTCGAGCTGGCGAGCCGCGCCTACGTGCTCGAGGCGGGCCAGATCGCGGTCGAAGGGACCGCGACCGAGCTAAACGACAACGAGGCCGTGCGGCGGGCCTATCTGGGCTACTGACATGAGCGACCTGACCGCACCCGCAACCGAGCCGCAGCAGGAGCTGCCGCCGCGCACCGAGCGCGCCCTCGACGTGATCGCGGTCGAGCGCCGCCGCAGCGCCCTCACCGCGCTCGCCGTCGTCGCCGCGTTCCTCGTCGCCTTCTCGATCTACGCGATCTCCGACGGCGGCTTCAGCCTCTACCTGCAGCGCTGCTTCGACGGCGCCACCCAGGGCTCGCTCTACGGGGCGACGGCGCTGGCGCTGGTGCTCGTCTTCCGCTCCACCCGGGTGATCAACTTTTCCCAGGGCGGCCTGGCGATGTTCGGCACCTACCTGGCCTGGGAGGCGCACGCCCACATGGGCATGGGAATCGGGATCGCCGTCGCGGCGGCGGTGATCGTCTCGGCGCTCGGTGCGGGTCTGCTCGAGCGCGGCCTGGTGCGGCCCTTCGACCCCGGCAACCACCTGGCGATCACGATGGTGACGCTGGGGCTCTACCTCGCCGTCGGCTCGTTCGCGGGCCTGCTCTGGGGCTTCGAACCGAAGGGCTTCCCGAGCCTCTTCCCGAATGGCAACGGCGACAACGTGACGATCTTCGGGGCCCAGCTGCAGTACGCCGAGATCGGCACCGTGCTGCTGATCCTCCTCGTCGTCGGGGCGATCCACCTGTTGCTCTCCCGCACCCGGATCGGCCTGGCAATGCGCTGCGTCGCCGACGACGCCGGCTCGGCGCAGCTCCTCGGCATCGACATCGGCCGCGCCGTCCAGGGCAGCTGGATGCTCGCCGCCGCGGCCGGGACGCTGGCCGGCTGCCTGATCGCGCCGACCACCAGCCTCACCCCGACCTTCATGAACAACGTGCTGATCTACGCCTTCGCGGCGGCGACGCTCGGCGGCCTCGACTCGATCGGCGGCAGCATCGTCGGCGGCATCCTGGTCGGGCTCTGCGCCTCGCTGATCCCCGGCTACGTGCCCGGCCTCAGCTCCCAGTTCAGCCTCGCGGTGGCGCTGGCGTTGATCATCGTCGTCCTCCAGTTCAAGCCGAGCGGGCTCTTCGGCCGGCGCTACCTGGAGCGCGTGTGAGCGAGCGCCGCTACAACCTCGATGCGGCGGGGTCCCGTTACAAGGCGGGCCGGCTCGGCCTCGCGGCGGTCGTCGTCATCGTCCTGCTCTGCCTACCGCTGGTCGCCGGGAGCGCCAGCCAGGTCGACTCGTTCTCGCGCATCGCCGCCTATGCGGTGGCGATCCTCGGGCTGACCCTGGTCACCGGCTACTGCGGCCAGATCTCGATCGGCCACAGCGCCTTCGTCGGGATCGGCGCTTACACGACCGTGATCCTGGTCTCCGTACACGGCTGGTCCTACCTGGCGACGATCCCGGTCGCGGCCTTCTTCTGCCTCATCGCGGGAGTCCTGGTCGGGATCCCGGCGCTGCGGATCAGCGGCCTTTACCTGGCGGCGGTGACGCTCGCCGTCGCCGCGGTCTTCCCGACCCTGATCGACCAGTTCCCGCACCTCACCGGCGGCCCGAACGGGATGACCGCGCTGAACCAGATGGAAGCGCCGAGCTGGTTCCCCTTCCGTGACTCGATCGCCGGGCCGCAGATCTTCCACTACTACGTGATCCTCGCGGTCGGGGCGATCATGTTCGGGGTCGCCTGGAACCTGGCGCGCGGACGTTTCGGCCGGGCCCTGATCGCGATCCGCGACTCTCCCTACAGTGCCGCCTCGGCCGGGGTGAAAGTGTCCTGGTACAAGGTCGCGGCCTTCGCCGTCAGCGCCTCGTTCGCAGGCGTCGCCGGGTCGCTGTTGATGATCCAGCTGCCTGTCGTCTCCGACCAGCAGTTCGAACTTCTCTTCGCGATCCTGCTGGTGATCGGCCTGATCGTCGGCGGGCGCGCGACGATCCCCGGCGCCGTCGCCGGCGGCATCGTGGTCGAGCTCCTCCATAACTCGATCCCCAACCTGATCGACAGCCTCCACGTCACCAACAATGGTGCGAGTGGGGGGCAGCTGGTCGGGATCGTCTCGGGGATCGGCCTGATCCTGTTCGCCTTCCTGCTCCCCGATGGGGTGGCGGGTTCCCTCGAGAAGCTGCTTCGACGGCTGGTGCGCGTCGAACGACCCCCACCCGACGGCTGGGAGCGCTATGCCCCGCAGCCGTCGACCGCTGATGGTCCGCTCGCCGCCGGCGAGACGGCCACCTCCACCCGTCCGGGATAGCCCCGGCGGTCTCTACGAAAGGAACACAACACATGAGGGCAATCACGAGACCCCTGTGTCTCATCGTCGCACTCGGGGTGGTCGGGGTGCTGGCCGTCGCGGGCTGTGGCGCGACCAGCTCGAGCTCGACTTCCGGATCGAGCACCACCGCGTCGGCGAGCTCCGGCGGCAGTGGCGGAGGGTCGACCCAGTGTGGGGGCGGCGAACCGATCTCGGGGGCACCGAAAGCGATCGAAGGGATGCCGGAACCGAACGAAGGCGTCGAAGAATGGGGCCAGTCCTCGTCGAACGAATGCGTCTACGAAGGGCCCGGCAACTTCAGCGTCGACCTCTCCAAATGTCCGAGTAACTGGAACATCAACCAGGGGATCACCGAAAGCTCGATCAAACTGTTCACCAGTGCGCCGCACTCCGGAGCGTTGGCCGCGTACGGTGCGATCGAGGACGGCGCCAAGAGCTACTTCGACTACCTGAACGAAAATGGTGGCGTCGACGGTCGAAAGATCGAATACGAAATCATGGACGACCAGTACGAACCGGCGATCACGGCGCAGAACGTCAACAAGGCGATGCAGTCCGGTGACTACGCGACCAGCTTCGCCGTCTTCGGCACGCCGAACAACCTCGCGGTGCGCGACACGATGAACAAAGGCTGCGAAGGCCAGTACATGGTTGCGACCTCCGACGGTGAATTCTTCGATCCGCAGGGTTACCCCTGGACCACCGGCTTCGGGATCGACCGTTACAACGAAACCGAAGTGTGGCAGGAATTCCTCGAAGAAAAATACCCCGAAGACAACGAAGCCGTGATGATCACGATGGAAGGCGACCTCGGCGAATCGTACGCGAGCAACTACGAACG
Organism: Solirubrobacterales bacterium; assembly: GCA_025964255.1. Taxonomy (GTDB): domain Bacteria; phylum Actinomycetota; class Thermoleophilia; order Solirubrobacterales; family 70-9; genus VAYN01. The sequence goes on along the minus strand of JAOPZF010000264.1, from coordinate 15,162 downwards.
GGCCGCCAAAGGCTCGAAGATGAAGATCGTCGGCAACGAGATCTTCGCGGCGACGGCGCCGTCGATCAAGAACCAGATCACGACGGCGGCGGCGACCAAGGCGCCGGTGGTGATCCTCAACGTCGCGGGCACGTACTGCACCGAGGCGCTGGCGGAAATCGAAAAGAGCTCCTGGAAGCCGGTGGTCATCACCCCGAACACCTGCGCCCAGATCTCGACCACCTACGCGCCGCTGCTCGAAGCGGGGGCGACCGGCAACGGGTCCTTCACCACTCGTTACTACTCGGTCCCGGGTGACAACGACGTCGAAGCGCCGGAATACGTGGCGCTGTACGAAAAAACGCTGAAGGCCCAGGGCCTCGAAGCGAGCAACGCCCAGTACGCCAACGGTTGGTGGTGGGCCTGGGACTTCACCCAGGTGCTCGAGGACGCGGCACGGATGAAAGGTGGCCTGAACCGGGCGACCATCAACATCGCCGCCCACTCCTACACTTCCAACTGGCCGCTCCTGATGAAGGGTGTGGAAGGCAAGATGGAAGGCGTCGAAAAGGCCTTCCCGTACCAGGCCGCCGGAATGTTCGAATACACCGGCGCGTCGGGCAGTGAAACGGGCGAATGGAAAGCCGCCAGCCCGATCTACAACTACGAAGGCGAACCGAAGAACTACCAGGAAGTCCAAGAAGAAGGCTGACCCAAGGTTTACCCACCGGCACCCGCCGGGCCCATACCCCGGGCCCGGCGGGTGCCACCCAGCCGGCGCGCGGCCACTCTCTCCTCCGACCGCGCGCCGGCTTTTTCGTCGGCGCCGGGAAGCTGGCGCCCAGTCCCGTGACGAAGACCCATGGAACGTCACGCTTCCTCCCGTCATCTTCAGGCGCCGGGACCTGGCGTTCGTCGCTTGTAGCCGTATAGGGGTACAAGCGACGAACGCTTTTACTCGCCTCCCCGCAAAGGGTCCCGAACTCATGAGGACCTATGACGTTCGACGCCAAGCGGCGGCTACGGCCTTGCCCGGGCCGCCACGAGACGCCCGGGACGCACCTCGGACGGGCGGCGGCGGGCAACGGCCCTGGACTAGGCCCAGTCGGCGGGGGACTCGAGGCGGGTGCGGAGGTCGCGCATGAACGCCGCCGCGTCGGCGCCGTAGACGAGGCGGTGGTCGGAGGCTAGGCGGGCGGACATGCGGATGCCGGGGACGAGCGTGCCGCTCTTCACTACCGGAGTTTCGCGGGCGGCGGCGACGGCGAGGATCGCGGCCTGGGGGGCGGCGATGATCGCCTCGAAGTCGGCGATGCCGAACATGCCGAGGTTGGAGACGGTGAAGGTCGCGCCGGATAGCTCTGCGGGCTGGATCGAGCGCTCGCGGACCGCGGCCGCGAGGCGGCGGGACTCGCGGGCGAGGGCCGTGAGGTCGAGCCGGTCAGCGTCGAAGATCGTCGGCACGAGGAGGAGGCCGGGCGCCGCCACGGCGATGCCGACGTTGACGCGGGAATAGCGCTCGATCCCCTCGTCGGTCCACGAGCCGTTCAGGGTCGGGTGCTCCTTCAAGGTCAGCGCGGCGGCCTTGACGATGAAGTCGTTCACCGAGGGCCGGTCGGGATCGTCGCGGTCCCAGGCGGCGCGGATCTTCGTCACCGGCTCCATGTCGATCTCGTCGGAGACCGTGAACTCCGGCACGGTGTTCTTCACCTCGAGCATCCGCGCCGCGATCGTCCGCTGGATCCGCGATGGCTTCTCCCGCTGCGGCTCGCCCCGCGGGTCCTCGAAGTGGGGCGCCTCCACGGCGCCCGCGCCGGTCGCGCCCGGCGCCCTCTCGGCGCTCACGACTCGGTTTCGAGGTGGCAGAGAACCTCCTGCACCTCGATCGTGTCTTCGGGCTGGGCGACGATCTCGACGACGGTGCCGGCGGCGGGGGAGGGGACCGCGGTGCGTGCCTTCTCGGCCTCGATTTCGACGATCTCCTGGCCCTCCTCGACCTTGTCGCCCACGGCCACCATCCACTCGATGACGTCGGCGTCGCTCATGCCCATGCTCAGCTGCGGAAGCTTGACTTCGATCCTCATTTCGCCTCCCCGGTGACCCGGCGGACCGCCGCCGTCACCTTCTCGAGGTTGGGATAGATCTGTTTCTCGAGCGGCCTCGAGTAGGGGACGTGGGTGTCGTCGGTGGTGACGCGGAGGACCGGGGCGCGGAGCGCGTCGAAGCAGCTCTCCGCCGCCCGCGCGGCGATCTCGCTCGCCGCCGAGCAGGTGCGCGTCGCCGGATCGACGACGACGAGCCGCCCCGTCTTGCGCACCGACGCTTCGATCGCCGCCCAGTCGAGCGGCACCAGCGTGCGCGGGTCGATCACCTGGCAGTCGATCCCGTCGGCCTCCAAGGCTTCCGCCGCCTGCACGCCGAGCATCGCGCCGTGGCCGATGCCGACGATGGTCACGTCCTCGCCGGCCCGCCGCGTCGCCGCGACCCCGAGCGGCACGAGGTGATCCTCCTCCTCGGGCATCGCCCCGCGGCCGCGTTTGCCCCAGAGGTTCGCGTCCTCGAAGCAGAGCACCGGGTTGTCGTCGCGGATCGCCGACTTCAGCAGCCCCTTCAGGTCGGGCGCCGTGCTCGGCACGATGATCTTCAGTCCCGGCACGTTCATGAACATCGGATAGGGCCGGTCGGCGTGGTGACCGGCGGTGCCGCCGTGGTAGTAGAGCGCCGCTCGCACCACCAGCGGCAGCCGCGCCTGGCCGCCGAACATGTAGCGCGCCTTGGCGCACTGCGAGATCAGCTGGTCGGTCGCGTTGAAGACGAAGCTGGCGACGGTGAGGTCGACGATCGGGCGCAGCCCGTTCATCGCCGCCCCCGCCGCGATCCCGACCGAGGCCGCCTCGCTCAGCGGCAGGTCGCGCACCCGCGCGGGGCCGAAGCGGTCGAGCGCTCCCGCAGCGGCGCCGAAGACGTTCGCCCGCAGGTCCTGGCCCATCAGGATGACGCGCTCGTCGCGCTCCATCTCCTCCGTCTGCGCCTCGTTGATCGCCTTCAGGAAGCTGAGCTGCGGCGCCTTCGCCGCGGTCGCGGGGTTCATCGGTCCTCCTCCGTCTCGGTGCCGGGGGTGTCGGCGTAGATATCGGTGTAGGCCTCGGCGGGGTCGGGATAGGGGCTCTCGCGGGCGAACTCGACCGCCGCGTCGACGTCTTCCTGCGCCGCCTTGCGGATGTCGGCGCGCTCGTCGGCGGCGATGGTGCCCCAGGACTCGAGCCGCGCCTCGAAGAGCGCGATCGGGTCCTGGTCCGCGCGCCACCCCTCGACCACCGAGTCCTCGAGGTAGGGCTCCGGCAGCTTCAGCCCGTAGGCGTGCTCGTGGAAGCGGTAGGTCTTTGCCTCGACCAGCGACGGGCCCTCGCCGCGCCGCGCCCGGTCGACCGCCTCCTTCGTCGCCCGGTAACAGGCGACGACGTCCTGGCCGTCGACGACGATCCCCGGCATCCCGTAGCCCGCCGCGCGGATCGCGATGTCCGGGACCGCGGTCGAGTCCTCCATCCGCACGCTCACCGCGTAGCCGTTGTTCTCGCAGAAGTAGATGACCGGGAGGTGCCAGGCGCCGGCGATGTTCATCGACTCGTGCAGGACGCCCTCGTTGGCGGCGCCGTCGCCGAAGAAGCAGAGGGAGACCCGGTCGGTGCCGCGCACCTGCTCGGAGAGCGCCGCGCCGGTGGCGACCGGGATCGCCGAGCCGACGATGCCCGACTCGCCGAGCGAGCCGACCGAGAAGTCGGCGAGGTGCATGCTGCCGCCCTTGCCGCCGCAGACCCCGGTGGCCTTGCCGAAGAGCTCGGCCATCAGCCGGTCGAGCCGCGCGCCCTTGGCGATCGGGTGGCCGTGTGAACGGTGGTTGCCGGTCATCGTGTCGCTGATGGTGGTGGCGAGGCAGGCGCCGGAGATCGCCGCCTCCTGGCCGATCGAGAGGTGCGCCATCGTCGGCAGTTCGGCCGCCTGGAAGAGCTTGATCGTCGCCTCCTCGAAGAGGCGGATGCGGAGCATGCGGTCGAGCATCTCGACCGCCAGGGCCTTGCCCGCGTCCCCCTGCAACTCCTCCGGCGGAGCGCTGCCTGGGTTCGGTGCGGGTGACTCGAGCGTGGGATGAAGGTTGGGCATACGGCCTCTCTATCGGTCGGTCTGCGGGTCGTCGCGTTGGTCGAGCAGGGCAAGAAGTTCGGCGTCGTAGGCGGCTGCCTGTGCGGGAGTGCTGCGAGCGGCGAAGGCAAGCGAGCGGGTGAGGAGCCTGCCCGCGGGGTCCGTGAGCCGCTCGGCGAGGGCCCGGGCGTGCGCGAGCGGATCGTCCGCAACCCGCACCAAGCCGAGTCCGACGGCAACCCTTAGACCTTTGTCGCCCTCTGGGTTACCAAGGTCTAAGGTTTGGGACGAAGGTGTCGAATCGAGCAGCAGCCGCGCAGCGGCCGCGGGCCCTACGCGGTCGGTGAGTCGCCCGGCAAGCCCGAGGGCGAGCGTCCCGGCCGGATCGATCGCTCCGACCTCGGCGTCCGCCCCAACGTAAGTCGCCACGCAAACGCAGCCGAGCGCAAGCCCTCCGGCACCGAGCCTCCCCGCCGCCACAAAGACAACGGGACTCCCCAGTCGCTCGATCGCGGCGAGCAACGAAGCCACATCGGCGCCCACGAGCGAGGATCCAGGGACCCCCGAACGAACCTCCACGCTGTTCGTGAGTGAGGGGGTCCCTGGATCCTCGCCCCCGCCAATCCCATCCAGGATCACCGGCCCGCCCCGGTACTCCGGGTCCTTCCGCAGAGCTTTGAGCTCCGCCGCGTCGAGGCCCACCACCCGCACGCTCATCGCCCCTCGAACCTCGCCGGCCGCCGCTCGAGCAGGGCGTCGATCCCCTCGCGGTGGTCCTCGCTCGACAGCAACATAAGGAGACGCGCGCGCTCCGCGTCCAGAGCGGCCGAGAGCGGCAGCTCCTCGGAGGCGCGGACCGAGGCCCGGGAGGCGCGCAACGCGAGCGGCGCGCCCGCCGCGACCTTCGTCGCCAGCGCCAGTCCCGCCTCCTCGACCCGCTCCGAAGGCACCACCGTCGCCACGAGGCCGGCGTCGCGCATCTCGATCGCGTCGAGCTTGCGCCCGGCCAGCACCACCTCGGCCGCCCGGTAGCGTCCCGCCGCCCGCGCCCAGCGCTGGGTTCCACCGGCGGCGGGGAGGAGGCCGAGGGCGACCTCGGGCTGTCCGAAGACGGCGTCGTCGCCGGCGACCACGAGGTCGCAGAGCAGCGCCAGCTCGCAGCCGCCGCCGAGCGCGATCCCGGCTACCGCCGCGACCAGCGGCAGCTCGATCGCGTTGAGGCGCTTCCAGCAGGCGACCCGGTCGGAGGTCGCGTAGGCGACCGGCTCGACGTCGCGCAGCTCGCGCACGTCGGCGCCCGAGGCGAAGATCTTCGGCCCGCCGGTGATCACCGCGGCGCGCACCTCGGGATCACGGTCGAGCTCCTCCAGCACCCCCGCCAAGGAGGTCAGAAGCTCGGTCGTCAGGGCGTTCTTTTTCTCCGGCCGCGCGAAGCGGACGAGGCCGACCGCGCCGTGGCGCTGCACGACGATCGGCGGTGAAGACGTGGCATTCCCGTTGCTTGACATCCCAGATGACCCTGTGACACAGTATCAACATCGGCGTTGACGTTGACGGAATTTCTTCCTTCTCTCACGTCGAGCAAGTGGGAAGCGAAACGCGGAGGAGAACGTGAAAGCGAAGGACGTCATCTGGGAGCCACGGCTCGACGCCGAGGCCACCGAATGGAAGGAGCGCGCCCGGGCGGTCGCCGCCGAGCGGTTCGCGCCGCTGGCCGAGGAGCTCGACCGCGAGCAGCGCTATCCCCACGAGCACATCGAGACCTTCGTCGAGACCGGCCTCTCGGGCATCCTGGTGCCCCGCGAGCTCGGCGGCGCCGGCCTTTCGATGGTCGCGATCTGCGCGATCGTCGAAGAGGTCTCGGCGGCCTGCTCCTCGACCGGCGCGATCCTCGCCGCCCACGCGCTCGGCGCCGTGCCGCTGCAGATCGGCGGGACCGTCGCGCAGCGCGAGACGATGCTCGGCGACCTGCTCCAGGGCAAGGCGGTCAGCTTCGCCCTCACCGAGCGGGGCGCCGGCTCCGACGCCGCCGCGATCACCACGACGGCGCTGGCGGATGGCGACGGCTGGCGGATCGACGGCGAAAAGATCTACGTCGGCAACGGCGGTGCGGCCGCCCACTACATCGTCTTCGCCAAGACCGACGTCGACGCCGGCCCGCGTGGGATCACCGCCTTCGCCGTTCCCGGCGACGCGGCCGGCCTGGTCGTCGACCGCTACGAGGACAAGATGGGGATCCGCGGCACGCTGACCTCGAACCTGCGGCTGGAGGGCGTCCACGTCACCCCGGCCAACATCGTCGGCGAGGAGAACCGCGGCCTCAAACTGGCGCTGCAGACGCTCGACCTCGGCCGCGTCAGCGTCGCCGCCCAGGGGCTCGGCATCGCCCTCGCCGCCTACCGCCTCGCCGCCGCCGAGGCGGTCCGCCGTGAAACCTTCGGCAAGCCGCTGATCGAGAACCAAGGGATCGCCTTCCCGCTCGCCGACATCGCCACCGAGCTCTCGGCGGCGCGGATGCTGACCTACGAGGCGGCCGCCGCCCACGACCGCGGCGAGCGGATCTCGCTCCCCGGCGCGATGGCGAAGCTCTACTCGAGCGAGGTGGCGCACCGCGCCGCCGACCTCGCCGTCCAGATATACGGGGGTGACGGCTTCTGCAAGCCGTGCCCGGCCGAGCGCCTCTACCGCGATCAGCGCATCCTGCAGATCTACGAGGGCGCCTCGGAGATCCAGCGGCTGGTGCTGGGACGCGCGATCGGTGACAGCGTCCGCGCCGAGGCCGCCGCGACGGTCGGTGCCTGAGATGGCTACGCGAGCCGGGCGCGAGTCCTTCATCGTCGGCGCCGTCCGCACCCCGAACGGGCGCTACGGGGGCGCGCTGACCGAGCTCCCGGTGGTGCAACTGGGGGCGTACACGTTGCGGGCGGTCTTGGAGCGCGCCGGGGTCCCGGCCGACGCGGTCGACGAGGTCGTCTTCTCCAACTGCCGCCAGGCCGGGAATGGTCCCAACCCCGGCCGCCAGGTGGTGATGCGCGCCGAGCTGCCCGAGCGGGTGCCCGCGCAGACGATCAACATGGCCTGCGCCTCGGGTCTGAAGTCGGTGGCGCTGGCCGACGACGCGGTGCGCAGCGGCGCCGCCGAGATCGCCGTCGCGGTCGCCGCCGAGTCGATGAGCCGGATGCCTTACTTCACCCCGTACAACCTGCGTTGGCAGGGACAGCGACGCGGCGACATCGTCCTCTACGACGGCTGGCGCGACGGCGGCACCGACCCGATCTGCGACATGAACATGGGCGAAACCGCCGAGCTGATCTCCGAGCGCTACGGGATCGAGCGGGAGGCGCAGGACGCCTGGTCGGCGCGTAGCCACGCCCGCGTCGCCGCCGCCTGGGCGAGCGGCCGCTTCGCCGACGAGGTGGTGCCGGTCGACGCCGAGTGGGAGGGCAACGAGGTGCGGCTCGAGCGCGACGAGACCTTCCGCGAGGACTCGACACCGGAGAAGCTGGCGAAGCTGCGTCCCTCGTTCAAGGCCGACGGCACCGTCACCGCGGGCAACGCGAGCCAGATGGCCGACGGCGGCGCGTCGGTCATCGTCGCCTCCGGCGAGGCGGTCGAGAAGTACGGGCTGACCCCGATCGGTGTGCTGCGCTCGTTCGCCGCGGTCGGCGTCGAGCCGGCGGTGATGGGGGTCGGGCCGGTCGAGGCGATCCCCAAGGCGCTGGCCGCGGCCGAGGTCGTCAAGGATGACGTCGACCTGTTCGAGATCAACGAGGCCTTCGCCGCCCAGATCGTCCACAACGTCCGCGAGCTGGGGCTCGACGAGGAGAGGACCAACGTCAACGGCGGCGGCATCGCGCTCGGGCACCCGACCGGGCAGACCGGCTGCCGGCTGGTGGTCAGCGTGCTCGGGGAGCTGGGACGAAGAGGCGAGTCATTAGGCGTCGCGAGCCTCTGCGTCGGCGGCGGCCAGGGCGTCGCCGCGGTGCTGGAGCGCGTCTCGTGAGCGCCGCCAACGCCTCGACCGGGACGAGCGCGCCGGGCGCGCCGACGCTCGACGGGTTGTCGGTCGTCGTCATCGGGCTCGGCCCGATGGGGCGGGGGATAGCCCGCTGCTTCGCCGGCGTCGGCGCGTCCGTCCAGGTCATCGACGTCGACGCCGAGACGACCGCGCGCCAGCTCGACCTGCTGCGCTCGGAGGTCGCCGAGGGCGCGCCGACGCCGGCGGTCGGGGCGGGCGAGTCACTCGCCGCGGCCGTGTCGGGGGCCGACCTCGTGATCGAGGCGGTCGCCGAGATTCCGGAGCTGAAGGCGAAGCTGCTCGGCGAGATCGCCGCCGCCGGCGGGCCGGAGCTCGTCGTCGCCTCGAACACGTCATCGCTCTCGATCGGCGAGATGGGCGTCGCCTTCGGCGCCCCCGAGCGCGTCCTCGGCCTCCACTTCTTCAACCCGGCCGAGAAAATGCGCCTGGTCGAGGTGGTGCGCGGGCCGCGCACCGACGCCGCCGTGGTCGAGCGGGCGAAGGCCTGGGTAGAGGCGCTCGGCAAGACGCCGGTCGTCTGCGCCGACTCGCCCAACTTCATCGTCAACCGGGTCTGCCGGCCGCTCTATTACGAGGCCCAGCTGCTCGTCACCCAGGGGGTCGAGCCGGCGGTCGTCGACGCGATCGCGCGCGGCGCCCTCGGCCATCGCATGGGCCCGCTCGAGCTGCTCGACTTCGCCGGCCTCCACACCCACCTCGGCTCCTCCGAAACCGCGCTGCGCGAGTTCGGCGACCCCCGTTACCGGCCGATCCCGATCGCCCGCGCGCTGGTCCGTGCCGGGTCCACCGGGCGCGCCGCCGGGCAGGGCTTCTACGACTACGCCGAGCTGCCGCCGAAAGCGGCGCGGGCCGCGGTGGTGCGCGAGCCGGGCGAGGCGCCGGAGCGGCGGATCGCCGTCTCCGGGCCGGGAGCGCGAGCGCTGCTCACCCATCCGGCGATCGCCGGGGGGGCCGACGCGGTCGCCCCGCTGACCGTCTACAGCGCCCCGTCCTCCTGCGACCAGGCCGACGTCCACGCGGTGCGCGAGCTGATGTCGGCGGGGACGCGGGTGCTGGTCGACTCCTCACATCCGGGCTGGCTGACGGCGCTGCCGCAGGGCGCCGGCTGGATCCGGCTGCACGCCGAAGGGGAGACGCCGTTCGCCGAGGTCGTCGTCGACGAGGAGGCCGGGATCGCCTCGGTGTCGGCGACGGCGGGGTTGCTCGATGCGATCGGCGCGCCCTCGGTCGAGGTGCTCGCGCTGCCGGGCCTGGTCGCCGACAGGCTCCAGTACACGCTGACCAACGAGGCGATCGGCGTGGTCGAGGAGGGGACGGCCGAGGAAACGGCGGTCGATCTGGCACTGAAGCTGGGCATGAACCACCCGCGCGGTCCGCTCGAGGTGCTCGCGGCGCGTGGCGAGGGGACCGTGCTGGCGGGACTGCGAGGCATGCAGGAGTCCTTCGGCGATCCCCGCTACCGGCCGGCGCCGTTGCTGGTGCGCCGGGCCGCCGGGAAGCTCCGCCGCGGCCTGCGCGGCGGCGGCGAATCGTTCCTACGGCTGCCGATATGAGCATCGACTTGCCCAGCCTGGAGGACGCCGTCGCGTCGACCGTCGCCGACGGCGATTGCGTCTGGATCGGCAACTTCGGCACCCAGCTCTTCGCGGTCGCCGAGGAGCTGATCCGACAGGGTCGGAGGGACCTGCACCTGGTCGTCGGATCGGGCGGCATCCTGCTCGACCGCCTGCTCGCCGAGGGCGTCGCCGCCGAGGTCACCTTCACCCACTGTTGGAGCCCGGTCGGCCCACGTCCGACCCGCGCCTTCCGCGCCGCCTGGGAGGAGGGGAGCGAGGTGCGCTTCCATGAGCTGCCGCTCGGCGCCCTGGTCGCGGCGCTCGAGGCGGGCGCCGCCGGCGTCCCCTTCGCCCCGGTCGCGCTCGATCCCGGCACCGGATACCCGGACTGGACGCCGGAGATGATCGGCACCGCCGAGAGCCCGTTCGGCCAGGCTACGGTCGTGCGCGCCCTGCGTCCCGACGTCGCCTTCGTCCACGGACGGAGCGCTGACCACGAAGGCAATGTCCAGATCGGCGCCCCCGCCGGCGAGGCCCCCGCCGCGGTCGCCGCGGCGAGGCGGACCGTCGCCGTCGTCGAGCAGATCATCGACCTCCAACTCACCGGGGTCGCCCTGCCCTCGATCCTCATCGACCTGATCGTCGAGCACCCCGGGGCCGCGGCGCCGGATGGCGTCCCCGGTCTCTACGAGCGCGATGTCGCCGCCTACGAGACCTACGCGGGGGCGTCAGCATGAGCGTCGACTTCCTCGCCCGCGCCTCGCGTGAGTACACCCGCGGCGGCTGGGTCTTCACCGGCTTCCACTGGCCGGTGCTCGCCGGCGAGACCGCCGCACGGCTCGCCCCCGACGCCTTCGCCCAGATCTTCGAGGCCGGCGCGATCACCCACGGCGCCGCCGATGAGCTGCCGACCTCGACCACCGACTTCGCCGCCTTCGGCTCGGCGCTCTCCTGGTGCGGCTCGACCGCGGCGGTCTTCGCCGGGATCGTCCGCCGTGCCGACCGGGTCGTCCTCGACGCCGCCAACCTCGACATCCGCGGCCGCGTCAACTCGACCGCGATCGGTTCCTACGCGAGGCCCGAGGTCCGCCTGCCCGGCGGCGGGGGCGCCGCCGACGCCGCGGCCGCCGCCCACGAACTGGTCCTCCTGCACGGCGCCGACACCCCGGGCCGGATTGTCACCGCGGTCGAGCACGTCACCGCGTGCCCGCCCGCCGGAGTCCCGGTCCGCCTGGTCACCCGTTGGGGCATCGTCGGGCTCGACACCGACCCGCCGCGCCTGCTCAGGGTCGACGAGAACGTCGCCGGAGCCGCCGAGGCACTCACACACCTGAAAAGTTTGGGGGTACGCATGGACGCAGCAACCGACTGGACCGCGCCGACCGAGGCCGAGCGCGAGGCCGCCTCCGCGGTGCTCGAGCGCGCCGCCGCTCGCGGCTACGTGGTCGCCCGCCGGGCGCTGGCGGAGGCGCGGTCCTGATGGCCGAGCCGCTCGCCGGGATCCGCGTCGTCGAGTTCGGCCAGCTCCTGGCCGGCCCCTACACCGGCTCGCTGCTGGGTGACTTCGGCGCCGACGTGGTCAAGGTCGAGGCGCCCGGGAAGGGCGACGCGATGCGCGACTGGGGGCGCCTGCGCCACAACGACCGCTCGATGTGGTGGTCGATCATCGCCCGCAACAAGCGCTCGGTGACGTTGAACCTGCGGGTCGAGGAGGGCCAGGAGGTCGCCCGCGCCCTCGCCGCTCAGGCCGACGTCGTGGTCGAGAACTTCCGCCCCGGGACGATGGAGCGCTGGGGCCTCGGCCCCGAGCAGCTCCACGAGCTGAACCCGCGCCTCGTCTACGCCCGGGTGACCGGCTACGGGCAGACGGGGCGCTACCGCGACCGTCCTGGATTTGCCTCAGCGGGCGAGGCGATCGGCGGCCTGCGCCACATCAACGGCCACCCCGACCAGGCCCCTCCGCGCTCGGGCATCTCGCTCGGCGACACGCTCGCCGCGCAGTCGGCCTTCCAGGGGATCCTGCTGGCGCTCTACGCGCGCGACGCGGGCGGGGCGGGGGGGCAGGTCGTCGACGCCTCGATCACCGACGCCTGCTTCGCCCTCACCGAGAGCGCCGTGCTCGAGTACGAGAAGACGGGGATCGTCCGCCAGCCGACCGGCTCGCGCCTGCCGCGGATCGCGCCCAGCAACGTCTACCTCTCCAAGGACAAGCGCTGGGTGGTGATCGCCGCCAACCACGACACGCTCTGGAAACGGCTCGCGACCCTGATGGGCCACCCCGAGCTCGCCGAGGACCCGCGCTACGTCGACCACCACGCGCGCGGCGAGCACGAGGACGAGCTCGACGACCTGATCGGTGCCTGGGCCTCCGGCTACACGGCGGCCGAGCTCGACGAGACGGTGAACGGCGCGGGCGTCGTCTGCGCTTTGGTCTACTCGGCCGAGGACATCTACAACGACCCCTACTTCCGCGAACGCGAGCTCCTGGTCGAGGTCGAGGACGAAGTCCACGGCACCTCGACCGTCCCCGGCGTCGTCCCCAAGCTGACCGTGACCCCCGGTTCGATCCGCCAATCGGCACGCTGGCAGCTCGGCGTCGACACCGATGACGTGTTGGAGGAAGCCGGGTTCGACGCCGATCGCCGTAAAGAGCTCCGCGACGACGGCGTGATCTAGGCGGGCGTCGGGAACGGCGGCGCCTTCGAGGTCATGCTCGGCAGCTCGCGGCCGAGTTGCTCGGCGAGCCAGGGCGTGATCGCGAGCAGGGCGTCGAGGTCGATGCCGGTCTCGACGCCCATGCCGTCGAACATGTAGATGAGGTCCTCGGTGGCGATGTTGCCCGCGGCGCCCGGGGCGAAGGGGCAGCCGCCGCTGCCACCGACCGATGCGTCGAGGAGGGAGGCGCCCGCTTCGAGGGCGGCGATGGCGTTGGCGAAGCCGGTGTTGCGGGTGTTGTGGAAGTGACAGCCGACCTTGGCGCCGAGGGCGAGAGTGCGCTCGACCAGCTCGGTCGCCTGGGAGGGGACGCCGACCCCGATCGTGTCGGCGAGGACGATCTCGTCGGGCGCGCCGGCGAGCACCCGCTCGGCGACCGAGATGACGTGGTCGGTCGCGACCCGCCCCTCGAACGGGCAGCCGAACGAAGCGGCGAGAGTCACGGACACCCGCAGGCCGTCCTCGTGGGCACGCGAGGTGATCTTGGCGGCGGTGTCGATCGCCGCCTCGACGGACGTCCCCTGATTGCGCTCGGCGAAGGTGTCGGTGACGGGGAAGGCGTAGTGGACCTCGTCGACCCCGGCGGCAAGCGCCCGCTCGTACCCGCGCCCGTTGAGCACGAGCCCCGAGTAGCTGACCCCCTCGACCCGGTCGATCCCTTCCATCACCTCCTCGGCGCCCGCCATCTGCGGCACCCGCGCCGGATTGACGAACGACACCGCCTCGATCCGCCGCAGCCCGGCGCCCGCGAGCCGATCGCAAAGCTCCGCCCGCACCTCCGGCGCCAGCGACCTGCCCTCGTTCTGCAGCCCGTCCCGCGGCCCGACGTCACAAATTTCGACCCCCGCTGGATACCGGTCGGCGTCGCTCATTCCGATCCGGATCCTACGCGCGGCGGGACGCGGCGCTCGACCCCGAACGGCTGGAGGGCGGGGGAGAGCGGGCCGTCGAAGGCGGCCGACAGGGCCTCCGGGGTCCATCCCTCCTCGGCGTACTCATGGGGATGGTCGGCGAAGGCGACGGTCGGGACGACCGAGAGGAGTTGGCCGTCGAAGCGCAGGAACTGGCCGGTGATGCCGACGGCGAGGTCGCTGAGCAGGAAGGTGGTGAGCGGGGCGATCGTCTCGGGAAGGCGGTTTTCGATGTCGGCGAGCGGTGCCTCGTCGCCGCCGAGCGGTTTCGCGTCACGGCCGAGGGCGTTCGCGGTCATCCGGGTGAAGGCCTTGGGGGAGATCGCGTTGACCCGGACGCCGCGCTCTTCGAGGTCGAGCGCCGCCCCGTAGGTGAGCGCCGCGACGCCACCCTTCGTCGTCCCGTAGGTGACCGTGGTCGGGAAACCGAACATGCCGCCCGAGGAGGCGTTGACGATCGAGCCGCCGGCGGCCATCGCCCGCGCCGCGAAGATCGTGCAGTTCATCGCGCCGATCAGGTTGACCTCGACGACACGGCGAGCGCGGGCCGGTTCCTCCTCCCAGATCGGTGCCTCGTGGTAGAGCCCGGCGTTGTTGACGAGGCCGTCGAGATGGCCGAACGCGTCGACGCAGGCCGCGATGAGCGCCTCGGCCTCGGCGGCGTCGCTGATGTCGTGGGTGCTGACACGGGCCTGGCCGCCGAGCGTGGCGATCTCGGCCACCACCGCCTCGGCCGGGCCGGCATCGACGTCGTTGACGACGACCGCGGCGCCGGCTCGTGCCGCGTCGATCGCGTAGGCGCGGCCGAGTCCGCGACCGGCGCCGGTCACGACGATCCCGCGTCCCTCGAGCAGCCCTTTCGACTCCTCCGTCATCCCGTCCGGATCCTAACAGCATCAACGTTGATGTTGATCAACAGGAGACCGATAGCCGTGCAGTGGAGTCGGGGCCGGGCTAGTCCGAAGCCCGGATCAGCTGCTCCTTCGCCGCTCGGTAAGCGTCCATGCCGCCGTCCTGGTGGCGGCGCTTTACCTCGTCGTAGCGGGTGCGGAGCTCGGGGTCGGCGCGGAGGCGGTCGCGCCAGCCGACGAAGTGGCGCTCATCCGCGCTGCCCGCCGGGACGAGCTGGATGCCGACGTCGATGCCGTCCTCGTTCGGCGCGGTGAAGCTGGCGAGGGTCGCCGACCAGTTCTCCGGCTGGTGGATCTCAAAGCGGTCGGCGAGGACGCCGCTCGCCCGCTCGAACTCCGGGCCCGCGACGATCATGCAGATGTCGAGATCCCCCTTGGTCAGCGATCCCGGCACGGCGGTCGAGCCGACGTGCTCGATCCGCGCCCCCGGCAGCATCCCTTCGAGCTCCCCCCGCCGCCGGGCAAAGACCCTCGCGACCCGCCCACGGATCTCCTCCTCGCGAATCAGCGGGATCGACTCGCCGCTCATAGACCGGAGTCTCCCGCGATGGCCTCCGTCTCGCCGATTCGAAGTAGAGGTCCTGCTCAGGGAGCCAGGCGCTGGATGCTCCAGCCGTCCGCCGCACGCGTGTAGAGGAGGCGGTCGTGGAGGCGGGCCTGGTGCCCCTGCCAGAACTCGATCGTCCGCGGGCGGAGGACGAAGCCGCCCCAGGTCTCCGGGCGGGGGACGTCCTCCACCTCGGCGAAGCGCTCGCGGACCCCAGCGAGGCGCGCGACTAGCTCCGCCCGGTCGGCGAGCGGCCGCGACTGCGGCGAGGCCCAGGCGCCGAGCCGACTCTCCCGAGCGCGGCTCGCGAAGTAGGCGTCGGAGGCGGCCGCGGGCAGCCGCTCGAAGGGCCCGCGGGCGCGGA
>JAOPZF010000260.1 GCA_025964255.1 Solirubrobacterales bacterium | reverse complement strand
AGCGGCATGGCCGCGCTCGGCGGCGGCAGCGGGCTGGGCGGTCTCGGTGGCGCGATCGGTGGCGCGATCGGCACCAAGGCGGTCGCCGGCGTCGTCGCCGCGGCGGTCGTCACCGCGGGCGCCGCGGTCGAGTTGCCGAAGGAACATCACTCCCCCGCCCCGGCGCCCGCGCCGATCGAAAAGACCTACGAAGCACCCGTCGCCGAAGCGCCCGCACCGGTGGCGCCGACCGGCGGTGTCGAAGCGGGGATCGCGACGTCGACCGCCGCGTCCTCGCAGCCGGCGATCGCCAGCAACGCCGTCGCGGTCGCGCCGACCGAATCCGAAAAAGCCGAAGAAGCCGCGACGGGGCTGTCATCGACCGAAGAAGTGCCGGCCGCTACTCCGGCCGAAGAAGTCGCCCCGCCCGCCGAAGCAGCAGTCGTCTCCGAACCTGAAGCCGGCGCCTCCGAGGCCGAACCTTCCGCCAGCCTCACCGGCGGCGTCGAAGTCGCCGGTGGCACCGGGGCGACCGTCGCCGGAGCCCACGGCGGAAAAGGCACCGTGACCGTCACCGTCACCCCGGAAACGCCACCGGCGACGACGACCACCCCGCCCTCGGTCACCACCGCCCCGCCCGCGACGACGCCCACGCCGGTCGAAGAAGCGCCGATCGTCACCGAAGAAGCCCCGGCGCCCCCGGCCGAAGAAGTGCCGGCCGAAATTCCTCCGGCCGAATAACTCCGTAGCTCCGGACCGAGGGCGCTGCTCAGCCGAGGCCGATGACTTTCAGTCGGCGCATCAGGCAGGTGCCGGCGAACTGGCGGGTCTGCGCCAGCGAGTAGCCGAAGAGCTCGAAGTCGTCGCCGCCCTCTGCCCACGGCGGTGACAAGACACCGTCGGCGACCGGCAGCGATTCCTCCAGCGTCCGCTGGATCGCCAGCTTGTAGCGCTCGTCCTCCCCCGCCTTCTCACGCAGGAAGACCGAGCCGAAGGCGACGTGCCGATGCTCGTCGCGGGCAACGTTGCCGAAGCCCTCGACGAACCCCGGCAGCGTGTTTTCGCGTTCGTTGAAGTCCATGATGAAGTGCTGCCCGGTGAGGGCCAGCATCCCCTCGATGACCATGTGGTAGAGCGTCACCGCCTCGACCAGCGCCTCGGTGTCCTCGGGTTCGCGCGAGAGCCGCTCGGTGCGTTTGCCGAGCATCTCATCGAAGAGCCGGCCGAAGTTATCGTTCAGGTGGGCGGAGGTCTCGACCAGCATCTCTGACAGACCGTCCGCCTCGAGCACGCCGACCTCGCGGTAGAAGCGCTCGAAGAAGCGGACGTGGCGCGCCTCGTCGGCGATCTGCGTGCAGAGGAAGACTTTCTGGTCCTCGGTCGGCGCCGCCCGCATGATCGGCCCGAGCTCCTCCGCCACCCTCTGCTCGCCGATGAAGAACGACGACAGCCCGTACATCCGTTGGAAGCGCTCCTCCTCGGAGATGCGCTCGTGCCAGTCCTCGCGGTCCTGGCTGAAGTCAAGTTCCTGGGTCTGCCACTGCTGGCGCTCCCAGAGGTCGTACAGCTCGCCGTAGCCGAGCAGCTTGATGTCGGCGGTGCGATCCGCCGCCTCGTTCAGCGCCGGGTCCGCCGTCGCCTGGTAGTCCGCGCGCTGCGTCCGCGACCCGAAACCGGTCGCCGCATGCTTCGCCTCCATCCCGATCCTCCCTCGGTAGTGAGTCCCGAGGCGAGGCTAACACCGGACTGGCCGGCCGGCCAGTCCGGTGTTCAAACCTTTACGCGCTGTGCGACTGGCCCGGCTCGAGGACGACGACGGTGCCGGCGCCCGCCGCCTCGACGTCGGCCTTGAAGGCACCCGCGTCGGTCTCGATCGGCGGGAAGGTGTTGAAGTGCATCGGGATCACGGTGTGGGCGCCGACGAACTGGGCGGCGACCACGGCGTCGTGGCGATCCATCGTGTAGTGGCCGCCGATCGGCAGCAGCGCGATGTCGATCGGATTGCGTTCGGCGATCAGCTTCATGTCGCCGAACAAGCAGGTGTCGCCGGCGTGGTAGATCGTCTTGCCGCCGATGTTGATCAGCATCCCCGCCGGGTTGCCGATCACGGTGCCGTCGGGCAGCGTGTTGGTGTGCCAGGCGGGCACGAACTTGATCCAGCCCCAGTCGTAGCGGACGGTGCCGCCGAAGTTCGGGTCGGCGACGTTCTCGATCCCCTGCTCGCCCATCCAGCCGGCGATCTCGACCAGCGCGACGCACTGCGCCCCGGTCCGCTTCGCCAGCGGCACAAGGTCGGCGACGTGGTCGGCGTGGCCGTGGCTGATCACGATCACGGTCGGCTCGAGCTCATCGGCGGTCACGTCGGCGACCGGGTTGTTGGGCTTCAAGAACGGATCGGTGACGACGGTGGTGTCGCCCTCGGTGATCTCGAAGCAGGACTGGCCGTGGAACTTGATCTCCATCTCAGGTGTCTCCTTAATCGGGTCGGCGCGCCTCATCGCCCGGCGGGCGAGGGTCGTGGCGCTCTACGGGACTGCGCAGCTCTTCGTTCAATGCCCAACCCACCGCGACGCCAACCATCATCCCCATGCGCGCCTCCTCGGCGAGCAGGGCGCGGACCGCGGCGATCCGTTCGTCCGGGTCGGGGACGGTCGCCGCGCGCAGGGACTCGGCTTCGTGAGGCTCGCCGAACCAGCCGCCCTCGGCGAGCGCCGCGACCAGCACCTTCTGCAGCTGCGGCGCGGCCTGTGCCACCACCTGCTCGGCGGCGGCAAAGCGCTCGGCATCGAGCAGCCGCTCGATCGCGGCTTCCAGCTCCTTCTCGTCCGGCACTTATTCCTTGTGGTGGAGGGTCGTCGCCGCCAGCCCGGCGAGACCGCCGACGGCGCCGCCGACGAGGCAGGCGAAGAAGTCGGCGGTCGGGGCGAAGAGCGGTAGCGCGACCAGCACCGCGGCGGCGACCCCGAGGCCGATCATGTCGTACTCCTCGTCGATTGCCCCGTGAGATTCGGCGCGGCGGATCGCGAACCAGGCGGCGATGGCGCCGAGGGCCATCCCGTTGCCTCCCGCGATCACCGTGACTTCGCCCTTGGCGCTGGCGATCCCACCCGCCGCGAGGACGCCGAGGGCCCCACAGGCGAGCAGCAGGACCGCGGTCGGCCAACTGCCGAGCCGGCGCTCGACCCCGGTGGCGAAGATCGCGAGCCCGACCGCGACGACGAAGAGGTAGCCGACATCGATGTAGGCGAAGGGCGCGGTCAGGTAGCGCCACCACTGGTCGCTGAGGGGAACGATCAGGCCGCCGTAGGTGGAGAGCGGGTTACCGGTCGCCTTCTGGATCAGGAGCAGGATCGCCGAGATGGCGATGATCCCGATCGTCACGTAGGGCCGGTCGGCGTTCCCCGAGAAGTGGATCGGGCTACGCGGGTGCCCCGGTCGGCGCAGTCGCGGTCGGCGCCGGCGCTTCGGCCGTTGCGCCTCGAGCAGGTCACCGCGTCGCTCCAGTTTCGGCGCCCGCTTGCGAAGCCGCGCGCCGCAATACGGGCACTCGGTCACATACGGACTGACCTCCGAACCGCAGTTCTTGCAGATGACGCTGAGCTCAGTCTCGCTCATAAGTACATCGAGGATACCCGGCGCCCGCGCTCCCCATGGTGGATTCCGCTGCCATACTGGCTCGGCACCCAGATCTGAGGAGGAAACACCGTGGAGTTGAAGAGCCTGACCGAGCAGAAATCCCTGCTCGCGACGCTTCCGGCCGGCAAACGCGCCCGTCTTTACCGTCTTCTGTACGAGTTCGGTCCGGGTAACGGCACCTTGATGTTGCTGCCGATCGATCAGGGCATCGAGCACGGCCCGCGCGACTTCTTCGCCAACCCCGCCTCCAAGAATCCGGACTACCAGTTCAGCCTCGCCGCCGAGGCCGGTTACTCGGCGCTCGCCTGCCAGATCGGCATGGCGGAGAAGTACTACCCCGACTACGCGGGCAAGGTCCCGCTGATCCTCAAGGTCAACGGCAAGACCGATCTGCCCTCGGGCGACAAGGCGTTCTCCTCCTGCAACTCGAGCGTCGAGGACGGCGTGCGGCTCGGCGCCGACGCGATCGGCTACACGCTCTACGTCGGCTCGCCGCGCCAGGACGAGGACCTCGCCCAGCTGCGCGGCGTCCGCGAGGAATGCGACCGCTACGGCATGCCGCTGGTCGTCTGGTCCTACCCGCGCGGTGAAGCTGTCGCCGCCAAGGGCGGCCAGGACTCCTTCTACGCGATCGACTACGCCGCCCGCATGGCGATGGAGATGGGCGCCGACATCGTCAAGCTCAACATGCCGAAGATCAATCCGGAGAAGGACAAGGACGCCCCGGCGCCCTACAACGAGATGCAGGTCGATCAGCAGGAGGCGATCCGCCAGTGCGTCGAGTCGGCGGGCCGGGCGCTGGTCGTCCTCTCCGGCGGCTCAAAGGCCGACGACGAGACGGTCCTGCGCAACACCCGCGAGGTGATGGAGGCCGGCGGCAGCGGCGTCATCTTCGGCCGCAACGTCTGGCAGCGCGAGCACAACGAGGCGATCGACATCGTCGAGCAGATCAAGGAGAGCCTGCTCGCGAACGTGCGCCGCACCCCGTAAGGGGGGGCGAATCTTGGCCCCCTCCTGACTTAGGAGGGGGATGAAGGGACGCGGAAGCCTCTTACTGCTGTTTGTCGTCGCAGTAATCCTCCTGCGTCCCTGGGAGTTCGGGCAGCATCACTCAGGCACCGAGCCTTCTCAGGTCCTCACCGGCGTGGCCGTGAGGGCGGTGGACGGAGACACGCTCGAAGTCCGTCTCGACGATGGAGATGTGGAGACCGTTCGTCTGATCGGTGTCGATACGCCTGAGACGGTCAAGCCGGACACCCCGGTGCAGTGCTTCGGACCGCAGGCATCAGCTTTCGAGCATCGCCACACGGAAGGCAAACGGGTGAGGTTGCTGGTCGGGGTGGAACCTCGAGATTTCTACGGACGGTTGCTTGCGTACGTCTTCGTCGACAACCGCTTCCTCGAGGTCGAGCTGCTCCGCCGCGGGCTGGCCCGCACGCTCACCTTCCATCCAAACGACCGTTTCGCGCCTCGATTTGAAAAACTTGAGCGGATCGCGGCGAAACGCGGGAAAGGGCTTTGGAATGCGTGTTGAGGCAGGTCGAGAATCGGCTGTGTGTGAGCGAAACGTGAGCTTTGCAAGATCCTTTGCTACGGTCTCCGCGGCCCTCCGGGGCACCTATCTATGAAGATGAGACAGAGCATCTCCCAGTTCGAGGCCGACTTCGAGCAGGAGACTTCACTTGAGCGCCGCCGTCGCGAGCAGCTTCGCCGCCGTGCCGCGAACCGCTCCCGCGCCCGCCGAATCGAGCGCACTCAGCAGTCGGGAACGGTGCGCTTCAGCGTGCTGGCGATCTGCCTCACGGTCACCGTGGTGGCCGTCGCGATCGCCATGTTCGAGGCGCTCTCGATCCTGATCTCCTAGCTCGGTAGGCGCCGGACCCTCCGCTTTCAATAGACTCGCGCGCCGATGCCACGACGCTCTTTGAAGCCACAACTGAATCAGATCCGCGCCTGGGTCCACCAGGGCCGCACGGACGCCTGGATCGCCCACCAACTCGAAATCACCGCGACGGAGCTGCGGGAGTTCCGCAAGCAGTACGAACTCTCGCCAGACGACGAGAACGCGGGTTCGAGCGACGTCGACCTGCGCGACGAGATCGAAGCGGAGATCGAAGCCGCCACCGCCGAGGAGGAGGCCGAAGAGGCCGAGTCCGAGGACGAGGGCGACGATGACGAGGAGGGTGAGGACGGCGGCGACCGGCCCAAACGCCGTCGTCGTCGTGGTCGCCGCGGTGGCCGCGGTCGCAAAAAGGAGTACGAGGCGACCTTCGATCACGGCGAAACCGACGGCTACGGCCTCTGGCTCGACGCCTCGATCAAGGACAACCCCGTCTACGTCGAGAGCTGGGCCGGTAACCGCGACGTCACCGTGCGGATCGAGTCCGACCAGATCGTCATCCGCCGCGCCGGCGCCGATGATGACGCGGACGGCGACGACTCCGACGAGGATTAGTCACTCGCGGCTTTAGCCGCGCACAGCCCCCGCCCCCCATCCGCGTCGTCCGTAGCGCTGCGGCCGTCCGAGTTGCGTCCCGGGCGTCTCGTGGCGGCCCGGGCAGGCTGTGGCCGCCACG